>JACPJE010000278.1 GCA_016187725.1 Candidatus Latescibacterota bacterium
ACCTGTGCCTGTGGCCCCACCATCCCTTCGTGGACTTCGAGTACGGGGGTATCCGGCGGCAGACCGCCACCCTGCTCTTCGGCCAGCAGATCCCCATCGGCCCCGACACTATCGGCAGGGAGCACCTGGGTGAGATGAAAGTGCTGGACAACCCCGAGTTCCAGGGCGCCCACACCTACGAGGAAAGGCTGGCCGCTGGGCGCTGCCTGTTGGCGGGTATCCTCGATCAGGCGCATGCGCTGGGCATGCACACCGCCCTGCACGTACAGCCCCTGGAGTTCCCCGCTGAGTTTCGCCCTCTGCTCCAGCGGCCCACCGAGCAGGTGATCCAGTTGGGTGGGCTGACCTGCGCCGAGCGCGGAGACCTGACCAACCCCAACCACGTCGGGCTGATCCAGGCCGGGTTCGAGGCCCTGTTGGGGCAGTGGGGACAGGTCGATGAGATCCACCTCTCCCTGCCCGAGCACCCGCATGCAGACCGACAGTTCAGGCAGTGCTGGCAGGAGTTGGATGCCCGCCACGGCCGCGCATATCCGCGACGACTCGGACCGCGCCACCCTGGCGGCATATTACCATTTCTTCGTGCGCCAGGTGCGGGAACAGGCGGCGGTGCTGCTGGCCGGGGAACAGGGAGCCACGGCGAGACGTGATCCGATGTAGCGGCGGGCATGGGGCAAGTGTCCGTCGAGACCCGATATAGCGGCGGGGAGATGAGCCTGAAGGCTTTTTCCGGGGAGAGGTTGGGAAGGGAAGTCCGCGTGGCGGGGCTGCGGGGTAGCGGAGCCAGAGCGAGCGAGGGAGAAGGACGCGCCTGGGAAAAAGCCGGAAGGATCGCTCACCGCCGCCCCTCAGGGGACTTGCTCAGGTTGCCCGGCATTCTCCCAGTGGCGTTATTTTGCGACAGAAAAGGGGAGGCCAGTGTGAAAATCTCGGGGATCAGGATCTACAAGTTCAGTGTGCCCACCGGGCAGGAGATCCGCGACCCGCACACGGGGGCGCTCCTGTGCAGCACCTCCAAACCCTGGCTCTTCCTCAAGATCGAGACCGACAAGGGGATCAGCGGCTGGGGGGAGGGCACCGGTGAATGGCTGGTGCCCTCGGTGGAGGCCACCCTGCGGGAGTGGGAAGGGTTGCTGGTGGGCCAGGACCCCTTGCGGGTGCGGGCCATCGGCGAGGATATCGCCAACCGCCTGCCCTGGAAGGGCGGGCCGGTCTTCGGCACCGCGCTGGCTGGCATCGACATGGCCCTCTGGGATCTGGCGGGCCGGGCCTGGGGCGCGCCGGTACACGCCCTGCTGGGAGGAAGGCAGCGCGAGCGGGTGCGGGTGTACAGCGGCATCTCCATGGACGACCCCGAGAAGGCGGCGCGCGAGGCCCTGAAGGTGCAGGCCGCCGGGTACGCGGCGGCCAAGGGCAACCCGCTGGAGACCCGGGCCTGGCCCATGGACCCGGAGGCCGTGGCCCTTTCCGTGGCCTGTGTCGAGGCCATCCGGCAGGCCGTGGGCCCGAACTTCGACATCCTGCTCGACGCCCACGGCAGTCCTTCGCCCGAACTGAGCGTGGAGTTCGCCAGGCAGTTGGCGCCCTTCCGGCCCCTCTTTCTGGAGGAGCCGGTCAAGGCGGGATCGGTGGAGGCCCTGCTGGAGGTGAGCCGCAAGAGCCCGGTGCCAGTGGCCACTGGGGAGAAGCTCTTCACCCCGGGCGAATTCAAGCCCCTGATCGAGGCCCGAGCCTGTGCGTATCTGCAGCCCGACATCGCCCACTGCTTTGGCCTGACCACCTACGCGTACATCGCCCACATGGCCAGCGAGGCCCAGATGCTGATGGCCCCCCACAATGCCGGCGGCCCCCTGTGCCTGGCCGCCAGCCTGCACGCGGCGGCGGCCACCCCCAATTTCCTCATCCAGGAGATGAACGATCCCTGGTTCGCCCTCTTCGACCGGTACGCCGAGCACAACTGGGTGGTGGTGGACGGGCACATCGCGGTGAATGACGCACCGGGCCTGGGCATCGAGATCAAGGAGCAGGACGTCGCCCGCCTGCCGTACGAGCCCCTGCCCTATCGCCAGTACCGCCATAGCGACGGCAGCTGGAAAGGCTGGTAAAAGGAGATCGCCATGAAAGCGACCGTGGTTTCCCGGCCTGCCCGCCAGCGGACCCATGCCCACTACCTGGCCAACCGCGCCCCGCTGACGCCCAGCCATCTGCTCAAGCTGCCCCTGGGGAAGGTGCAGCCCCAAGGGTGGCTGCGCCACCAGCTGGACCTGATGGCCAAAGGCATGACCGGCCGGCTGGGGGAGCTGAGCGCCTTTTTGGCCCCGGACAACGGCTGGCTGGGTGGGGAGAAGGAGGGCTGGGAGGAACAGGGGTACTGGCTGCGCGGGTTTTACGACCTGGCGGTGCTCACCGGGGATCAGGTGTTGTTAGGAGAGGCCGGCCGCTGGATGGAGGCCATCCTGGGCAGCCAGGATACCGAGGGGTATTTCGGGGCCCGGGCCCACCGGTTGGTGAGGGGGAAAAACGGCCAGGAGCTGGTGGATCTGTGGCCGCACATGGTCATGCTCGACGCGCTGATCCACCACCACGAGTGCACCGGGGATGCGCGGGTGTTGCCCTTCATGCGCCGCTTCTTCGAGTTCTGCCGCCAGATCCCCGAGGCCAACTTCATCCAGCCCCTGCAGGAGGGCTTTGGCGACTGGAAGCCGACCATCCAGCGGGACCGGGCCGGGGACATGATCCCCCATTTGCACTGGCTCTACAACCACACTGGCGAAGGGTGGCTGCTCTCCCTGGCCACCCGCTTCTTCCGCCATATCCGCCCGCCCCATGGGGAGTGGCTGGACAACCACGTGGTCAACTTCACCCAGCGCTTCAGTTATCCGGGGCTCTACTATCCCCAGGCCGGAGACCCCCGCCTGCTGGCCCAGACCGAGTACTGGTATCACCAGCACCTGAGCACCTGGGGCCAGCAGCCGCGGGGGATCTTCGGGGGCGACGAATTGATCCGCGCCGGCTGCGTGGACCCGCGCCAGGCCATCGAGACCTGCGCCATGGTGGAGTTCAACAAGAGTTTCTTCCACCTGGGGCGCATCACCGGCAACCCGCTGTACGCGGACCGCTGCGAGGACGTGACCCTCAACCATTTCCCGGCCTCCTCCACCCCGGACCTCAAGGCCCTGCATTACCTGACCGCCTCCAACCAACCCCAACTGGACGCCTCGGGGGAACACCACTACTGCAACAAGGGGCGGATGATCGACTACTCGCCCCATATGTACCGCTGCTGCCAGCACAACGCGGCCATGGGCTGGCCCTGGTACAGCCAGCACCTGTGGCTGGCCAGTCCGGACCAGGGCCTGGTGGCCTGGCTGTACGGAGCCTGCCAGGTGCGGGCCCGGGTGGGAGCGGCCGGGGAGGAGGTAAATATCCGGGCGCAGACCGACTATCCCTTCAAAGGCGAGGTGGAGCTGGAGGTGGAATGCAGCCGGCCCGTGGAGTTCCCCCTATATCTGAGAGTGCCGCGCTGGTGCCGGGCTTTTCACGTGACCGTGGCCGGCAAGCGCCTGGACCTGTGCCCTGAGCCAGGCGCTTACGTGCGCATCGCGCGGCAGTGGGTTTCCGGTGACCACGTCCTGGTGCATATGCCCATGGAATTGGCCCTCACCACCTGGCCGCGCAATGGCAGTGTCACGGTGGAGCGCGGGCCGCTGAGTTATTCGCTGGCCATCGGCGAGGAATGGCGGCGCTGCGGGGGCAGCGAGGAATGGCCCGAATGGGAGGTGCTGCCCACCACCCCCTGGAACTTTGGCCTGGTGCTCGATCCGGCCCATCCGCTCTCGGGTTTCGAGGTGCGCCAGCGCGGCCCGGTGCCCGACCAGCCCTGGACCCCGGAGGGGGCGCCTCTGGAGATCAGGGTCCATGCCCGGCGCATCCCGGGCTGGAAACTGGAGCAGGAGACGGTGCAGGAATTGCGGCAGAGCCCGGTGCGCTCGGCAGAGCCCGAGGAGCAGGTGCGCTTGATCCCCCTGGGCTGCGCCCGCCTGAGGATAGCCTGCCTGCCGGTGATCGGGGAGGGGGAGGAGGCGCGGGAATGGGAGGGATGATGGAAAAACTGGGCTGGAAGGAGCACCCCCTGCGCATCGGCGATGGCCGGGGCGGCTGGGAGTACCGGCCGGCGGAATTGGGCTGAGATGGCTGCCCTCCTGCGCTTTGGCCTGGTCGGCTGCGGGGATTTCGGGCGCCACCTGGGGCGCTATATCCTGGAGGTGGGGACCATCGCCGGGCTGTGCGATCCCCAGGTGCAACGGGCCAGGGACACGGCCGCGGCCCTGGGGCTGGAGGCGTCCTGCTTTGCCAGGTACGAGGAACTCTTCGCCCGGGGCGGACTGGACGCGGTGGCCATCACCGCGGCCAACTTCGCCCACGCCCCCATCGCCGTGGCCGCGGCCCGCGCCGGCCTGCACGTCTTCTGCGAGAAGGCCATGGCCCGCACGGTGCCTGAGTGCTGGGAGATGGTGCGCGCCTGCCAGGCGCAGGGGGTGAAAATGATGGTCGGGCACAAACGCCGGCTGCGGCCTCCCTGGGCGCGGCTGATCGAACTGGTCCGGCCGAATGGGCCGCTGGGCGAACCCCTGGCCATCCAGGCCTGCGGCTATGCCGACTACCGCCCCTATCGCTTCACCGAGAGCTGGTGGGGCGACCCGCGGCGGTGCGGTGGCCAGTTGCACGCCACCAACGTCCACGTGATCGATTGGTTCCGCGCCATGTGCGGCGAGGCCCGCAGGGTCAGCGCCTTTTACGGCCCGCAGCACGAGACCGGCTACCAGTACCCCGACATTCTCCACCTCACCTTCTCCTTTCACCGCGGGGCAGTGGCCACCCTGACCAGCGCCATGACCTTTCCCCTCCACAAGTTTCGCCAGTCCGAGGGGCCCTGGGGGGAGTGCCGGCACGGGGGGTTCAAGTTAGTTCCCAGCCTGGACCACATCGACCTGTACTGGCAGCGCCTGGACGAGGAGCATCCCCACCACGAGCGTTTCGACGATCTGGGTTTCGACCACGCCTACCGCCTGGAGATCGGCGACTTTGTGCGCTGGGTGCAGGAGGAGCGTCCTCCCTGTCTCACCTGGGTGGAGGGGCTGCGCTGCGTGGAATTGATGGAGGCCGCGTACCGCTCGGCCGAGCAGGGCGGGCGGGTGGTGGAGTTGCCCCTTTATCCCGAACTGGAGCTGAGATGATACCCTACGAACTGCGCCACATCCGCCATATCCCCAACGTGGACCACCCCGAATCCCTCTCGGTGGGACCGCAGGGCGAGGTGTACACCACCGGGACCGGAGCCCAGATCTACCGGGTGGATCTGGAGCAGAACAGCGCCCAGATCATTGCCCGCACCCCCAACCGCTGCCTGGGCCAGGCCGTGGACGCGGCGGGCAACCTCTACTGCGCCGACTGCGTGGCCGGCCAGGTGCTGCGCCTCACGCCCCAGGGACAGCTCAGCACCTATGCCACCGGACCGGGAGGTCGGCCCTTCCTGTGCACCAACTATCCGGCCTTCGACCGGCAGGGCAACCTGTATCTTTCGGACAGCGGCGACTGGTCGGGGGCGGTCAACGGCCAGCTCTACAAGATCCCGCCCAGCGGCGGCGAGGCCAGGTTGTGGCACCCGGAGGCCGTGGACACCCCCAACGCCATCGCCCTCGACGCCGGGGCGCAACATCTCTATTTTGTCGAGACCTTCGGCAATGCCGTCGCCCGCATCGCCATCGGGCCGGATGGGGAGGCCGGGGCCTTCGAGCGGGTGGTGCACATGCCCCGCCATATCCCCGACGGCATTGCCTTTGACAGCGAGGGCCGGCTGTGGATTGCCTGCCACCGGCCCGACGCCATCTACGTGTTCGACCTGAAAAGCCGGCGGCTCGAACTCTTTGCCGAGGATTGGCGAGGCGAGGCCCTGCGAGGCCCTACCGATGTGGTCTTTGCCGGGCCCCGGCGCGATATCCTGCTGGCCGCCTCGCTGGACAATCTGGTGATCCACCGCTTCGACGACACCGGGGTGCGCGGGCTGCCGCTTGAGCATCCCCATCTTCCCATCAGCGCATAGGAGATTCGCATGGCCAAGACCAAGGTGACGCAGAACGCCCGCAAGCAGGACCCAACGGCGCTAGGCCGCAACTTCAAACGCCGGCTCCGGGCCGGCGAGGTGATGCTGGGGGGCTCGGTGGCCGAGTACCTGCGGCCTTCCCTGGCCAAGATCTACGCCCAGGCCGGGTACGACTTCATCTACGTGGACAAGGAGCACATGTTCTTCGACGGGGCGGAGATGACCGACTTCATCCTGGCCGCCCGGGACAACCAGCTGCCGGTGGTCTCCAAGATCGCCGAACTCAACCGCGCCGAAACCGCCCGTCTGCTGGAGGCTGGGGTGGTGGGCGTGCAGTTGCCCCGCAGCGAGAGCCGGGCCCAGCTCGAGGAGTTGATCTCGTACATGAAGTTCCCGCCCAGGGGCACGAGGGCCGGGGCGCCCTGCTATGGCAACGTGGACTACGCCTGGCCGGCAGACGACCGGGGATGGTTGCGGCGGGCCGACGAGTCGGTGGCCGTGGTGGTCCACATCGAGACTGCCCTGGGCTATGAAAACGCCGCGGAGATCGTCTCCACCCCGCAGGTGAACATGGTGTACGTGGGGCCGTACGATTTCTCCATCGCCATGGGGGAGCCGGGCAACTACGACCACCCGCGGGTGCGCAAGCCCATGCTGGAGATCCTCAAGCTGTGCAAGAAATCCAAGGTTGCCTTCGGCACCAGCGCCTCCAGCCCGGAGCGGGGCCGGGAGTGGATCGCCAAGGGCTGCCAGTTTTTCGAGCTGGCCACTGAGCAGGGCCTGATCATCGACGGGGCCGCGCAGTTGGTCAGGGAGTACAGCTCGGGGAAGTGAGGGCGGGTTTCTTGGTGAGCGCTGTGCGGGGTCTGATCTTCGACTGCGACGGGGTGCTGGTGGACAGCGAGAAGTTCAGCTGCGGGGCCTGGCTGCCGGTGCTGCGGCGGCGCGGCATCGAGGTTGAGCTGTCCGACATCGAGGCCTTCATCGGCCAGTCGGACCAGGCGGTGCTGGAACACTACCGGGCCCGCGGCGCGCAGTTCCCGCCCGACATCCTCGCCGAGCGGGAGCAGGAGTACTTCGATTTGGCGCGGGGCCACCTGCAGAGTTTTGTGGGGCTGCGGGAGGCGCTTGAGGAATTGCGGCGGCGGGATTTCCCCGTGGCGGTGGCCTCCTCAGGGGACCTGGCCAAGATTCGCTTCTCGCTGGAAGAGGTGGGGCTGCTGGAATTCTTCCCCATCCTGTGCAGCGCCGTCGAGGTGCAGCGGGGCAAGCCGGCCCCGGACCTCTTCCTGCTGGCCGTCCGGCGGTTGGGGCTGGCGCCCGAGGCCTGTGCGGTGGTCGAGGACGCCGTCCCCGGGTTGCAGGCAGCCCGGGCCGCCGGGATGAAGGCCATCGGCTTTCCCTCCAGCCACCCGGAGGTGGTGTTGCGCGAGGCCGGGGCGCAGGCGGTGTTGGGCTCGTACGCGGAGCTGCTGGAGCTGCTGGGGTGATTTTCCCCTAAAGGCTGGTGTATTTCAGCCGATAGCTTTTACTGGACCGAATGGTCCAAATTTCTTGGGGCTCCCCGCCGGCCGCATCCGCGACTGGCGGGGAATTTTTTTACTTCCCGCCCACTTCCTCCACGGCCCGGCGCTGCAGCATCTGCATCTGGCCGATGATGTAGGCCATGCCCACCTTGCCCTCGTCGGGCGGTAGGGGCGAAAGGCCCTTCGCCCCTACGTGGCAAATCCGTCCTTCATGCTCGACAGGGAATCCTCGATGACCTGGAGGGCCTGGTCCAGATCCCCGCGGGTGTGGGCGGCGCTGAAGCCGTGGTGGCAGGGGCCGCCGCCGTAGTCGTGGAAGTACACGCCCCGGGATGCGGTCTGGCGCACGAACTCCAGCATCAGGTCGCGGCGGTGGGCCAGGGGCTGCTCGTAATTGCGGGGTGTTTCCCTCAGGCCCATGAGCAGGCCGAAGCGCGCCCCGTGGTGGGGGGCCTGCACGGGCAGGCCCAGACGGGAGAGGATGGCGTCGAGACCCTGGTAGAAATGATCGGCCCTGGCCAGTAACTCGGGGTAGAAGGAGGGCTCGGCGATGGTGCGGCAGAAGGCCGCCCCGCCCAGGATGCTGAGCAGGGGGGCGTTGAAGGTGCCGCTGTGCTGCACGTCGCCGGCGGGTTTGAAGCGGTCCATCAGTGCCCCCGGCCCGCAGATGGCCGACAGGGGCAGGCCGCCGCCCAGGGCCTTGCCGATGGTGCAGATGTCCGGGGTGACGCCAAAGTCTTGCTGGGCCCCGCCGGCGCTCTTCTTGAAGGAGGTCTGGATCTCGTCGAAGAAGAGCAGCACCCCGTATTTGCGGGTGAGTTCGCGCAGGCCTTCCAGGTACCCCGGCTGGGGCGGAATGCCGCCGCAGTTGAAGTTCACCGGCTCCAGGATGAGGGTGCCGATGCGGTCGGCCTGGCGCTTGAGGGTCTGCTCCACGACGTCGAGGTCGTTGAAAGGCAGGGCGACGATGAACTGGGTGAGGGGCTCGGGGATGCCGGGCGACTCGCGGTACTGGGAGGCCCGGGCCAGTTCCGCAGCCGGGGGGTGGCCGCCGATGTAGGTGTGTTCGTGGTACCCGTGGAAATGGCCGGTGAAGCGGATGATCTGGTCGCGGCCGGTCACGGCCCGGCACAGGCGCAGGGCGTGCAGGGTGGCCTCGGAGCCGGAATTGGTGAAGCGCACCCGCTCGGCGCAGGGGATGAGCCGGCACAATTCCTCGGCCAGTTCGATGTGGCGGGGGGAGTCGAAGGCGCAGCAGATCCCTGCCTCGGCGGCGTCGATCAGGGCCTGGCGCACCGCCGGGTGGCCGTGGCCCAGGAGCGCGGCCCCATGCCCGCAGCACAGGTCGAGAAAGCGGCGGCCGTCCACGGTGGTGAAGTGCGCTCCCTCACTATTGGTCACGTACACCGGAGCGCCCAGCCCCTGGTTGAGGCGGGTGGAGGAACACACCCCGCCGGGCAGCACCTTCTTGCCGCGGGCAAACCAATCGGTCATCGTATCAGCTCTCCGGCCCAGGGGGCCTGCGACATCTCGTCTATTTGGTCCAGGGGATAGAGGGGCCGGCTGGCGGATCTGAACCCGGCCTCCAGCAGATAGGGGGTGGCGCAGCCAGGGGCCCCGCAGTAGAGGATGCCGGCGGCAAAGGGCTCGTAGTCCTGGCGGAAACCCTCGGGGCTCTTGGCGATGACGATCTTGAAGTCCCGGGGGTCCAATCCCACCGCCTCGTAGAGCCGGGGGGAGGAGCCAGGGCCGGTTTCCTCCACCAGCACCACGGTGACATCCCCGGCGCTGACCACCGCGGCTCGGCCCATATCCACCGGCAGGTTGTGCCCGCCGTGGCCCGACAAGGTGTAGGCCACCCGTCCCAGATAGCGCACCCGGGCGCGCAGGGGCAGGGGGCGCGAATATGGATCAATCCTCCCGCCCACCTGCAGACTCAGCAGCGCGCTCACGCCGGCGCGAAAGCACTGAGCCACCGACAGAGGGTCCACGCAGAAGGTCAGGGCGCCGCCCTCGGGAATGGCGGTCTCGGTCAGCGCCTCCAGCAGCAAGGTGCTGTCGCCGGGGGCGCCGCTGTTGGTGGCGTCGTGACTCTCGGAGACCGCCACCGGCCTGCCGGCGATTTTGAGGGCGGCCGGCACCAGTTCGGCGGGGCGCAGGAAGGGAGTCTGGCGGTGGGCGCGGGTCTGCCAGCAGGCCTGGGCCACCGCTTCGGGGTCGAGGGGCGGGCGCTCCCCCAGGTAGGCCTGGTACAGGGTCCAGCCCAATTCGGGCACGTCCAGCCAGGGCTGGGCCATGTACACGGCGGTGGAGAGCACGTCGGCGCGGGCCTCGGCGGCCACCAATTCCTTCCACAGAGAAGCCAGCACGCCCCGGTCGGTGGTGCGGCCGTCGGAGTTGGTCAGGAGGGGCATCTTCCAGGCCGAGACCTGGGGTCTCTCACTGGTGCGCAGGAGATGGGCCAGGGCGCGGGCGCCGCGCTGGCCGCAACTCACCTGGTCGATGTGGGGGAAGGTGTGGTAACCGATCAGGACATCGGCGCTCTGCACCATGCGGCGGGTGAGGTTGGCGTGCAGGTCGAGGGTGGCGACGAGGGGCACCTGGGGGCCCAGGGCCTGACTCAGGGAATGGAGCAGGCAGCCGCTGACATCCGGGTCCTCGGCAGCGGCCTGGGCCCCGTGCAGGGAGAGCAGCACGCCGTCCACCTGTTGGCCGCGCAACGGGGCGGTGAAAGCCTCCACCAGTTCGCCAAGCAGGCCCGGAACCAGCACCCCGCCCGACCAGGCCCGGGCCCGCAGCAGGCCCAGCCACTCGACCTTCTCGCCCAAGACCTGGGGCAGGCTGGCGAAACCGGAGAGTTCCTCGGTATCCCCGTACCGCCCCATCACGGCCTCGCCCTGCCCCAGGCCGTAGATCTCAAAGTGGCGGCGCTGGGTCTGCAGGGGGTTGAGGGTGTTGGTCTCCTGGAGGAGTTGGCCCACGGCGATGCGTTTCATGGGGTCTATTATAATCTTCCTTCAGAGCTGGGGCCAGCGGTGCTGGGGGACCCAGCCCATACGTGCGTACAGGGCGCGGGCGGCTTGGTCGATGCGGCGGTACAGGCGCTCCTCGTCGAGGTGGGGGAAACGCCCGCCTTCGAGGATGATCCGGCCATCGACGATCACCGTGTCCACCCCAGTGGACTGGGCGCTGTAGACCAGGCTGGTGACCGGGTCGAGGCCGGGCCGCCACTCGGGCCGGCAGTAATTGTGGATCACCAGGTCGGCCTTCTTGCCCGGCTCCAGACTGCCAGTCCACGGGTCCACGCCCAGGGCCCGGGCCCCGTTGAGGGTGGCCATCTCCAGGGCCTGCTCGGCGAGGGCCACGTTCACCCCGGCCCGCAGCAACTCGGGCACGCGGCCGGTGCGCGAGACCCCCATGCCCATGCGGGTGGAGGCGGCCGGGCAGTGGACGACGCTGGTGCCCGAGGTGGCCAGCAGGGGGATCTCATCAGGCGCGGTGTGGACCATATGCACCAGTTGGAGGTTGGGGCCGAGAATGCCCAGGCTGTCGAGATGGGCCACGGCGCTCCTGCCCTTGGCGTGCTGGCGGTAGCGGGCCACGTCCTCTGAGCTAAAAGATTGGTGCATGTCTATGAGGGTGTCTAGTTGGTCGGCCAGTTGCTTACCCTCGACCAGCAGGCGGTCGCTGCAGAATCCCATGCCGGCCATGCTCACTGCCGCCCACACCCGCGCCTCCGGGTGTTTGGGAAATGCGCGGGCCAGGCGTTCGAGGCGGCGTAGGCAAGTATCGGTGTCGCCCACCCCCACCTGCGGATGCGGGGGCTGGTCCCAGCACACCTCGGAAATGGCCCCGCGCAGGCCCACCTGGTCTACCACCTCGGCGTTGAGTTCGCCGGCAAAGCGGCCGCCGTTGTCGCAGCAGCAGGTGGTGCCGTTGCGCACCATCTCCATGCAGGCCAGCAGGGCCGAGCAGCGGGCCTCCTCCTCGTTGATCTGCGTCCAGTACGGGAGCCACTGTTCGTGCTCGCGCGATTCGGGCCACAGATCCGGGATGGTGCCCCGGCCCAGGTGCTGGGAGAGATGCACATGGCAGTCGATGAAACCGGGCTGCACCACCCCGCCGCGCGCGTCGATGACCTGATGGGGGGTGTATTGCGCTACGAGGTTGGCGTTCTGGCCCACGGCGAGGATGCGGTCACCGTGGACGGCCACTGCCCCGTCGGCAAAGATGCGCCGCTCTGGGTCGAGGGTGAGGAGTACCCCGTGTTTGATGAGGAGGTCAATGGGTTGGGGAGCCATTTTGTGCGCCTGCCAGGTGGTGTGCTTTCGCGCCGGTGAAGGTACTCTGCCCGAGTCTGGGGTGTCAAACTCGCTGGGGTGCTGTTTTGAGGCGCGGAGGGGAGGAGGTATATTGAGGCTGAATTTCGCTCTGAGTCCGAGGGAGGCACACGGTGGCTGGCTACCGTTTCAAGCTCGGCATCTATCTGCCCGAATTGCGCCTGCCCTTTGACCAGGCGCTGGACCAGGCCAGGGAGATGGGTGCAGAATACGTCTGGCTCAACAATCTGCCCGGCGAAAAACCCCTCACCCAGCTGGACGACGCCGAGGTGGACCACCTGGCCGAGGGTCTGGCCCGGCGCGGGTTAAAGCCCTTCCTCATCAGCGCCGGGGTGACCTTCAAGCAAATCCACCTGTGCGACCTGAATCTGGAGGACATGGAGCACCACCCGGCTTTTCGCCAGGATCTGGACAGTCTCGTCCGCACCATGCAGATCGCTGTCCGGCTGGGGGTGAGTGTCGTCAGCACCTTCACCTTTGCCTGGCCGGGAGAGTACACTGCGGGCAAACCGACCTGGCCGATGCGCTGGTTGACCCGCGGCGGCGTCATCGCCGATGTCGATATGGAAAAGCTGGTCAGGGCTTTTTCGCTGGTGATGGAGCAGGCAGAGCGCCATGGAGTGGATGTGGCCCTGTCCATGATGCCCTGGAACTACACCAATACCACCGGCAATTTCCGCCGTCTCGCCGAGGCCCTCGGCTCCCGGCGGCTCAGGGTGATGTGGGGGCCGGCCGACAACCTGAATTGCGGCGAGTGGGACGTGGCCCGGGCCGGCTTTGGCAATGTGCGGCCCTATTTGCACGGCCTCCACCTCAAGGACCTGCGCGTGATCGACGGCTTGCGCTGCAAGTTCGAGTACTGTCCGCTCGGCCAGGGGGATGTCGATTATACGGCTATCCTGCGCCAGTTGCGCGAGCACCAAAGCGAGGCCGTCCTCTCGGTGGCCACCCATTTCCTGCCGCCCAGCGGTTCGGCCCAGGAGGCGATGCGCATCAACTTCGCCAATCTCCGGGCACTCATCCGCCGGGCAGGGGTAGAGAGTTAAGGTGGATTCAGTCGCTCTTGCAGTTCAGCGGCGACCGACTGATACACAGCTTCGGCCAGTTCGAGAGCGGTGCGGGCATCGGTTTCGACCGCATCCGGGGTGTCGCTCGGGTAACGCGCTTCCACGGCCCAGATGGTCAATTCAGCCAGATCGGGGTGCGTGGTTTTCACACGCCAGCCGGTCGGGATCAAATCGCGCACATGGTCGAGATCGTGCGTATAGGGGAAGGAGGTTTCTAGAAATACCAGGATAGCTTTGAGGGCTTTTTCAGCAGCCTGCTGGGCAAAAAAGCACGCCTGACGGGAGTAGGGCTGCGGGTCGCGCAGGAGGGCATTGCCGGCATCCAAATCAGAACGCGCATACGCCAACCAACGCTGTGCTTCAGGGGCGTTCATAGATCACTGTGCCTTCGTGTAGTGCTGGCTGTAACACCAATCCCACCACATTCCCCCGCACGGCAATTTCCTCTGGCGTAGTGACGACCACGTCTTTGCTCACTGGCACACCGTTGAGCACGCGCAGAATATCCACAGCAGTTCGGCGCTTGTCTTCCATGTGGGGCAGCACGACGAGCAGGTCCACATCGCTATCAGGTCGGGCATCGCCTCTCGCCCACGAGCCGAACAGGATGATGCGCAGTGGATCGAATCGCCGCACGATGCGCGCGACCATCTCGGGCAGGCATTCGGGTAAGGAGGGTGCTTGAGTGGTCATGGATGGGTCGCTCTCAAAGATAGCGCTAAGGATCACTACCGACGTTGTTTTACTGGGCCTACTGGTTGTGGCTCTGGCGAGGATGATACAAGGGGTTTTCCATTTGCAGGCAGAGGTAAATTGCCGGTCAGATACGATGCCTTCTCAAGGTGCGTACAGTTGGGGGAGTATAGCTCAACTGCTAGGGTACCGGGGTGCCAAGATATCCATGCGGCACGCCCACTCGGCTCCGGGTTTCGGGTGTAGGTCTGTTGGGTTGGTTTCCCCTGAGCAGCAGGCTGGTTCTATCATCCATGCGGCCTTGTGGCTTATGCTTAGAAAGGGTATAATGCAGTATGATGAAACGGCTTGCCGCGATGCTGAGGGCACCGCAGGCTGAAGCCGCAAATGGCGAGAGACGGCGAACAGGAGGGAATTGACATGACCAAGACAATTCATGCGGTTTACGAGAACGGGATGTTTCGCCCCACGGAAAAGGTGGACCTACCCGATCCCTGCGAAGTAGAGGTCGAGGTTCGCCGCGTCAAGGAGGAACCCAAAAAGCCAACGCTGGACGACGTGTACGCCATTCTCGGCAAGCGTCATTCTTCGGGTGAACATGATCTTGCCGCCCGCCACAACGAGCATCAACCGTGACTCCTGCATTTCTCGATACAGTGGGCTTGATCGCCGTTTGGGACACTGACGATCAATGGCACGCTGTCGCTGAGAAAGCCTACCAACACTTCGTATTCCAACGAAGACCGGTATTGACGACCACGGCCATCCTCTTGGAGTGTGGCAACACGGCGGCCCGGCGTACCTTTCGGGGCGATGTTTGTGCCTTGCGAAAGGCGCTTGAACTTCGTGACGAATTGATCGTGCCCACAGACGAAGACTGGGTGAAAGCATGGACAGCCTACGAACGCGAAGAGGCGGCTCAGGCTGGGATCGTCGATCAGATATCGTTTCAGGTGATGCGTCGGCTGGGTATCACCGAAGCGTTCACGAATGACAAGCACTTTCAGGCCGCTGGCTTCACGGTGCTGTTTTGAAACCAAGAGAAGCCAATGTCAGAGCAATGCGTGATCGACCAACTACATCTTGGCGGCGCTGAGTAGGAGACGAAAATCACCGCCTGCCGTGTCCAGCCATAGCCCAAAACCAATACCCGTGACCCGCATCGCCATCCAGACCCTCCAGCCCACCCAACAGCTTCTCTTCACTCATCCAATATCTGCTTCAGAATATCCACCCCCACCCTTTTACTCCAGGCGGCCATCAACTCGGCGAAGAGCGGACCGGGTTTGCCGTTGCCGACCGGCGTGCCGTTGATCCGGGTGCAGGGGGCCACACAGTACGGGGTGGTGGTCAACCAGGCCTCGTCGGCGTTGACCACGTCGTAGGGCTGGAGGTCCTTCTCGACCCAGTTCCAGCCCAGTTCAGCGGCCAGTTCGCGCACCGTCACCAGGCTCACGCCCTCCAGAATGTTGCGGCTGGTGGGGGAATACACGGTGCGCCCCCTGGCGATGAGGAAGTTGGAGCCGGCGCACTCGGTGATGTTGCCCTCCAGGTCGAGCAGCAGGGTGATGGCCCGGGGGTCGACGGCGTGGGTCTGCTGGTCGGCCAGCCACCAGTGCAGGCGCGAGCGGTTCTTGGCCTTGGGGTCCAGGCACTGGGGCGGGATGTGGCGGATGGCCGGGGTGACCACGTGAACCCCCTCAGTGAAGAGATGCTGCCAGACGCTGAAGGGCAGCGGAAAGGTGTGGATGCAGAAGGTGGGGGTGAGGCGGGCAGTGGCCGCGGCGCTGCCAGCGTAGATGCGGTTCTCACCCGGGGTGATGAAATGGATGATGCCCAGGTCCTGACCGGCCTCGATGAACTTGCAGTTGGCCTCGATCAACTCGTGGGTCTTGGCGCACATCTGGTCGGGTGAAAGGGGAGGCTGCAGATTCGCGTATTTGCAGGAGCGGAAGAGCCGGGCCAGGTGGTCGTCGAGGCGGAAGGGCCGGTGGGCGAAGGTGCGGGTCATCTCGGTGAGGGTGGCCCCCAGCACGATGCCTAAGTCGTAGATGTTGAGATGGGCCTGGGAAGCGGGGACAAAGCGGTCGTTGAGGTAGACCAGGGGCTCGCTCATATTCAGTACTCCATCTCCAGAT
>JACPJE010000026.1 GCA_016187725.1 Candidatus Latescibacterota bacterium
TGGGGTGGTTGCGGGGTTTCAGGGGGCCGGCGGTGATCAGGGTGTCGGCCCGGCGCGGCTGGGAGGTGCCCGGCTGCAGCAGCCAGCGGTGGGTGCAGGTCTCCTGGCGGACGCGCACCTCCACCTCGATGGTGTCGGGTCCCGCAGGGTCGATCAGATAGAGGGCGCCCTGCCGGTTGCTCAGCCCCTGGCCCAGGTGGCCCCCGGCGGCGAAGAAGAAGGGTTCCTCAGGCGCGTCGTCGCCAAAGACGACCGCCCGGGCTCCGGAGGGCAACAGGGCCCCGGCGGGAAAGCGGAAGAGCGCGCCGCTCTTTTCCCCGGTCAGCACCCAGCCGCTCAGATCCACAGCGGCAGATTCGGGGTTGTGGAATTCGACGAATTCATCCTCGTCGCGGTCGGCGCGTCCGTCGCCGTTCACATCGCCGGTCAGGTCATCGGGGGGATCGGCCAGGATCTCGGAGATGAATACCTGGGCGCATGCTCCCGCAGGCGAAAAGAGCCACAGGCCGATGAGGGTCAGCCACCCTCCGCACAGACCCCCTCGGCGGGTCCTGGTTGCGCTCGCTTTCATGGTCGTCCTCCTCCTCTCTGCCCGGTTCCTGGCAAAAGCCGGGCCGGGGGCACGGCCGTTTCGCAAGCGATGGGCGATCAAGAAGTTGCTCCGCAGCCGGAGGATCGCCGCTATCGCGCCAGTGGCGATTTTTGGAAACAGCGGTGGTGCGACCGGGAGACAGCCGCAGTTGCGCGTTCCATTTTTCGCGTGTATAGTCCCATCATCCATCACCCTTGAAAAAAGAGGCGTTCATGCGTGCAGTGTTCCTGGTCTGGGTATTCGCCACGGCGGCACCTCTGGCGGCCATCACCTTCACCGACCAGGCCCAGCCCGCCGGGGTGGCCGCGGTGGGAGAAGCCAACGGCGCGGCCTTTGGCGACTACGACGGGGATGGGCGGCCCGACCTGCTGGTGACCCGGCTGGGCCGGGGCGAAGGGCCGCTGCTCTTTCGCAACCAGGGAGACGGGACTTTCGCCGACCAGAGCGCGCTGCTGGAGGATGCTGCTGGTCCGGCCCTGGGCGCGGCCTGGGTGGACGTCGATGCGGACGTGGACTTGGACCTGTACCTGATCCGCTTCCGCGATCCACACCTGTTCTTCCGCAACGAGGGCGGGCGTTTCACCCGCGTCGAGAAACCCCCCGCGCTGGCCGATCACCAGGCCTCCACCAGCGCCGCCTTCGGGGATTTCGACGGCGACGGAGCGCTGGACCTCTTCACCACCCACCGCGCCGCCCTGGCCAACCAGTTCTACAGCCGCATCTACAGCGATGGTTTTGCCGACCAGAGCGAGCTGCTCAGCCCCCTGCGCTCGGGGCAGGACACGTTCAGCGCCACCCCCTTCGACAGCGACGGGGATGGCGACTTGGACCTGTACGTGGCCAACTTGCGTTATCCCAACCTGTTCTTCCGCAACGAGGGGCGCGGCACCTTTCGCCAGGTAGCCGAGGGGGCGGGCCTGGCCCGCACCGGGGCCAGCCTGGTGGGGCTGCCGGCCGACTTCGACAACGACGGCGATCTCGATCTGTACCTGATCTCCGGGGCCGGCGAGCGCACGGTGCTGTACCGCAACGAAGGCCAGGGGGTGTTCTCCGACTGGACCAGCGAGTCGGGGGCCGGACTGAGCGGGGTGAATTCAGGGGGAGGTTGGGCTGATTTCGACAACGACGGCGACCAGGACCTGCTCATCTCCAGCCTGGGGCAGCCGGTGGTGTACGAAAACCAGGGGGGAGGCCGCTTTGCCGAGGCCCCGGCCCTGCCGGCGGGGAACACCGCCGGGGTCGCCCTGGCCGACTACGACCTGGACGGCGACGTGGACGCCTTTATGGCCGGGATAGGCCAGGCCGGCGTGCTCCTGCGCAACGAGGGCCGGGACCAGGGGCACTGGCTGAGGGTGGAGTTGCGCGCCGCCGGGCGCAGCGCCCTGGGCGCGCGGGTGAGGGTGCGCACACCGGGGGGCCAGCAACTGAGGGAGTACACCGTGTCTTCGCTGCTGGGCTCGCTGCACGGAGATCTGCTGCACTTTGGCCTGGGCGCGCAGGCGGCGGCCGAGGTGGAGGTGCGCTGGCCCGGGGGACAGCGCACGGTGCTGCCACCGGTGAAGGCCGATCAGGTGCTCAGGCTGAGCGAGCCCTCTCCCGGCCGTGACCTGGCCATCCTCAGGGCGGTACAGCCCGATCTGGCCCCCCGCTGGGCCAGCTTGACCCCCGAGGTGGAGGTGGAGAACCGCGGCCAGGAGCGCAGCGGGGGATCGCTGCGGGCGCAGATCCGCTTCGGGGAGCGCCAGGTGTACGCCGAGAGCGTGCCGGTGCCTGCGCTGGAGCCGGGGGAGCGGCGCCGGCTGCGCCTGCCCCAGTGGCAGCCCGAGTGGAGCGGCACCCACTGCTTCAGCTTCTCCCTGGAAGGGGGCGACGAGGTACACGAGGACGACACCTGGGATCGCTGTCATCATCTCTATCCCTTTGAGGAGGTGGGGGCCGCACTGGGCGCCGACGATCCGGGCAAGGGTTGGGCCGGCGCCTTTTCCGACTACGACGCCGACGGAGACCTCGACCTCTACGTCGCCAACGGCGGCTCCCTGGGCCAGGGCAAAAGCGCCCTGTACCGCAACGAGGGGGGGAGGCGGTTCACCGACGCCACCCTGGCCAGCGGGGTGGCCGACTCGGGCAACGCCTCTGGTCTGGTGCTGGCCGACTTCGACGGGGATGGCTTCCAGGATCTCTTCCTCGCCAAGGGGGGCTTCGATCCCCAGGGCGAGGCCAGCCGCTTCTTCCACAACCAGGGGGACGGGACCTTCGCGGACCACTCGGCCGAGTCTGGCCTGGACGCCGTGCAGTCGAGTTATGCCGGGGTGGCCGGCGACTACGATCAGGACGGGCTCCTGGACCTGTACGTGTCCCGCTTCAGGGGGCAGTTCAACAGCCTGTACCACAACGAGGGCGGCAACCACTTTGTCGATGTCACCCGCGAGAAGAACATCGTCAGCTACTTCCGCTCCAGCGGCGGCTCAGCGGCCTTTGCCGATTACGACGAGGACGGGGACGTGGACCTGTACGCCAGCATCTACGGCGACTACGACATCTTCTACGCCAACGAGGGGGAGGGCGCCTTTGTCCCCAACCAGGTGGGAGACGACCGCAACGCGGTGGGCATGGCCCCGGGCGATTTTGACGCCGACGGGGACCTGGATGTGTACGTGGTCAACGTGGACGGCCGCAGCGCCCTGTACCGCAATGAACTGGATTCCCACTCCTTTGTGGACGTGGCTGCCCAGGCCGGGGTCGAAAACCTGGCCCAGGGCACGGGCTGCGCCTTTGGCGATTTTGACGCTGACGGGGATCTGGACCTCTTCGTGTCCAACGGCTTCACACCCGGCCGGGTCTACATGAACCACGGGGAGGGGACCTTCAGCGACCAGGCCAGGGCCTACGGCATGGCCGCGGCCACCCGGGCGCGCGGGGTGATGCTGGGTGACTTTGACGCCGACGGGGACCAGGACGTGTACATGGTCAACGAAGGCGGCGCCGACTTCCTCTACCGCAACGGCGGCCACCAGGCCCACTGGCTGCAGGTGGCCGTGGAGGGGGTGCAGAGCAACCGCGACGGCATCGGCACCCGGCTGTGCGCCTTTGCCGGGGACCGGCGCTACACCGGTGAGGTGAACGGCACCGCCGGCATGTCCCACAGCAGCCGCGCCGTGCACCTGGGCCTGGGCCAGGTCCGGCGCCTCGACTCGCTGGTGGTGCGCTGGACCAACGGGCAGGTAGACACCTACCAGGGGGTGGACGCCGACGGGCTCTTGCGCCTGGTCGAGGGCCGGCAGCTGACCGCGGTGGAAGAGGTGCTGCCCAGCGCGGTTTTCTCCCTGGCACCCAACTATCCCAATCCCTTCAACCCTTCGACGGCCATCGAGTTCAGCCTCGCGCAAGCGGCGCCGGTCCGGGTGGTTGTGTACAATTCACTAGGACAGCCGGTCCGCCAGCTGCTGGACCAGGCCCTGGAGGCTGGCGCTCACCGGGTCGTGTGGGACGGCCGCGACGGGCGGGGGCGCGACCTGGCCAGTGGGACCTATTTCTGCCGGCTGCGGGCCGGCAGCCAGGCACGGGTCCGGGCCATGCTGCTGTTGAAATAGAGAAACGCTATGAAGTACTGCTGGCTGTGCCTGCTCTGCTGGCTGGCCGGCTGCAACCAGGAGGTGGGTTCGTTGGAGGAAGACGAGTTCACCCGGCTGCGGCGGCGCATGGTGGAGGAGCAACTGAGGCGCCGGGACATCGCCGATCCGGCCGTGCTCCGGGCCATGGGCCAGGTGCCGCGCCATCTCTTTGTGCCGGCGCGGCTGCGGGAGTACGCCTACGATGACCACGCCCTGGCCATCGAGGAGGGGCAGACCATCTCCCAGCCCTATATCGTGGCCTGCATGACCCAGGCCCTGGGGGTGGGCAAGGGGGATCGGGTGCTGGAGATCGGCACCGGCTCGGGATACCAGGCCGCGGTGCTGGCCCAGTTGGGACTCCGGGTCTACAGCATCGAGATCATCCCTTCCCTGGCCGCCAGCGCCCGGCAGCGGCTGCAGTCGCTGGGATATGACAGCATCGAGGTGCGGACCGGGGACGGGTACCTGGGCTGGCCGGAGGCGGCGCCTTTCCAGGGGATCATCGTGACCGCGGCGCCCGACCACGTCCCGCCGGCCCTGGTGGCGCAACTGGCAGAGGGGGGGCGGCTGGTGCTGCCGGTGGGCAGGGGGGATCAGGAGTTGCTGCGGCTGACGCGCAAGGGCAAGGAGACGAAGATCGACACCCTGCTGCCGGTGCGCTTTGTGCCGATGACTGGGAAGGCGCAGAAGGACTAGAAACTCCCGCTCAGGGCCAGGCGGTGCACCTCGCCCAAATCCTCGTAGGAATTGTAGGCGTAGTCGAGGCGGTAGTGCTGCAGGGCCAGGCCGGCCCCGGCGCTCAGGCCCAGGGGGGTGTCGCCCTGGGAGCCGGTCTGCTGGGTGCTGTACCCTGGGCGCAGGTACAGGCCGTGGCCC
This sequence comes from Candidatus Latescibacterota bacterium, assembly GCA_016187725.1. GTDB lineage: Bacteria > Latescibacterota > UBA2968 > UBA8231 > UBA8231 > SICG01. The sequence continues at coordinate 5,080 of JACPJE010000026.1, forward strand.
ACCCCGATCTCGGCGCCGAAGGAGAGATGGGGATCGCCGTCGTTGGGCACCACGAAGTCGGCCAGCACCAGCAGGGGCAAAGGCGTGTGGGCCGGGCGGTGGGCCAGGCCCAGGCGCAGGCTGACGGGCAGGGAGTCCTTGAAGCTGTTGGTGTAGCCGCTGCGCACGAAGCCGATATTGGAGAGCGAGGCGCCGATGCTCATGCCCTCGAAGGGACCGGGGATCAGCGCGCCCAGGTCCACCACATAGGCGTCAGAGGAGAACTCGTCGATGCGGGAGTAGATGGCCTTGATATTGGCCCCCACCTTGAGCCAGGGCTTCCACAGGGGGCGGGCCACACTCAGGTACGCGGCCAGGTCAAAGGGGGTGAAGCTCCCTTCTTCCACCCCTTCGGCGTCAGTGCGGGTCAGGCTCCCGTAGGAGAAGTAATTGACGCTGAAGGCCCACAGCTGCTTCTCCCCGGGAAAGGCCGCGCTGAGGAAGCCGGCCTGGGTGTCGACCAGGTAGCGGCTCACCGAGAGGGTGGCGCTGCGTTGGCCTATGCCCCACAGGCCGGCCGGATTCCAGGGGCTGGCCTCCAGATCTCCCGAGGCAGCGGCAAAGGCGCCCCCCAGGGCCGCCGGGCGGGCGCCCACCCCCACCTTGAGGAAGCCGAAGCCGGTGGTGCCGACATTGTCGTTGGCGGCCAGGGCCGGGGTGATGTACAGGGCGAGGGCGGTGGTGAAGGCTAGGCAAGAGCGCATGGTCTTTCCTCAGTTGAGCGAAGTGGCCTGTTCCAGCGCCTGAGCGGCGCGCAGCAGGGTCTCTTCCCGGAAGGGAGCGGCCAGCAGCTGGGCGCCGATGGGCAGCCCGGCGCCGGAGAGGGCAGTGGGCACCGAGATCCCCGGCAGGCCGGCCAGGTTGACTGAAACCGTGTAGATGTCGTTGAGGTACATCTGCAGGGGGTCTTCGAGCTGTTCGCCCAGGCAAAAGGCGGTGGTGGGCGCCACTGGCGAGAGCAGCACCTCGCAGGCGGCAAAGGCCTGCTCGAAGTCGCGCCGGATCAGGGTGCGCACCTGCTGCGCCTTGAGGTAATAGGCGTCGTAGTACCCGGCGCTGAGGGCATAGGTGCCCAGCATGATGCGGCGTTTCACCTCGGCGCCGAAGCCCTGGCTGCGGGTCTGGCGGTATAAATCTTGTAAGTCGCGCGCGCCCGGCGCGCGGTACCCGTAGCGGACCCCGTCGTAGCGGGCCAGGTTGGCCGAAGCCTCGGCCATGGCGATCAGGTAATAGGCGCCGATGCAGTAATCGGGATGGCCGGCCACCGGCAGCGAAACCTCCACCAGTTGCGCCCCTTCCCCTTCGAGACGGCGGGCGGCCTGCTGGATGGCCTGGCGGATCTCCTCGTCCAGGCCGGGGCCGAAATGCTCCCTGGCCATGCCCACCCTCAGCCCCTTCACTCCCTGTGACAGCACCGCCTCGTAATCGGGCACTGGCTGATCCACCGAGGTGGCGTCGCGCGGGTCGTGGCCGGCGACGACCTGCAGCAGCAGGGCCGCGTCCTGCACGTCCTTGGTCACCGGGCCGATCTGGTCCAGGGAGGAGGCATAGGCCACCAGCCCGTAGCGGGAGACCCGGCCGTAGGTGGGTTTGAGGCCCACCACTCCGCAGTACCCGGCCGGCTGGCGCACCGAGCCGCCGGTGTCCGAGCCCAGAGCCAAAATGGTCTGGTCGGCGGCCACGGCTGCGGCAGATCCGCCGCTGGAGCCGCCCGGCACCCGGTCCGGGGCGCGGGGATTGCAGGTGGGGCCGAAATGGGAGTTCTCGGTCGAAGATCCCATGGCGAACTCGTCCATGTTGGTCTTGCCGATGAGCACGGCGTCGGCGCGGCGGAGTTTCTCGACGACGGTGGCGTCGTAGGGGGCGATGAAGTCTTCGAGGATGCGGGAGCCGCAGGTGGTGCGGCCGCCGCGCACACAGATCAGATCCTTGAGGGCCACCGGGATGCCGGCCAGGGGGCCCAGGGGCTGAGCCTGGGCGCGGCGCTGGTCCACGGCGCGGGCCTGCGTCAAGGCCCCTTCCTGGTCCACACTGATGAAGGCGTTGATCGCCGGCTGGGTGGCGCTGAGATGCGCTAGAACAGCGCGGGTCAGTTCCTCGGCGCCCAGTGCGCCCGCCCGCATGCGGGCGCGCAATTCATGGGCCTTGAGTGCGTTCAGCCCCATCGGCCCTCAGGCGGCAGATGTTCCGGAAGGTTCTTTCTTCTCGGCCGCGGCCGGGGCGGTGGCCTGGACCTGGTTGGCCGGCGGCGTGGGGGCGATGGTGTTGGGGCTGCGGGGTGTGGTGGCCGAGACGTCGATCTCGTCCTGCACGTCCTTCATCGCTTTCTTGAATTCCTTGATCCCCTTGCCCATGCCCTGAGCCATCTCGGGAATGCGCTTGGCCCCGAAGAGCAGCAGGATGAGCAGGAAGATGACCAGAATCTCGGGTAAACCGATGCCGCTCAACATGGCGCGACCTCCTCAGTAGGAGTACTTGAAGTAGTACCAGCCGACAAAGATGCCCATCAGGGTGATGAAGTTGAAGTGCAGCGACAGCGCGAAGGAAAAGGAGAGGATGACCAGATTTACATCATAGGGTCCCAGGCTGTAGATGTAGTTGCGCAGGATGCCCTGCTCGACCACGGTGCCCTCGCCGGCGAAGAACTTCAGCAGCACGCGCAGGGTCTCACCGATGATGTTGGCGCCCAGCATGCTGACCATCAGAATTGCGATCAGGTGGCTCAGGGGTTTGTCGCGCTGCAGCATAGGCTTCTTCTCAAGGCTCAGGCGTGTTGAGTGACCTCGTCGCTGAGCAGGGCGCTCACCCTGCGGTAGAACCCCGGCAGCAGGTAGAGCATGGCCAGGGGGAAGAAGAATTCTTTCGAGGTGCTGGGGTGGATGATGAGCACCAGGGTGGCGAGGAAGTAGAACTGCTTGAAGCGGGCCCAGGGAGTGCTCGCCCGCAGTCCGGGCATGGTGTCGAAGGGAAGGCGGCTGACCATCAGCGCACCCAGGAACAGGATGAGGGCCACGGCCAACAGCACGGCGTGCTCAGTCTCCCAGGCCCGCTCGGTGAAGACCACGTACTGGGTCAGGATGATGGCCGCACAGGGAATGGGCAGGCCGGTGAAAAAGTCCTTCTTGCCTGGGCCCTGGGGCAGGGTGTTGAAGCGGGCCAGGCGCAGGGCACCGCAGGTCAAATAGAGGAAGGGAAGGACCAGCTCCCAGCCATTGTGCAGATGGCTGGTGTAGATCATCAGGGCCGGGGCCATGCCAAAGGTGCAGACGTCGGCCAGGGAATCGAACTCGATGCCGAAGTGGGAGTTCTTGCCCAGGTGGCGGGCCAGCTTGCCGTCCATGTTGTCGAGGGCCGCTCCCAGGACGATGAGCCAGGCGGCGGGGACGAAGTTCCCCGCGACGATGTAATGGATGGCCAGAAATCCGCAAAACAGATTCCCGATGGTGAACAGATTGGGAAGTACGGCCCTACTCGTCATTATAGTCGCTCCCTGAGCTGCGTTCCTCAGTCCCAGCGCTGGCGGGCCGAGGGCATCTCGGCCAGGCGCAGGCGGCAGGTGCGGGTCTTGCCTTCGCGGAGGAAGGTGAGTTCGCAGGATTCGCCCACCCGGAATCCCTGGAGGAGGCTTTTGGCCTCTTCGGCGCTGCGCACCTTCTCCTGATCTATCCGGACGATCACGTCGCCCCGTTCGAGGCCGGCCAGCTTGGCCGGGCTCTCGGGCGCCACCTGGAGCACCAGCGCCCCATCGGCCGAGGGCAGGTCCAGGTATTTGACCAGGGTGGCGGTCAAGTTTTTGAGGCCGAGGATCCCGCTCCAGGGCCGGCGCACCTTGCCGTGGAGTTCGATCTCCTGCAGAAAGCTGCGGGCGGTGCTGATCGGGATGGCAAAGCCGATGCCAATGGAGCCGATGCTGTATTCGCTGCCGGTGTAGATGAAGCTGTTGATCCCGATGACTTCGCCCAGGGCATTGACCAGGGGACCGCCGCTATTGCCCGGGTTGATGGGGGCATCGGTCTGGATCAGGTCCCTATAATAATAATTTCCCTGGGGCTCGGAAAAGTCGCGATTGACCGCACTGACCACCCCGACGCTGACCGTGGGGCCCAGGTCAAATGGATTGCCGATGGCCACCGCCCACTCACCCACCAGAATATCGTCCGAATTTCCCAGCCGCGCAACCGGAAGATCCGAGGCCTCGGCCTTGAGGATGGCCAGATCGTAGGAAATGTAAGTGTCAATGTATTTTGCCTCATAGCTGCGTCCATCGGGCAGGGAGATCGAGATCTTGTAGGGATTGTCCCGCAGGCCTACCACGTGGTCATTGGTCAGGATGAAACCGCTCTTGGAGACGATGAGCCCCGAACCGCTGGAGGTGCGCTCCTGCTCCCCGGGGATCAGGTTGTAAGGGGAGAGCAGGGGAAAGAAGAACTCCATGAAGGGGTCGCGGGAACGGTACAGGACCTGCTGGCGGTAGGTGACGTGTACACTGACCACCGAAGGTTCGGCCAGTTCCACGGCGCGCACCACGGCCGTGCGGCGCGACTGGGCGATCTCGTCGGCGCCAGAGGCAGGACTGCAAAGCGGCCCCCACCAGAAGAAGTAGAGGAAAAACAGCGACGTCCAGGGCATGGATGAAATCTAACCAAGGGTTCAGGGGATTACAAGACACCTCTGGATTCGGCAAATACTCGCTTCGTTACCCATAATCGACCCCCACCAGACACAATCCTTGCGCCGGCGCCGTGGGGCCGGCCAGGGTGCGGTCGGTACTCTCCAGCAACTGGGCCATCTCCTCGGGCTGCCGCCGGCCCCGGCCCATCTCGGCCATGGTCCCCACCATGATGCGCACCATGTGGCGCAGGAAGCGGTCGGCCTCGATCTCGAAGACCAGTTCCGAGCCCTGGCGGGTCCAGCCGCATTCCTTTATCTGGCAGATAAAGTTATCGGGCAGCGGGTCCTGGTTGCAGAAGGCGGCGAACTGATGCGTCCCGGCCAGGTACCCGGCGGCCCGGATCATGGGTTCCAGGTCGAGGGGCTGGTACAGGCTCCAGACCAACTGGCGGTCCAGGGCGCTTTTGGCGTTGCGGATGCGGTAGCGGTAACGTTTGCTCCGGGCGCTGTACCGGGCGTGGAAACCGGCGGGGGCTTCCTCCACCCCGAGCACGGCGATATCGGGGGGAAGGAGGCCGTTGAGCCCGCGCTGCAGGCGCGCCAGCGGCAGGGCAGAGCGGGTGTGGAAGTGGGCTACCTGGCCCAAGGCGTGGGTGCCGGCATCGGTGCGGCCGGCGCCGATGGGACAGACTGATTCCCGCAAGAGGATCTGCAGGCAGCGGGCCAGTTCGCCCTGCACGGTGCGGCCCTGGGCCTGGATCTGCCAACCGGCGAAGTCGGTGCCCTGGTACTCGAGCAGCAGGCGCAGGGTGCGGGTGGGGGGGGGAATCACTTCAGCAGCGGCCACAGGTGCGGTCCTCCGCAGATGGCCAGGGAAGCGAGCAGGGTGATCAGCGCGGCCCAGCCATCGCCCCGGCCAAAGCGCAATTCGCGGTAGCGGGTGCGCCCCTCTCCCCCCCGGTAGCAGCGGCTCTCCATGGCCAGGGCCAGGCGGTCGGCCCGGGCAAAGGCCGAGATGAAGAGGGGCACCAGCAGGGGGAGCAGGTTGCGGGCGCGGCGCAGGGGATTGCCGCTGAAATCGGCGCCCCGGGCCAGCTGGGCCTTGTGCAGGCGCTCGGCCTCTTCGACCAGCACCGGGATGAAGCGCAGGGCGATGGCCACCATCATCGCCAGTTCGTGGGCCGGAAAGCCGAAGCGGCGCAGGGGCGAGAGCAGCTTCTCCAGGCCGTCGGTCAGTTCCATCGGGGTGGTGGTGAGGGTGAGCAGGGAGGCGATGAGCACCACCGCGGCCAGGCGCAGCGAGAAGAAGAGGCCCAGCTGCACGCCCTCGACGGTGATGGGGCGGTCCACGTAGGGCAGCCGCCACAGGGTGGCGCCGGGGGTCAGCAGCGCGTGCAGGACCAGGGTGAAGAAGAAGAGCCAGAAAAAGGGGCGGAGGTTTTTCAGCACCAGCCCGGGAGGCACCCGCGAGCACCAGACGGCCAGGGCCACGAAGGGGGTGGAGAGCAGGAGTGGGGCAAAGCCCTCGGTGGTGAGCAAGGCCATCATCAGCGCGGTGGTGGCCAGGAATTTGGTGCGGGGATCGAGGCGGTGCAGCGGCGAATCGACCGCCACGTACTTGCCCAGGGTGATGTCGGTCAGCAGGGGCATCAGGGCAGGAAGCGGGTGGTGAAGGCGTCCTCGGCCTTCACTTTTCCGGCCTCGATCAGCTCGGCCTCCATCATTTGTTGCAAAAGGGCCTGCCAGCGCTCCAGGGTCATGTGGCCCAGGGGCTGGCCAGCAGCGAGGATGAGCGGTTTGGACTGCTGGGCCCCGTAGGCCAGGATGTCGAGATCCATCTCGGGGTTGAGCGCGTGGATGTGCTGGTCAGTGGCCCCGGGGTCGCGCAAGTAGTGCTCCCAGCCGGCGGCGCAGGCGCGGACCACGGCGGCCACCATCTCGGGGCGCTGGCCGATGGTCTCTTCGGTGGCGATGAGCACGCTGGCGTAGGGGTTGAAGCCGATGTCGGAGACCATCAGGACCCGGGGATCGGCGCCCTGCTTGCGGGCGATGAAGGGCTCGCTGAAGACATAGGCCTGCTGGGCGAAACGGGGGTCCATCAGGAACTGGGTGACGTTGCCCGGATAGGGCACGATCTGCACCCCGGTCAGGGGAAACTTCTTGCGCAGGTAATGGGAGAAGGCGGGTCGCTGTGAGAGGCCCATGGTCAGGTCGCGCAGTTGGTCGATCTGGGTGATGCCGGTGCCGGCGTGGACCATGATGCAGCGGGGATTGATCTGATAGGGGGCCAGCAGGGCCTTCACCGGGGCCTGCTGCGCCCGGGCGTTGAGCACGTCGTCGGCATTGCTCACCCCGAACTCCACCGCGCCGGTGGCCACCCGCTGGATCACCGGCGCGTCGGGGCCGCCGGCCAGGATTTCGACCTGCACCCCCTGCTGCTGGTAGTAGCCGTGGACCTGGGCGGCGTAGAAGCCGCCGTGCTCGGCCTCGGGAAACCAGTTGAGGGCCAGGCGCACCCCGGCATGCTGGGCTGGCCGCTGGCCGCAGCCGGCCAGCAGGAGCAGGCAGCCCAGCACCAGGGTCAGGGTTTTCATCATTCCTCCGCGCCGCCCCAGCGGGCCAGCAACAGCTCACTCATCAGATTCACCGAGGAGAAAATAGTCAATCCGAGTACGGTGCAAAACAGGATGCAGGCGAAGAGGTAGTCGGTTTTGGCCTGGCCGTTGGTGAGGATGATCAGGTAGCCCAGCCCGAAGTCCTCGGTGCCGTACCCAGCGAAGAACTCGCCGACGATGGCGCCGATGACCGAGAGCCCGCTGGAGATCCGGGCCCCGGTGAGCATGCTGGGCACGGCGCTGGGGATGCGCAGTCGGCGCAGCACCTCCCAGCGCGAGGCGTTGTACATGGAAAACAGGTCCAGCAGGTTGGCCTCGACCCTGGTCAGGCCGGCGGTGGTATTGGCGATGATGGGGAAGAGGGCGATGATGAAGGAGACAGCCACCACGCCGACGAAGCCGTGTCCGATCCACAGGATGATGAGGGGGGCGATGGCCACGATGGGCACGGTTTGCAGGAAAATGGCGTAGGGATAGAGGCTGCGGGAGACCAGGCGCGACTGGGAGAAGAGCAGGGAGATCAGGAAGCCGGCGGCAAAGCTGAGCAGAAAGCCGCACAGAGCGCCCACTGCCGTCAGCAGGGTGGCCTGCACCAGGGAGGCGAAGTGGGTCTGGATCGCGGCAGCCACCTGCAGGGGGCTGGGGAGCAGGAAGGGCTTGAGGTCGAAGATCACCACCGCGCCCTGCCACAAAAGCACCAGGACCGCGAAGGAAGCCAACGGAGGCAGGAGGGTGTCGGCTGCCCAGGCGAAAAATTGGCGGGTCATGTGCGCGTCCGGTGCAGGTGGTGCGACACTTCCTCGGCGATCCGGTTGAAGGAGGGGGAAGTGCGCAGGTCGGGATCGCGGGGACAGGGCATGGGGACGGCCACCTCGGCCAGCCAGCGGCCCGGCCGGGCGCTCATCACCAGGACCCGTTGGCTGAGGAAAACGGCCTCGGCCACGTTGTGGGTGACGAAGACGCAGGTGAAGCCTACCTGGCTCCACAGGCGCAGCAATTCTTCGTTGAGGCGTTGGCGGGTCAGTTCGTCGAGGGCGCCGAAGGGCTCGTCCATCAGCAGCAGGCCCGGATGGGTAACCAGGGCCCGGGCGATGGAGACCCGCATGCGCATGCCCCCGGAGAGCTGGCGGGGATAGGAGTGGGCAAAGGCGCTCAGGCCCACCAGTTCGAGGGCCTGGGCCATGGAGAGGGCGTCGGCCCGGCGCTGGCGCTGGCTCAGTTCGAGGGGCAGGGCCACGTTCTGCTCCACGCTGCGCCAGGGCAGCAGGGTGGCGTCCTGAAAGACAAAGGCCAGGTCCTGGCGGGTGCGGCGCGCTTCGAGGGGGGAGAGGCCGGCGATGTGCAGGCTGCCCGAAACCGGGGCGGCCAGGCCGGCGATCAGGCGCAGGAGGGTGGACTTGCCGCAGCCCGAGGGCCCGACGATGGAGACGAACTGCCCGCTGGCGATGTCGAGGTCGATACCAGCGAGCACCTCGACCTGGCCGAAGCGCATGTCGAGCTGGCTGGCCGAGACCAGGGGTTGCGCTGGATTTTCGCTGTGCATGGGAAAGCGAATATAGCGACTGGCACCAGTAGGGCAAGTGGCGCTCCGAGGGGCCCACTCCGGATTTTCCCAAGGCGCGTCCTTCGGCCCTCGCTCGCTTCGCTCGGCTGCCCCACCGCCCAGCCCCCGCAACGCCCCATACGTTGGGGCGTTGCGCCTCGCTCGCTCTGGCTCCGCTGCCCGGCCCCCAGCCACGCGGACTTCCCTTCCCGGCCACTCCCCGGGAAAATCCTCCGGGGCTCCCTTCGGATCGCTGGCACCTATCCCCGCGGATGGTAGGTCTTGTGGACTTCCTTGAGGTACTTGGTGTCGATGCGGGCGTAGATCTGGGTGGTGGCGATGTCGGCGTGGCCCAGCAACTCCTGCACGTCCCGGAGATTGGCCCCTCTTTCGAGCAGGTGGGTGGCAAAGGAGTGGCGCAGGGTGTGGGGGCTGATCTTCTTTTCGAGCCCGGCCCTGGCCGCGGCGGCCTGGAGGATCTTCCAGATCCCCATGCGCGAGAGGGCGCGGCCCTGGGCATTGAGGAAGAGGGCTTCGCCGCTGTAGTCGCGCTCCAGGCGGGGTCGCACCTGGGAGAGGTAGCGGTCCAGTTGCAACAGGGCCTGGCGGCCCAGGGGCACCAGGCGCTCATGGCCTTTGCGGTCCTGCACCCGCACCAGGCCGGCGTTCAGTTCCAGGCCGGCGCAGGGCAGGGCGATCAGTTCGGAGACCCGCAGGCCCGAGGCGTAGAGGAGTTCGAGGATGGCCCGGTCGCGCTGGCCCAGGGGCTCGTCCAGGTCGGGGCCGGCCATGAGCTGCTCGATCTCCTCGACGGTCATGAAATCGGGGAGCCGCCGCTCCACCCGGGGGGGCTCCAGGGATTCGGTGGGGTTGTGCTGGGCCAGGCCGTGCAGCAGCAGGAAGTTGTGGAATTGCCGGATGGAGGTCAGGTTGCGGGCCAGGGTGGAGGGAGTCAGGCCGGCGTCGTGGAGCTGGCGCAGCAGGCGGGCGACGTGGTCGGCGGAGGACTGCTCCGGGCTGGCCAGCCCCTGCCTGGCCAGGGTCTGCAGATAGCGCTGCAGATCGCGGCGGTAGGCCTCGACGGTGTTGGCCGAAGAGCCTTTGTCCCGCACCGCGGCGGCGAGAAAGTCCTCCAGCGGCCTGGCCATGCCCGGAGGCAGGGCCGGGTCAGACGAGGGAGAAAGCGAGGACCTGGTCATTGCAGAGGGGCACGCCCTCCAACTCCAGTAGGGCCCGTTTCCAGGGCAGGCCGCCGGTGAAACCAGTGAGGTCGCCCTCAGCGGAGACCACCCGGTGACAGGGGACGAGGATGGGCAGGGGATTGGCGCCGCAGGCCAGGCCCACGGCCCGGGCGCTGTTGGGCGGCAGGCCCAGGGTGCGCGCCAGCCCGCCGTAGGTGGCGCAGCGGCCACGGGGAATCTGTATCAATGCCTGCCACACCCGGCGCTGGAAGGGGGTGCCGATCCCCTCGGGGAGCGAAAAGCCAAAGTCCACGGCTTCTCCTTGGAAGTAGGCGCACAGATCGGCGACCAGTTTTTCGCCGGTGGCAGGCGCGGGCGAAGGGGTCTGAGAGTGGGCACCCGGCTCGAAGGGGCCCAGGTGCAACTCGGTCAGTTCTCCCTCGTGCCAGCGCAGATGGACCATTCCCAGAGGGGTGTGAAGTTCCATTTCACTCGTCGTCGTGGTCATGGGTTTTCTCCGTGAGGCCAGCGAGGCGCTCCTTGAGCTGGTGGGCCTGTTTCAGGCTGAGACCTTTCACCTGCTGGGCAATCTCTTCGGCCGGGGTTTCGCGCAGCCGCTGCACCGAGCCAAAGGCGTTGAGCAGGGCCACCCGGCGCTTGGGGCCGATGCCCGGCACTTCGTCGAGGGCCGAGCCGAAGGAGCGCTTCTCGCGCAGGCTGCGGTGGTGGGTCAGGGCAAAACGGTGGGCCTCGTCGCGCAGCTGCTGGAGCAGGCGCAGGCTGGCGGAGGTCCGGGGCAGCACCAGGGCCTCGCTCTGGTCAGGGAGGAAGACCTCCTCCAGGCGCTTGGCCAGGCCCGCCACTGGCTGGCCGGGCCGGCCCAGTTCCCCGAGGGCCTGCACGGCGCTGGAGAGCTGGCCCTTGCCCCCGTCGATGAGCAAAAGGTCTGGCGCTTCGCCGCCCTCCTCCAGGGCGCGAAAACGGCGCTGGACCACTTGGTGAATGGAGGCGAAATCGTCGGGGCCGCGCAGGTCGCGGATCTTGAAATGGCGGTACTGGCTGCGCCGCGGCTTGCCGTCCACAAAGCAGACCAGGGAACCCACCGCGTCGGCGCCGTGGAAATTGGAGATGTCCACACACTCGATGCGGCGGGGGGGGAATTCCAGGCGCAGGTCGCGCTGCAGGGCGAAGACCCCCTGGGGGATGCGGCCCTTCTGGAGTTCCCGCTTGAGCTGGCGCTCTTTGAGCAGCTGGGCGGCATTGCTCTCGGCCATGTCGAGCATCTGGGCCTTGGACCCGCGCTGCGGGGCGGCCATCTCGACCCGGGCCCCGGCCCGGGCGGAAAGCCAGGCGCCCAGCTCCAGGTCCTCGGCAAGCGGGACTGGCAGGTGGATCTGGGAGGGGATGAAATCGGTGTCCAGGTAGAACTGGCCGAGGAAGGCGGCGATAATTTCCGCGTCAGTAGAATCGATCACCCCACCCAGGAAGTGGTGCTTCTGGCCCAGGAGCCGGCCCTCGCGGATCTCCAGCACGCAGCAGCAGGCCTCGTCGTCGTGGCGAGCCAGGCCGATCACGTCGCGGTCCACCGGCTCGTCGAGCACGGCCTTCTGGCGGGCGCGCATGGACTCCAGAGCCCGCAGCTGGTCGCGGCAGCGGGCCGCCTCCTCAAAGCGCAAGTGCTCGGCAGCGCTGGCCATCCGTTCCTGCAACTCGCGGATGGTCTCGGTCTGGTTGCCCTTGAGAAAGCGGAAGGCGCGCGCCACCACCTCGCCATAGATCTCGGCGCTGACCAGGTGCTCACAAGGGCCGCCGCAGCGGTGGATATGGTACTCGAGGCAGAGCCTGACCCTGGAGGAAGGCAGCTTGTAATCGCAGCTGCGCAGGGGGAAGATCTTGTGCATCAGGGTGGTGTGCATGGCCCGCACATTGCTGTAAGGCCCCAGATAACGCGAGCCGTCCTGGACCAGGTCGCGGGTGGCGAAGATGCGGGGGAAGGGCTCGTGGGTCAGTCTTATGTAGGGGTATTTCTTGTCGTCCTTGAGCAGGATGTTATAGCGGGGCTTGTGGGTCTTGATCTGGGTGGCTTCGAGGATGAGCGCCTCCTGCTCGGTCTGGGTGACCAGGCATTCGACTTCGGAGATGCGCTGCACCAGGGCCTTGAATTGCCGGCGCCCGTCGTGGGCCCCCTCCTGAAAATAGGAACGCACCCGGCTGCGCAGGTTTTTGGCCTTTCCTATATAGATGATCTGGCCCTCGCGGTCCTTCATGAAATAGACCCCGGGACTGGAGGGGAGGGCGTCCAGTTTGAGGAGCAGGTCTTGGGAGAGGGAGGGGTTCATATTTTGGGAGATTCCTGCAGGGCCGAAAAAGGTATGGCTAAAATATAGAAGTTTTTGATCCAGATCACAGCGGGGATAGGCCGTGAAGAATAATATTGACCCAGGCTATCAGCCTGAGTATTTTGTGGCCTTTAGCATTATTTGCAGGTAAACAAAGAGAGCCGGTGATTGCTGCAGCCGGAGCTTTGAGCGGATATAGCCTGATGGGAAGCCGTCTCAAAAAAGGGATCATTTCTTGTTTTATCGTCCTGAACCTGGGTTCTGTCCTGTTCATGAACCGTCCCACGCCTGTGGTCCAGGCAGAAGAGGCGCTCATCGAGACCTTAGATCCAGAACTCGCCTATGGTGTGCGCTATGGCAGGTGGCTGACCCAATACTACGCCTTCTGCACAGGCCTGAACAACCAATGGCAGATGTTCGGGAAGCAAACTCGTTTCAACTGGTGGTACGTCATCAAGGCGCAATACGGAGACGGAGAACCCCAGGTTCTGCCCCTGCCCCTGCAGAGCAAGAGAACTTTTTGGCAGGCTTGGTTTTTCGACTTCAAGGAGACGAAACTCCAGCTCAACTTCTATCCCCGCCCAGCGGCGAGGGAGGCGTATGCGCACTATCTGGCCAGGCAATACCCGGAACATGAAGGGGTGCCTATTTCTTCTATAATATTTGAGCTTCAGTGGCAGGCGATCCTGTCGCGAGAAGAAGTTAGCAAGACCGGGGTATATCTGGATTCCACCATAGTTACCCAGGTGATCCAAACGGTTGATTTCGGCCAGCCTTGACCACGGCAATACGAGCCACGAGCTATGAGTTACAGGGAAGACATAAGGAGATTCGCCCAGGCCTGGAACAAGATCTGGTTTTCGCAGTTCGACCCTGTTTCGGTCAGCGTGTTTCGCATCTTTCTTGGGTCCCTCATCACGGTTTTTTATCTTCTCCTCTTTCCCAACTGGGAGCGCTTTTACGCGGCCGACGGCGTCACCTCGCTCACCGATCCGGCCTTCCCAAACCCCAGCAACCCGTGGACCCTGTTCCACTGGACAGAACCCAACCTCCCCATCGGGGTATACTGGTGGATAGGGCTTTTTTCTGCCATCCTTTTTACCCTGGGTTGGAAGACGCGGCTGTGCACCGTCCTGCTGTTTGTCATGGAGTGCTCTTTACTCAACCGCAGCCTGCCGGCCATGAACGGCGAGGACGTGGTGTTTCGCATGCTTCTTTTTTATGGAATGTTCGCTCCGCTTGGCGATCGGCTATCTATTGATAGCTTTCTCAAAAAGCGCAAGGGGCAGAAGGTCGAGGCTGAATTGCCGACGATCTGGGCGGTACGGGCTATGCAGATCAATTTCGCCTTGATATATGCGATCAGCCTGCCCTACAAACTGGTCGATGATGTCGCTTGGTGGAATGGGGATGCCATCTATTTGGCTATCGTGAGCAGTATGTGGAGCCGCTGGCCCTGGCCGGAGATGTTCTATGCTTTTGATGGGCTTTTGAGCAAAGTTTTTACCTACGGAACTGTCCTTGCCGAAGGGTCCTTTCCCACGTTAGTCTGGTTCAACAGGCCCAAGCTATACGTTATCTGTACTATGGCTACGCTCCACATCGGGATTGCGGTCATGCTCAATGGGGTCACCTTCTTCAGCCTCTCAATGGTCTGTGCCCTTTGGATCTTTGTGCCCGCAGAGATCACCTGGAAACTGATCAGCCGATTGGCCTCAATAGATAACGGGTTTGGCAGAAGGTGCTGCCTCAAAATATGGGAACTCCTGATAAAACAGAGAGATAAAATACTTGGCCAACCAGCTGATCACCCTTCGTGATTTTCTAAGTAACTGGTGATTAGCGTCACTGAATTTGTGAAATAGAAAAATTATTTTATCTTTTACAGCCCAATAGTTTTAGTGCTCCGTTTCATAAATAACGCCCAGGTTATGCTGCCTCCTCCAAGGAGGTAAGCTGGGTCAGACAACCCTGGAGTTAATTGTGAAACAGACCACTTAGCTAGACCCAGGGGTTACAATGCCTAGTGAGGGAATAAATGCATAACCGGTGTTGTTATCCTGATTGCACGGAACCTATTTGACCTTTTCGCCGGAGAGGATCAATGATAAGAAGGGGTAGGACTATTTTTGCCGTAGCTGCTATGATTGGGGTTTTATTGAGTACAAGCGTGGCGCTGTGGGCTCAAGAAGCGGCGCCCGCTCCCGCGCCGGCCCCAGCCCCGGCGCCGGCTCCAGAGGGAGGCGCAGCCCCG
>JACPJE010000027.1 GCA_016187725.1 Candidatus Latescibacterota bacterium
GGGCACAGCTGGAGGCCAGCTACACCCTTGCCGGCGGCCAGTCTCTGCTCCTCAACTACACCCTGGCCACCCGCACCCTGGAGCCGGGTGAGGAGGACGACGAGCATCTGCGGTCCTACCTCCTGCAGCTCGACACCCCCCTGGGCGAGGACCTGCGCGCCCAGGCCTTTGCCGACCTGAGCCGCAGCGCCATCCTCCAGGACGAAGGCCGCCTGACCCTGGGCTCGCACTGGGAATGGCAGGCCAGCGACCGCCATTCCTTCAGCGCCGATCTCCAATCCCAGGGCGTGGACCCGCACTTCTATGAATCCTATACCAACCTCTATCTGAGTCTGGGATGGGCCGGGACGCCGGCCTGGTCAGCGGCCTTGGTGTTGCAGCGTTCTACCGATTCGGCGGAAAGCGGCGAGGACCCTGGGAAGGCAATCTACTGGACGGGGATCAATGCGGGCTGGCAGGCCGGCGAGGACCACCGCCTAGCCCTCTTTGCAGGCCAGCGCCGCACCGGGCTGGCCTGCACCGCCGGCACCTGTTATGAGGTGCTGGGCTTCGAGGGGGTGGAATTGCGCCTAGTGAACCAGTTCTTCTGATTTGACCGCTCCCCAGGAAGCCGGCGCCACGCCCGAGCCCGAGGGCGGTTCCGGGACCGGGATGGCCTGCAGCGCCTGGTCGATGGCCTGGCGGACGGCATGGCCGTCGAAGCGCACCCCCAGCTGGCTCCGCCAGTCAGAGACGTAGCGGATCACCCCCTCGTGGTCCACCACCACGTAATTCTCCCGGTCCAATTCGTACTGGCGCGCCACCTTTCCCCCTTCCAGGAGCAGCGGGTAGGTGGTGTTGGTGCCCTGGCGGTACACGGCGTCCACCTGCCTGGCAGTGCCGTTCCAGATGTCCACCCCGAGCAGGACAAAGTTCCCCGTCCCCTGGTAGTCCTGCCAGACCTTCTCAATACTCGCGGCCCCCGCGAGACAGAAACTTCAGTTGAAGCCGAAGAGGTTGATCAGCACCACCTTGCCCCTGAAGTCGCTGAGGGAGACCTGCCCCCCGTCCAGCTGCTGCAGGGTGAAATCCGGCGCTTCCTCCCCGGTCTGGACCAGGGCCGGCGCCGCGCCGTGCCAGGCCAGCAGCAAGGTCAATCCCACTAGGCCCTGCCAATTCGAGCCTCTGCGCATCTGGGTCCTCCGCGGCATCTTCAGGGTTTGGGTGGTACCAGTGCCTCCAGCGCGGCGCGCAACTTGTCCTCATCGCCGGGCTGGTACCCCTGGTGGCGGTACACCACCCCGCCCTGAGCGGTGAGGATCAAGGTGGCGGGCATGGCGTTCAACTGGAACTGTTTCATCACCTGGTTGGTCCGGTCCAGCAACACCGGCAACTTCACCTGGTGGCGCTGGAGAAAGGGGCGGATCTTGGCCAGGTTGCGCGGCCCGTCGATATTGACGGTGTACACCTGCACCCCCCGGTCCTGATAGTCAGCGGCGATCTGCGCCAGCTTGGGCAGGGCCTGGATGCAGGGCTTGCACCAGGTGGCCCAGAAATCCAACACCACCGGCCCCCTGGCCAATTCCTCCTGCAGGGAGACCTGCCGGCCATCCAGGTCCGGCAGCACGAACTGCACCCCTTCGCCGGCCTGGACCCTGCCCGCCCAGCCCAGCAGGCCCAAAATCAGGACGACCTCGTATCTGCCCATTGATGGCCTCATCATACCATCAATATATTACGTCCGGCCCCACTGACCAATTCCCCCCACAGGAGCGTGCTGCGATGATCATGCGCCACTGGATGGACAGCCCCATCTTCACCTACGGAAGACTGCGCGAATGGCGGATCTTCACCCGCCGTCAGGGAGACTCCCCCAATGCCGAGACCGGCGCGGTCTGCTTCGAGATCAACACCTATGGCCGAGCCGTGGTCATCCCCGGGGTCACCACCGAGCCGGCCACCTATGCCGACGAGGTGCTCTGCATGTGCGTGGCCGGCGGCCAGGGCGTGCTGCGCCTCAAAGGCGAGGACCATCCCCTGCGGCCGGGCCATTCCTTCGCCATTCCCCCCGGCATGCAGCACCGTTTCCGCAACACCGGCGAGGCCGAACTCGAATTCATCTTCTCCCGCCGGCCGCCCTCCTCGACCGACAAGAGCTTCGCCATCAGCCACTGGACCGAAGACCGCCCCAAGGACCAGTGGGGCACCCCCTACCAGGGTCACTGGCACCACATCTATCGGGGCCCCAGCTGCGAGGTCCACATCGCCGACCTGCCGCCCCACAAATTCTCCCATCCCCACAACCACACCCCGGTGCTCGACGAGATCTGGTACGTGCAGCGCGGCAAGGGCTGGCACTGGATGGGCCAGGAGTACCGGCCCCATTACCCGGGTCATGCCCTGTGGCTGGACCCCTCTGAGCTGCACTCCCTGATGAACCCCACTGAGGAGGGGGTGGAATACATCTACGCCGCCTCCTGGGCCCTGGTGGCCGACCGGGCCAGGGCCCTCAAAGAAACCTCTATCCCCCGCACCGCTGTCGGCCAGTTGGAGGAACTTGAAAACGACTTCGCCGCCCTGGTCGCTGCGTACCGCAAGACCAGCCTGAGCATCTTCGGCATCGAGCAACAGCTCCCCCGCATCGAAAAGCTGATCGCGGCGTTGAGAAAATAACGGTAGGGGTAAATCATGATTTGCCCCTACATGGCCAAACAGGAGGCCCGACCATGATCATCCGCCACTGGATGGACAGCCCCATCTTCACCTACGGACGTTTGCGCGAATGGCGCATCTTCACCCGCCGCAGAGGCGATACGCCCAATGCCGAAACCGGCGAGGTCTGCAACGAGATCAACACCTACGGCCGGGCGGTGGTCATCCCCGGGGTCACTACCGAGCCGGCCACCTACGCCGGCGAAGTGGTCTGTATGGGCGTGGCCAGCGGACAGGGCCTCCTGCATCTGGGGGATAAGAAGACCACTCTGCGCGCCGGCACCACCTTCTTCATCCCCGCCGGCCTGCGACACCGCTTCCAGAACACCGGCGACGCCGAACTCGAATTCATCTTCAGCCGCCGGTCCCCCGGCCCCTCGGACTCCAGAGCCTTCGCCTGCCACCACTGGAGCGAGGACCGGCACAAAAACTCCTGGGGCAGCCCGATGCAGGGCCACTGGAACCACGTCCCGCGCGGTCCGGGCGCCGGGGTGCTCATCGCCGACATCCCGCCCCGCAAGTTCTCGCACCCCCACAACCACCCGCCCACCATCGACGAGATCTGGTACGTGAACAAGGGGCTGGGCTGGCACTGGATGCGGCGGGAATACCACGTCCAGTCCCCCGGGTACGCCCTGTGGCTGGACCCCTCCGAACTCCATTCCCTGATGAACCCTGGCGATGAGAACCTCGAATTCATCTACTGCGCCTCGGCTGACAACTGGACCCGGGCACAGGCCCAGAAAAAACCCGAAAAGCAGCCTTCCACCCCACCGGGCTTGGTCACCGCTCTGGAGCAGAAGTTCAGCGCCCTGGCCGCCGCGTACCGCCACACGGGCCTGAGCGTCTTCGGCATCGATCAGAACATCGAAGAGGTGGAAAAGATCATCGAGGCGTTGAAGAAAGCGTAGGAGCAGGCCATGACCTGCCCCTACATATACCTACCTACCACACCGGAGACCTTCCCATGATCATCAAACACTGGATGGACTGCCCGATTTTCACCTACGGCCGGCTGCGCGAATGGCGCATCTTCACCCACCGCCAGGGCGACACCCCCAATGCCGAAACCGGGCAGGTCTGCTTCGAGATCAACACCTACGGCCGCGCCGTGGTCATTCCCGGGGTCACCACCGAGCCGGCCACCTATCCCGATGAAGCCTATTGCGTCTTCACCGCCAGCGGCCAGGGCGCCGCGCTGGTGGGCGGCAAACAGACCCCGCTGCGCGCCGGCTCCTCCTTCTTCGTCCCCCCTGGGGTGCGGCACCAGTTGCGGAATACCGGGGATGCCGAACTCGAATTCATCTTCTGCCGCCGGCCCTCCCATCCGGCCGACCCCAAATCATTCCTCTGTCGCCACTGGTCCGAGGACCGGCCCAAAAGCGAGTGGGGCAATCCTTTCCAGGGCCACTGGCATCACGTGTACCGCGGCCCGGGCGCGATCATCGGCAGCGGGGACATCCCCCCCCACAAGTTCTCCCACCCCCACAACCACCCGATCATCGACGAGATCTGGTACGTCAACAAAGGGCAGGGCTGGCACTGGATGCGCCAGGAATACCACATCCAGTCCCCGGGATACGCCCTGTGGCTGGACCCCTCCGAACTGCACTCCCTCATGAACCCCAGCGACGAAAACCTCGAGTACATCTACTGCGCCTCCACCATTGAGCTGACCCGCCAGCAGGCCCAGCAAAAGCCGTCGAAGGTACCCTCCTCGCCGGCGGCCATCGGCGCGGCCCTGGAGCAGAAGTTCGGCGCGCTGGTGGCGGCCTACCGCAAGACCGGTCTGGGGATCTTCGGAGTAGAGCAAAATATCGAAGAAGTGGAGAAGCTGATCAAAGGGCTGAAGAAGTGACGTGTTAAGCCGCACCGGGAGTGCCCTGGAGACCTTTCCCGGGGAGTAGCGGGGTAGGGAAGTCCGCGTGGTGGTGGGCAGGGTAGCGGAGCCAGAGCGAGCGAGGCGCAACGCCCCAATGTATGGGGCGTTGCGGGGGATGGGTCTTGGGGGAGGGCAGCGAAGATTACGCCGCACCCCATACGTTGGGGTGCGGCGGGACGCGCCTTGGGAAAGGTCGGAATGGGTGCTCCCGGCGCGGGTTTCACTTCAACAACAGCATCTGCCGCGCCAGGTGGAGGCCGCCGATCTCCACCTGGTAGTAATACCGGCCGCTGGCCACCGGGTGTCCCTCCTCGTCGAGCCCATCCCACTCCACCGTGTACATCCCAGGAGCAGCCGGTTGCCGCAGCAGGCACCGCACCTGTTGCCCGGTGCTGTTGCGCACCACCAGCTCCATGTTCCGCCCCCGGGCCCTCACCGCCGCCGCCACTCCCACGGCAAAGTGAATCACCGTGCTGCCGTTGAAGGGGTTGGGGTAGTTCTGCGCCAGCTCGGAACGGCCGGGCAGGGTGCGCGGATCGCTGCGGAGAAAAGGCCGCCACTGCACCGCCCCCTGCATCCGGGCGGCGATCCAGTCCTCGTCGTCCTCGCCCCACCAGTTGTTGAAGGCCCCTACCTCGGTCTGGGTCCTGTTCTCCAGGAGCAGACTGGCAGCCTGCACCGCATTCAACTCCATCCCATGCGGCACCCGGGGACCAGAGACCTGCATGACGATCCCGTTCCCCACAAATTCGTTGCGGGCGATGTGCGGGGCCGAGTCGCTGCTGATCAGGCCGATGCGGTTCCCCTCCATCCTGTTCTGCTCGACCAGCAGCCCGTCGACCTGGTTGCAGTAGAGCCCTATCCCTCCTGAGAACCGGTTACCGACCACGTACCCCCGGACCAGCTGATCCAACACCAGATTGCTCCCCACTCCCTGACCATTACCCTCGAAATCGCAGAGCCGGCAGTCCAGCACCCCGCCCCTCTGTTCCAGACCGCTGGTGCCGTTGAAGGCGAAACGCGATTCTTCGACCACCAGGCTCCCGCCTCCCTCGACCCGCACCCCGGCCAGTCCCGCCTCCTCCACGTCCACCCTGGTCAGCCTGAGTTCCAGATTCTGCTCTGCAAAGTGCATGCCGTAGTGGCTGGAATGGCGCACCCCCACCTGGACCAGGGCCTGGGGGCTGCGCAGCGCCCTGCCGCTGACCCCTTCGCGGGCGTACTCGACCTCCACGTTTTCGAGGTACACCACCCCCGACAGTTCGGCGAGGATGCCCCGCCAATCTCCGGGCCTGGGCTGGGCCGCCGCCGAGGTGAAACGCACCGGGGTACCTGCCAGCGAGCCGGCGCGCAGCCCTCCCTGCACGATCAATTCGACCTGCTCCCGGTCGCGGCCCACGGCGATATAGCTCTTGGGTTTGGGACTGACCAGCACCAGGGTCCCGGGCAGGATCTTGAGCGCGGTATACTCCGGCACGATCACGTCCCCCACCATTTCCACCGTGTCCTTCCACACCACCTCTCCCTTGATTTCCCCGGCCCAGCGGCGGTCGTCTGCTTTCAGATCCGCCAGCATTCCTCCCCCTTGCCTGCGGATGCGGTTGACACTGACCCCCGCCGGCGCCGCCGGGTTGGTCTCGGCGGAGAATTCGGCGAAGCGCAGCCCGTCGAAGAAGTCCGTGGCGTCACCCAGATTGCCCTGATGGGTCCTGGTGTACTCCGGATCGTGCGCCCAGAAGTCCAGATTGTCGCCGCCCAAATCGGCCGCGGGGACCTGGCCGGCCGGAAAACCGGCATCGCTGTACAGCCCGTCGGCGCACACCAGGTCCACCAGTTTGCGCTCTTCCCGATCATTGTCGCCGGCTGGCTGCACGTGCCAGATCAGCAACCCTCTGCCTGGCAGGCCGCGCTCGTAATAGCTATTCCCGGGCTGGCGGTAT
This sequence comes from Candidatus Latescibacterota bacterium, assembly GCA_016187725.1. GTDB lineage: Bacteria > Latescibacterota > UBA2968 > UBA8231 > UBA8231 > SICG01. The sequence goes on from JACPJE010000027.1 coordinate 6,514, forward strand.
TCGACCAGGTAATATTCATCCTGGGCTGCGGGCCTATCCCACCGAATGCGGGAGGGCAGCTTGTAGACCTTGCCGCCCCGGCGCACGTCCTCGAAGACCGCGTCTCTCAGTTCGCCCTCCACCACCACCAGATCCTGGTTCCCAATTCCTATCCAGCCCAGCTTCTCCAGGGCCCAGGCACAGAAGGGATTGGGGCCGCCCCGGTCCTCCCAACCTCGGGTGCCGTGGGCCATCAGGCACCAGTATCCCAGGCCGGCCGAATCCTTTTCCGGCTCGGGGTCTTTGGCGTCCCGCCGCTGGAAGTCCTTGTCGAAGAGATCGGGCAGGCCCAGGGCGTGGCCGAACTCGTGGGCCATGGCGGCGGCGGTTTCGGCAAAACTGCGCCCCTGGGCCACCACGCCCCCTATGCCCCGGGGACTTTCGTCCTGGCGCACCCGGATGTACCCGCCGCTGCCTGCCCGATCGCCGGTGACGTAGTCGTCGCTCAAGCCCAGCAGGGCGATACCGGTGGCGGGGCCGATGATGAACCCGTATGGCACGGAAAGGGCATCGAGAAAGACGAAGTCCACGTACCCGTCGTCGTCCCCGGAATTGGGCACCCCGTCCGGACCGTCGTCGTCGTACTGCCCCAGGTCCAGTTCGGCGTCGGCCGCCTCGATGATCTCGCGGGAAAAATCCCCCACCCGCCCGTAGAGACCCACCTGGCCAGGCCGGGCCAGATATGCGCTGGCCGGGTTGCGGGAGGAGTACCACTTGGCCACTGCAGCTCCGCGCATCTGGAACTGACCGTGGGACATTTCTGCGTAGAAATGGGTGAGACTGCCGGGCAGTTCGGGATCGAAAAGCCGGGCGGCAAAGGAGGGCGGGCTGTCGCTGTGCTCATCGGCAAAATGCCCGAAAAGGACCAGCACCCTCACCCTGCCCACTAAGGGGATACTGGCTTTGATCGCCGCGCTTTTGCCCACCCCACAGACCAACCCCCGGGCAGGGGTCTCCAGCCAGAAATTCAGGGCAAAGGCCAGGAGCAGGAGGACTGAAGGGACTCTAGGCACCATAAGCTGATAATACCCCGCCAGCTAGTCCGGGGCAAATGGCGGGGCGCAGCAGGGCGCGCATATAAGGGCGCATCGCGATGCGCCCCTACTTGATCCCTTTGCCAGAAAGCCGTAAACTCCGCCTAATCCACCCTTCGCCCGGAGGACCGCCATGCCCCTCAACAACCCCATCCTCGACGCCACCCTCAACAGCATCCACCTCGAAGAGATCAAGCAGGCCATGGGTCCCCCGCCCTGGTCGCGCTCCGTGGTGCTGGCCGACCACCTCTCGGCCAATGTGATCTGCCAGAACTCGGGCCAGATCAACGACAACCACTGCCACAACTACGACGAATGGTGGATCGTGCTCGAAGGGGAGATCGACTGGATCATCGAGGGCCGCGAGGAGCGGCCTGTGCAGGCCAAGGTGGGGGATTTCATCTATGTGCCGGCCCTCACCTTCCACCACATCTTCCCCAAGGGGGGCAAGCCCTCCATCCGCCTGGGCGTGGCCCTGCCCGGCCAGGGCCACCTCCACGAAAGACCGGCCCGCAAGGTGAAGATCACCATCGAGTAGGAGCGCCCATGTCTGGATTTGAACTGCGGCCCATGCGCCCAGGGGATCGCGAGGGGGTGGCCGAGTTGATCTGCCTGTCCACCAACTACTGGTACCGGGCCCACGGCCATCCCCTCATCTTCCCCGGCGGGCCGCAGACCACCGCGCTCTTCTTCGACGTGTACCACGCCCTGGAGGGCAGCGCCGGCCTGGTGGCCCAGGACCAGCGCACCGGCTTCCTGCTGGGCTCCTGCTTCTACCACCTCCGGCCCACCCACGTCTCCCTGGGCATCATGAATGTCCATCCCAACCACTTTGGCCGCGGCGTGGCCCGTGCCCTGCTCGACCCTACCATCGGCCTGGCCCAGGCCCGGGCCAAACCCCTGCGCCTGGCTTCCAGCGCCCTGAACCTGGACTCCTTCTCCCTGTACACCCGCGCCGGCTTTGTGCCGCGCTGCATCTTTCAGGATCTGATCCTCCCGGTGCCTGCAGACGGGTTGCCGCACCCCGTCCCCCCAGAGATCCACCCGGCCACCCTGGCCGACGTGGGGGCGATGGCCGCCCTGGAATTGGAGATCAGCCACATCCGCCGCGACAGCGACTACCGCCATTTCATCGAGAATCCCGAAGGCATCTGGCATGTGTCCGTCTGGACTGGTCCGCAGGGAATGCTTGAGGGCTTTCTGGTCTCCTGCGGCCATCCAGGTTCAAACCTGCTGGGTCCGGGCGTGGCCCGCACCCAGGAGCAGGCAGCCGGCCTGATCCTGGCCGAACTGGACCAGCACCGGGGCCGCAGCCCGGTCTTCCTGGTGCCCGCCGAGTGCGCCGACCTGGTGGGCCGGCTCTACGCCTGGGGGGCGCGCAACTGCGAACTCCACTTCTGCCAGGTGCGCGGCGCCTTCTCGCCCTTTCGAGGGGTGGCCATGCCCACCTTCATGCCGGAGAGCGGGTAGGAATCTAACCCGGCACAAAGGGCTGCTGCCGGTCCTGGGGAATGAGCGGCCTCGTCTCCCGTTCCCCCACCACGAAGGACTGCTCCAGGTGCAGGGAGCCGGCGCCCCGCATGAAGATCATCGCCTCCAGGTTGAGCACCATGCCCTGCTCCAGGGGCAGGTCCGCCGGCTCGTCGGCGCAATCGTCCCGCACCCGCAGCCCACCCGTGCCCGTGGGGGAAGGAGGCGGTGATCCCCTCGACCTTGAGGTAATCCTTCATGGCCCAGTGGACCTGAGATGCCCGCGCCCCCGGCCGCATGGCCGCCACCCCGGCTTCGAGGCCCTGGCGCAGGGCCGCGTACCGGCGGCGCAACTCCCCCTCCAGGGGCCGGAGCGCCAGGGTGAGGCCGCTGTCCGAGCAGTAGTTGCCGAACACACAGCCGAAATCCACGTACATCACCTCGTCCGCTGCCAGGAGGTAATCGGGCTCAGTAGCGATTCCCAGGCCCCGGGGGCTGTAGGCAAAGTGGTCCAGATCCGCCCCCTGCCTGGCGACCTCGCTGCGGAAGAGGCGGCTCAACTCCAGAAAGGATTTCCCCGGCCCGGCCTGGGAGAGACTCACCCTGGCTGCTTCCTCGGCGATCTGCGCTGCCCGGGCCAGGCGCGCGATCTCCTCTTCACTTTTGACCATGCGGATCAGGCGGAAGCGCTGGCCAGCCCCCGTTCCCTGAGGATCTCCACCAGCACCTCGATGGCGCTTTCCGGCTGCGGCGCGGAGAGCAACTGGCAGAAGCGCTCCAGTTGCCCGGAGAGGGGCAGCGGCGGCAGGGAAAAGTCCAGGCCAGGATCGCCATAAAAGCGCAGGTCCTGCACCTCCAGGCCCAGGGCATTCACCCCCATCAACACCGGCAGCACCAGGGCCGGCTCGCCTTCCAGGGGAAAGACCGCCCAGGTCGGGAAAAGTTCGCCCGAGGCCCCGGGCTTGGTCATGTACTCCTTGAACTGCCGGTCCAGCCAGCAGTGGTACCCCGTGAAATAGGTGACATTCACTGGCGAGGTGGCGATCAGGGCATCCACCTCGCAACGGCGCAGGTATGCAAGAACGCGGGATCGGTTGCAGAGCATGGACTCACCTTTCAGCAGAGGACACCGAAGCCTTGAACTGCTGGTACGCCTCCTGGATCCAAGAGGCTGGCCTGGCGATATTGGCGACGCGCACCTGGAGGATCTCCCCCCTGAATCTGCTGCACCCTGTGGCCAGCTCCCCCACCTGGATCGCTGCCTGACTCGGCGCCAGCGGCCCGCCTCCCCCGCCCTGGCCCGCCAGTTCCCCATCTATGAACAGGGCCAGCAGCGCCCCGTCGTACACCCCGGCCAGGTGGTGCCAGCCCGGTCCAGGGTTGCGATTCGCCCGGGCGTTGCGTATGCCCCCCGCAGTGTTCACCGCAAAGCTCGGGCCAGGCAGGGCCCCGCACAGCCCGCCGTTGTGGCCGCAGTCCATGTACTTGAGGACAAAGCAGGCGCCCTGGCCGGCCGTGTCGCAGCGCAGCACCTTGCCGTGGCGCTCCTGTCCGTCGTACTGGGGCGCGAAGTACACGTACCGGCCATCGAAGACCGCCCCGAAGTACCCCTGGGTCCGCAGCCCCTCTGTATCCCCGGCATCATAGGTCTCAAAGCAATCCATCTGGGACCGCAGTTCCCACTGCACGGCGATCACCTGCATGGCCTCGGCGCGCGCCTCCTCGCTGCGCACCCAGGCCTCCACGGTCAGGGCTGCATCCAGCTTCAGGGGCTGCTGCCCCTCTGCCCCCGGGTGGAGCACCCGCTCAGTAGAAGTATCTCTCGGACACATGCCTGCAGATCTCCTGTACCGTCATCTGAGTGGCCTTCATGGCATCGTGCACCCGGTAGTGCCACGGCTCCGGGCCCAGGCCGCTGCGCCAGGCCCGCAGGGCAGCGACATTCTCCTTCGATGGCAATCTCGTGCGGCAGAGGGATGAGATAGCGGAGCCAACTCATCGCCAGAGCTGCTCCGTCGCCAGGCGTGCACCCTCCGCCATCGCCTGGAATTTGGCCCACACGACAGTCGGATGGACCTCAGTATTATAGGTGGCCTGGGAGGAGAAACCGCAGTCGGCCCCGGCGATCACGTTCTCCCGACCCACCAGCTTAGCGTATCTGGTGAGGCGTTCAGCGATGAGCTCGGGGTGTTCGACGATGTTGCTGGCGTGCGTGACCACCCCTGGGATGAGCACCTTGCCCTCTGGCAACTTCACGTTTTCCCAGACATGGTACTCATGCTCGTGACGCGCGTTCGCGGCCTCAAACGAGTAGGCCCCTGCATTCACTTTCAACATGAGGCCCACGATGTCCTTCAGCGGCGCGTCGTGGACCCGCGGCCCTTCATTGATCCCGTAGCACGTGTGGAAACGCACCTTCTCTGGAGGGATACCTCGAAGGCCGTGGTTGAGCACCTCGACATACATCTCGGCCCTCTTCCGCCGTTCGGCAATGCTCAGGGATGAATCGCTGTAGATCTCCGTGAGCCAGGGATCATCGACCTGGACAATCAACCCCGCATCGACGATCGCCCGGTACTCCGTGTGCAGGGCCTCTACTACGGCGTACAGGTATTCTTCTTCTGTCCGGTAGTACTCGTTCCTGCCCACGCCGCTCGGCGCTACGGCGGGCATGAAGACTTCCTCGGCCTTCCTCCCCTTGAGGGCAGCTTTGAGGTTATCGATATCTCTGCACACGGACTCTTGCCCTCGATAGCTGACAGGCCCGACGCACACCAACGGGACTATGGGGGCGATGGCCCCCCCGAACATGGCTCGGCTGAAGTACTGTTTGTAATATTCCGGGAAGGCTGCCACTTCCTCTGCAAAGGATATAAGGCTTGTGCCTGGCCTTGGTTCAAACCCGGTCAGCCGCTCGCTCACATAGGCAAAGAACCCGAGCTTGCCTTGCTCGCCATCGGTTGGAATGTCAATGCCGCTCTCGACCTGCTTGCGGACACTCTCAGCCACGGCGCTGTGCACTCGCCTGGCATAGGTCTCGGGGTCATAAGGCCCGCCGTGGACTTTTACCTCCATCAGGTCGAGCAGGTCCTTTGGGCGGGGTAAGCTACCGCAGTGGGTAGTTAAAATGCGCTCAGTACTCCGCTTCATAATGGGTCCCCTCCTCGCTGCTGGCACCTCTCGCTATTCCTCAGAAATACGCCCGGTCTAGTGCGGAATCCCCAACCGGTGCAGCCGGCGGTGGATCGCCTCCCGCGCCTCTATGAAGGGCCGCTCCAGGTAGGCCTGGTGGTCCTCCTCGCCGTGGTGGTGGGTGGCCTTGCCCGGCGGGTGCTGCCGGCTGCCCTGGCGGATATAGCTCAGGCACCCATCCACCAGGGTCAGCATGTACTGGGCCGTCTCCTGATCGAACATCCACCACTCGCCCCCGCAGGCCAGGTAGATCGGCGAGGTGTGTGCCATGATCCCCCGCCCCCACCCGTCGTGGTGGGGCAGGGCCGTGTACCCCGGCCCGCCGCAGCGGGCTGCCAGCCAGGAGTGCTTCTCCACCTTCACCTTTGCCCGCAGGCTCAGCTTGCGCGCCCCCCCGGATTCCCCGGTCGAGGCCACCACCCGACCCTCCTGCACGATCTCCAGGGTGTGGATGGGCAGGATGGATTCTGCCTCAGCCTTCACCTCCACGGTACCGCCGTTGCCGGGCAACTGCACTATGTCCCCGATCCGGTGGCCCTCCACCTCGAAGCGCAGGATGGGCCCGCCGCTGTGGAAGGTGCGCCCTGCCGCCACGTTCCGGCACCAATTCTCGTAGGTGAAGGGCTCGTCTGGGGGGATGTACACGTAGGTGCGGTAGATCCCCACGGGCACGTCGCTGGTCATCTTGTCGGTCCCGCCCACCAGGGGAAGTTTGTACCCGGCGTTGAGGTAGCGATAATATTCCAGATGTTGGTACGCCCCGTGCCGCAGCATCTCCACCGCGTCCGCCCTGCCCGTGGCAATCAGGGTGGCCGGCTCGCCGTTGGGATTGGGCAAGTGCGGAATGATCACCGTCCCTCCCTGGGCGTGGCACTGATCCGCCCAGTCGGACAGGGTGATCTCCAAGGCCCCACCCATCTCCGCCTCGCTGGGCCCGTCCGAGCACCAGGGCATCACCGGCTTTTTCAAGCCCAAGAGGATCAGGTGGCCCAGGAAGTGCTGGCGGTTCTCCTGGGTGATGTACACGATGTTGTGGCCATCCGGCGACACGCTCGGCCCGCCGGTGAACTCCTCGGTGTTGGTGAACAGGCCGCCCCACTGCGACTGCAACAGATTTACCACGTTCAGGTCCTCGCCCTGGGCCTCGGTGTGGCTGCCCTGGGTGGAGAGGAAGTGGACATGCGAATCCCCGCTGAACCACCGCTCCTGGTTCATGTGGCACCAGCGCTTGAGCCGCAATTCCAGCTCCCGCTGGCCGGCTTTGATCTCCACCCGGCAGCGCAGGGGTTCGTACTCGTACCCCCTGCCCACATCCGCGATCACCTCGCCGCGCGGCAGCCAGCCCTGGCAGGTGCCGTCGATGTACGCGTAGGTGATCTGCCCCAACCGCACGTCCCCACCCACGTCGAAATGCCAGGTGCCCATGTTGGAGTTGACGTGGGCGTGGTGCCCGTGCGGCGCGTATGGGATGCCCTCAGGGGAGCGGAAGTGGATGCGGCAGGGCACCGGCTTGCCGGTCTGGTCGTCCACCACCCGGGTATGGACCCAGTTGCGGCCCTGGTCCTTCACCTGCAGTTCCAATCTGGGGGTGGGCTGCACCCGGCCCTGTTCCTGGAGCTGGCCCCAGTTCGCCTTCCCCAGAATTTCGCCGTCCTGCTTGACGGTCACCGTGGCCGAAGGGTTGGCCGCCACCTCCACGTAGGCCGGGCTGCTGTGGGGATTGAGCGCTTCGCCCCACCCTTTGCGCTCGTCCTCCAGAAAGGCATCTGTCGGCGCAGCCGGGAGGGGATAGGGATAGGTGGCGATCCCCCGGTCCACCTCCACCTCCATGTCAAAGGGCCGCCCGGCATCCTCCGCCTGTGGCAGGGTGATGACCACCTCCCTGGCCGCCTCCCGGCAAAAAGGCTCCTCCTCCAGGTGGCTCAGGGTGAGCGCCCCGATCAGGAAGGGGGGCCCCGCGGGGATGACCTCCAGTTTTTCGAGCCGACGTTCCGGGTGCGGGTTCTTCCAGGGCCAGAGGAAATACCAGCGGGAGCTGGCCATCTGCACCTCGGTCTGCCGCCTTCCCGCATCTCCCCAGGAACCTGCGTGGCGCGGCAGCATGGCATCTGCCCGGTCGGTGAAAGCCAGGAAGGGCCACCCGCCTGAGGGCGGCACGGTGGCGATCTCGAAGCGCTCCCGGATCGGCACCCGGATCACCTCACCCCCATCCAGGTGAAAGACATATTCGGCCACCTTCAGGCCCAGCGGCCCGCCTTCCAGCACCTTCGACTCCAGCAGGCGGTGGGCAGCGATCAGCCAGCGGACTTTCTTGCCCACCGGGATCTCCAGGCCTTGCTCGTCGGTGCCCCTGCCAAAGGCCACCAGACAGCGGCTGCTCGATCCAGTGACCGGTCCCACCTGAAAGGGCAGGCCCCGGAATAACTGGCTGCCCACGGGCGCCTGGACATTCTCGCCCAGCAACGCCGTGCCGGCATTGCAATGCGCCGACAGATCCAATGGTTCGTAATCCATACTGCACCTCCTGTTTTTCTCCTGCCGCAAGATATGCCAGGGCGAGGCCCGGACCAAGCGACAAAAAAGAGGACGCCGACCTCTACTCCCTGCGCTTCAGGGACTGAGAGTCACGGGTTGCCCGCTCTTCATCGAAGCGAAGAGCGCGTCGATCACCTGCATGTTCCCCAGGCTGTTCTCGGGCGGGATGCGGTGGGGTTCGCCGGTTTCCAGGCAGCGGATCAGGTGGCGCAACTGCAGGGCGAACTGGTCCACCGGGGGAAACTCGTAGCGCTCCGCACTGCCGTCCTGGCCGCGCACCACCAGGACCGCGGGGTGGTTCTCGCGGGGGTGGTTCTCCACGTTCCAGGCTCTTTCATAGCGGAGGAGACCCCCCTCGCCGTGGAGTTCCACCCATTCCGAACTGGCGCAGCGAAAGGAGAGAGACAACTGGGCGGTCAGGCCGCCGGGAAACTCCAGGAGCGCGGCCACCGATTCCTCCACCCCGGAGGCGGTGCCCCATTGGGCGCAGGCGTATACCCTCACTGGCTCGGTCCCGGCGATGAAGCGGGCGTGGTGGATATTGTAGCAACCCAGGTCGTAGATGGCGCCCCCCCCTCTGGCCGGATCGAAGCGCCAGTTGTGGGCCGGGGTGCGATAGGCCGGATGGGCGGCGACCGTGAAGGTGCTGCGGATGGCCTGGAGCGGCCCGATGCGCCCGGCCTCGACCAGCTCTTTGGCTTTGAGGTGCTGGGGGTGGTGCCTGAACTTGAAGGCTTCGGCCAGGAGCACCTGGTGGTCGCGCGCCACCCGGATCATCTCCCTGGCTTCGGAGGCATCGGTGCAGAAGGGTTTTTCGCAGAGGATGGCCCGCACCCGCCGGCTCCGGGCAATCTGGTCGCAGGTCCGGGCGTGGAACACCCCCCAGGTGCTGACGATGGCGATGTCCAAGCCCTCGTGTGCCAGCATCTCTTCCACCGAGGAATAGCGCCTCTCCACCCCGTACTCATCCCCAAAGCCTTCGAGGGCTTGGGCGGACACGTCGCAGATGGCCCAGAGTTCAGCGCCTGTCTTGGGGATGGCCCTGGCGTGGTAATGGGCAATGCCCCCGGTGCCGATGATGGCGATCTTCATCCCTGAGCCCTCCACGTCTCCAGCGGGTGCCGGCGATCCGCCAGCGGCAACTCCACCCGCCTGCCCCCCTCGCGGTGGGACTGGTAGATGGCCATGATCATCTCAAAGGCCCAGCGGCCCTCCTCGCCGCTGCCCGGTGGTTCCACGCCTGCCGCCGCCTCGGCCAGTCCGCGGTACATCAGGGCAATGGGCGATTCCGCCCCCATGTCGCTCAGGTCCATCGCCTGCCAATCCCCCAGATCCGCGGGCTGCCCCTCCATGGGGCGGGGTAAGTACCACAGATTTTGACCGACATGGCCAGAGGCCCGCACCGCCAGTTGCCCTTCGGTGCCCAGCAAGTCCACCCCGTAGTTGGCACCCATGGTCTTGGGGTAGTCGATAAAGTGGATCTCCCCCAGCACCCCGCCGGCAAAGCCATAATGAGCCAGGGCCCGCTCCCCCATCACCAGGCCCGAATCCCGGTCCCGGGGCGACATCTCCTTGGCTTCCATGATGTCCTGGGGGCCGGCCAACCGGCCCTGGGCATAGACCGTGCCGGCGCACCACTGGGGCATACTGCCGAAGCGCAGCATCATGTCGGTGACGTGGGTGCCCATCTCCATGAACTCGTTGCCGCTCTTGCGCCCGGCCTTGTTGCGCCCCCGCACCAGCACCACCTCGCCGATCAAGCCCTGGGCCACCAACTCCCTCGCCTTGCGGATGCCCGGATTGAGGTGGTTCTGCTGGTTGATGGCCAACCTGGCCCCCGAGGCGCGGCCTGCTTCCACCATCTGGTCGGCTTCCGCCAGGTCGATGGCGATGGGTTTTTCACACAGCACCGAGATGCCCCGCCGCAGGGCGGCCACCACCGGGCCGCAGTGGCCGCGGGTCTGGGTGGCCACCGCCGCGATATCCGGGCTCACCTCGTCAAACATCTTTTCGCAGTCCTCGTAGCGGGCGGGGATCTGGTGCTGGTCCCCGATTTTTTCCAGGGCCTCCGCCGACACGTCGCACAAGGCTGCCACTTCAAAGCCATCCATGCCCTGCACCACCTCCACGTGGTGCCGGCCCATGCCGCCGCAGCCGATCACCGCCACTCTGATCTTGTCACCCATCGCTATCCTCCTGGTAGGTATCTCCCTATATTGTCATCCCTATCGGCGCATAATATAAGAAGCTGTCTCGAAATCCGCACTGTGCGCCAGCGAGGTGGACGCCGTCGCCATCTACACCCAGCGCCACCTGCACGGTCCCCAGGTGCTGGAAGCCCTGGCTGCCGGCAAACACGTGTACTGCGCCGTGCCCCTGGCCTCCTCCATGGACGACGTGGCCGCCATCGTCCGCGAGGTGGAGGAGCGCCGGCTGATCTACATGACCGGCGAGACCAGCTACTATTATCCCAACACCCTCTACTGCCGGCAGCGCTTCGAGCAAGGCGCCTTTGGCCGCTTCGTGTACGGCGAGGCCGCCTATTACCACGACCTGTCCCACGGCTTCTACGAGGCCTTCCAGCGCACCGGGGGCGAGCACTGGCGCCAGGTGGCCGGTTTCCCGCCCATGTACTACCCCACCCATTCGGTGAGCATGATCGTCTCGGTGACCGGGGCCCGCTGCACCCAGGTCTCCTGCCTGGGGTACAAGGACCAGCACGAGGACGGGGTCTACCGCAAGGGGGCGAATCTGTGGGACAACGAGTTCAGCAACCAGACCGCGCTGATGCGCACCTCGGACGGGGGGATGTGCCGGATCAACGAGTTCAGAAGGGTGGGCTGGGGCGGCACCGGGAACGGGGTGCACCTGAGCATCTTCGGCACCCAGGGCTCCTACGAGGAGCAGGCCAATGCCCAGGTCTGGGTGGGGCTCAAGCCAGAGAATACCCAGGACCTCACTGCCTTGCTGGACTGCAAGCAGCTGCCGGTTGAAGGGCCCGAAACCGGGATGGACGAGGTGCTCAAACGCGACTTCTACACCAGCATCTCCGCCGTACATCCGGTCCACCGCTTGCCGCGCAGCTTTGCCGGCCTGCCCAATGGCCACTACGGCTCGCACCAGTTTTTGGTCGATGACTTCGTCAAATCCGTGGCCACCCACCGGCTGCCCCCCAACCACGTGTGGAACGCCGCCCGTTACTGCGCCCCCGGCCTGGTGGCCCACGAATCGTCGCTGCGGGAGGGGGAGATGTTGCCCATCCCCGACTTCGGCGACCCGCCCAGAGACTGGACCTTCGCCGAGCTGGACGCCCAGGCGGGCTGAGAGCTACTGCCTGAGCGATTCTTGCTTTTTAACCAGGGGTTCGGCAGCGTACATTCTCTTTGACTTTTTCGTAAAAGGGAGGTATCTTGAAGTCCTCTAAAAAGCAAACTACGCTAAAGCGTAGGACGCAAAGGCGCGGGTCTTCGTCTGACCGACCTCGGGAAGGGTAAGGGTTAGGGGCGAAGAGGCCAGTCCGCACAAGATAGCCGCACTGCCGGAGAGAAGATCTTTGGTGGGGCGGTTTTTTATTGCCGTCCGGCGGAACGGGTTCCTAGGTCTCTAATGGGGAGAGCGGATTATCATCGGAAAGCTCCAGGTCGAGGGGACTGCGCACGGCTAGGCCCCCGCGATTGAGCACATGGGTGTAAATCATGGTCGTGCTCACATCGTTGTGGCCGAGCAATTCCTGTACGGTTCGGATGTCGTAACCCGCTTCCAGCAGATGGGTTGCAAAGCTATGGCGGAAGGTATGGCAGTGGACTGGTTTGGCAATGCCAGCTATCCGCGTAGCCAAGCGCAGCGCTTTCTGCACGCCACTCTCGTGCAGGTGATGCCGCCTGACGATCCCGGTCTCTCTTTCCTGGTACAGCCGGGTGGCCGGGAACACGTACTGCCAGCCCCATTCCCGGTCTGCGCCAGGATACTTGCGGCCCAGCGCATAGGGCAACACCACCCGACCGTACCCCCGGGCCAGATCCTTTTCGTGGAGCAGGCAGGTCCGCAGCAACTGCTTCTGCAGACTTCCCCTGAGCAGCTCGGGCAACATGGTCACCCGATCCTTCATGCCCTTGGCATCGCGGATCACGAGTTGGTTCAGTCCGAAATCTATATCCTTCACTCTCAGCCGAAGGCCCTCCATCAAGCGCAATCCGCAGCCGTACAACAACTGGACCACTAGTTGCTGTGGGCCGGACACGGCATCGAGGACAACGTGAACTTCCCCACGGGTCAAAACCGTGGGAAGACGCGCGGGACGCCTTGCCCGAACCGCATCGATGGCACCATCCAGCTCGACCTGAAGCACGTTCCTGTAGAGAAACAGAATCGCATTGAACGCCTGATTTTGTGTTGCTGTCGCTACTTTGCGGTCCTGGGCCAGATAGGTGAGATAAGCTTCGATCTCGGCCTTTCCCATCTCCCTGGGGTGCCTTTTACCATGGAACAGGATGAAGCGCTTTATCCAGCCGACGTAGGATTTTTCCGTCTTGCGCGAGTAGTGCTTGAGCTGGATCACCTCGCGAACCTGGTCGAGCAACTTCTTAGCCGGCCTTATGGCAGAGGGTTGAGGGGTAGACATCGGTTTTCCGCGATAGGGTCAACTGTGGGAGGTATTGAATACACTCGTGCGAAGAGACAATAGTTCGGACACTTTTTGACGAAAAAGTGCCGTTCCCCGAGATTGGGATCATCGACGACCAAGTCAATGACCCCCTTCATCCAGGGAGACGGCACTGATGGAACTGGCAGAAAAGGTACTCAACCGGCTGTTCATCTCCAAACCCCAAAGGAAGTTTCTGGTGATGCTGTTTACCACCATCCTGGTCGTCCGCGGCAAGGTTAATTTCCGCAATCTGAGTCGCTACAGTGACCGGTCGGAGAAGACCTACTCCCGGCAGTTTGCCAAAGCGTTTGACTTTGTCGCCTTCAATCGGCAACTGATCGATGAAACGATCGGCACGGAAGGGGCGCGGGTGGTCGCCTTCGATCCCAGCTTTATCGCCAAAGCCGGCAAGAAGACCTATGGCCGGGACTTTTTCTGGAACGGCGCTCAGGGCCAGGCGGAAAAGGGCTTGGAGGTATCGGTGTTCAGTATCGTCGATCTGGAACGCAACACGGGTTTTACCTTGTCGGTGCGTCAAACGGCACCAACCCCCGACGCGGCAGGGCCTTCCGCCGCAAAGCAGAAGCCGGCACCACGGCCGAAAAAGCCGCGCCGCGCCGCCGAAGAAGAAGAGGAAACCCGGACCGACCTCTACTTGCACCACTTGAGAGCGGTCTACCCCTATCTGCTTCCCAGCGAGAAACACCTGGCGGTTGATGGCTATTTCGCCAAGCAGAAATGGGTCGCCGGGGTTGAAGCGCTGGCCTTACATACCATCGGCAAACTGCGTTGTGATGCCGATATGCGCTTCTTCTACACCGGCCCCAAACGCGTCTGGGGGCAAGGGCGACAGAAAACCTACGCCGGTAAGGTCGACTGGCAGGACCTCCAAGGCTTCGACTGGGTCAGTAGCGAAGACGGGATCGACCTGTACACCCAGGTGCTCAATCACCGCTCGCTCAAACGGACGCTGCGGGTGGTGGTCGTGCTGGATCAGCGGGATCCCGAACATCCTCGCTACGCCCTCCTCTTTTCCACCGATCTGACCTTGAAGGCCCAGACCATCTATCGCGCCTACAAAGCTCGTTTCCAGATCGAGTTTATTTTCAGGGATGCCAAGCAATTCACCGGGCTCACCGATTGCCAAGCCCGAGATGCCGACCGCCTGAGTTTCCATTTCAATGCCTCGCTGGCCGCCCTCAACATCGCCAAGAGCGAACAACTACAGGCCCATCTCGGCTCCGAGCCGATGGTCAACTCCATCGCCAGTGTCAAAGCGGAGTACTCCAATGAACACTACCTCCAGATTATTTGTTCCATGTTAGACCTGGACCCGACTTCGATGAAAAAAACCTCGGCCTATCAATTCCTCAGAGCATACGGCAAAATCGCCGCCTAAAAGTGTCCGAAGTATTGAGAGAGATACACACCGTTTTTGTAGAGGAGATCCATATCTCTATGAAAATCAGCGAATTAGGATTCTACTCATACAATTCTCAGCAGTACAGATACAAAAAGCGCACCAGAAGCATGATCTCGCCGCGTCGAATGGGATGCCCACAAATACAGGCAGCGTGCAATGGATTACCCGCGTTTATTGGCGGGGTGTAGTGGAATACCCGTGGATGTAGGCGGCTCAATCACTTGTTGAACTAAACCGCTTCGCGGTAGTTTCGTAGCCTGATCTGGTAGCGCTCTTTGATAATTGAATCGGTTCGGAGTTGGTTGTTGTTCACGCTATCTTCCTCGCGTAAGTGCGGTTTTTCGTTCTTCCACTTAACGCGAGGAGTTGGTCATGGGCAAGCTGCAAGATCAGATGCAAATGGTGATGGAACTGAAGGGTCTGAGCCCCCAGACGCAAAAGACCTATCGGGGCTGCGTGCGCCGTTTTGTCG
>JACPJE010000285.1:0-505 GCA_016187725.1 Candidatus Latescibacterota bacterium
GCGGCCAGGGGCACGCTGTGGCTGGGAACGACCAGGCCGGCGTTGCCGTAGGAGCTGCCCGCGCAGATCTCCCCCTTCTCCACCAGGGTCACCCGCCTTCCCTGCCGGCCCAGGTAGTAGGCCGCGCACACCCCCACCACCCCGCCGCCGATCACCAGGACATCGATCTCGCGTTTCATGGGTTTCCCCTCAGAAGGACCCGTGCGCAGGAGGATGGTCGGCCAGCTTGTTGCGGCTGGCAGAGTGTCGGCGGGCGATTTCGGCTAAAGGACACAGAGGACGATGCCTCTCATCGAAAAATGCTGATCAAAGGCAGATGCCTCTGCGATCCGATACTGCTCACAAATGGCAAAATTGGTGCAATCGGTCAACGATAACACCACGGTATCGTACTGGCGAAACAGGGCGATCGCCGCGCGAAAGACCGCTGGAGTAATCGCGGCGACCTGGAGCACGCCGGCGCGCTCGCCCGTTTCGACCAGCTCCAGAAACCGCACTGCCACAG
>JACPJE010000285.1:517-12167 GCA_016187725.1 Candidatus Latescibacterota bacterium
AACCTCGCCTGCTGGCGTTTCAGCCGCCCATAAATAGCTTTCGCGTCTTGGTGGTGTTGGTCGGATTGGTCCGTCAAAGCAATCCATGCGCCCGTGTCCACGAAGATCATATATCACTCAGGCGGTACACGCGCTGGTCGTGCTCAACCGAGGCCCGTGCATCCCCGGTCTCGCACAGGCCTACAAGTTGATCGAGGGCAGCATAGCCCGTCTCCACCTGCGCCGGGTCGATGATCTCGACCTCCAGGAGGATCCGATCCTGGGTGATACTTTGGAACCTTTCATCCAGGGGAATCAAGAAGCCCTCGGGCACTTTGATCGCTTCGATGCGCATCTCCTACCTCGCTTTCGGGACCCTCCGGTCTGCCAAGTCCTTCAGAATATACCCGCCATCTCTCAGCGCAACAAGCCGGACCCGACTGACCAGGGAAATCCCGCGACCACCGTCGAACCCTCCCGGGCCTACCGGCCGCCGCGGGAATCTTGCTGTTCGTCCGGCGACTGCCGGCGCCGGATGAGGACCTGGGCAGGACCGTACGCACAGGAGGAGCATCCATAAACGCTCCCCTTCGGGTAGCAAGTCCTGTGCTCAACAGACGCGCGCCGAAGTTGTTGTTGCGATTGCCCGGCTCGTTGTTGTTGCGATTCGCCGACCGCGTGCTCCCGGCGAGGGCGCGGAAGCCGCCGCCCCGCCCGACGCGGTCGGAGCCGGCCGCAGGTCCTGTGGGATCGGTCTGGCTGTTGCTCAAATAGCCCCCGTACCAGTCCTGCACCCACTCCCACACATTCCCGTGCATGTCGTACAGGCCCCATGGATTCGGTTGCTTGGTCCCGACCTGATGCGTATACTGTTCCCCCACGTCCCAGGCGTTGTCGCTATACCAGGCATAATCCTTCAACTGGTTCTCGTTGTCCCCAAACGACCACCGCGTCGCCGTCCCCGCACGACAGGCGTACTCCCACTCCGCCTCGGTGGGTAATCGATACAGCGAATCCCCTGCTGCCTGGTTCAGAAGGTTGGTCTTGGAAAACGAGGTGCCGGTGCCGAGGCGGCCTCTGCCGGGGAGAGCGGGCGGGACGGCTTGTTCCGTCCCGTCGTCTTGGTCACCACCGCGTAGAACTCGGTGAGAACCTGGGGACTGATACACGCCGCCAGCAGCCCTTGCTGGGCCCGCTCGCGCAGTCGCCGGGCAATGGGGTGGTGCTCTTCCTCTTCCTGGTCGGCACTGATGAGGATATTGGCGTCCAACAACGCCATACCAGACGGCTCAGTCGTGTTCATAGGCCGTCGCGCGCCTTATCCCGCCGATGATATGCGACTTGTGCGTCGCAAAAACGATATCTTTATCCAGATCGTTCCCACAAGCCAGCGAGCCAGCCCCTTCCTGGAGTTGGCTGTCCTGCTTCTTCCAGCGTTCGATCAGATCCTTCAGGTACTCGCCCCTCTCTCTGCGCAACCCCTGGACATCCAGTGTCGTTTCCATGTGTGTTCCCCCTGGTCGGGTGAGGTGAAGCATAGTGCGGTTGTTACTGATTACAGGCAAAGTATACCACACCCGGAAAACCCGATCAATGGGTATGGAAGTGGCGTCTGCACTCCTCGCGCGACGGTGCCAAGGTGAGTTGTCCCCTGTAGCAAAATCGCCCTGCTTGGCAGGAAGGGGGCGAGGGTAGAATCAAAAAGGCCACACCAGGGGCGCCAGCAGCACGGTCACCACCCCGGCCACCAGGTTCAGGGGCAGGCCGATGCGGGTGAAATCGGTGAAGCAGTACCCGCCCGGGCCGTAGATCATCAGATTGGTCGTATAGCCGATGGGAGTGGCAAAGGCCGCGGAGGCGGCCATCATCAGCGCCATGATGTAGGGCATATAACTGACGTGCAGATCGGCAGCCGCGGCCATGGCAATGGGGAAGACCAGCACTGCGGCCGCGTTGTTGGTGATCACCTCGGTAAGGACCAGGGCCATGGCGTACACCAGCACCAGGGTGGTCCACGGGTCCCCGCCGGCCAGGCCCGCCAGGATGCCGGCGATATGGGCGGCGGCCCCGCTCACCTCCATGGCCTTGCCCAGCCCGATGGAGGCGGCGATGACCACCAGCACCTCCCAGTCGATGGCCCGGTAAGCCTGGAGCCGGCTACAGCAGCGGGTGAGGATCATGGCCCCGGCCGCCAGGACCGCCGCGCTGAGCATACTCACCACTTCGAGGCTGGCCGCCGCGATCATGGCCACCAGGATGCCCAGGGCGATCCAGGTCCGCTCGTGCCTGGGCGGGGTGGAATCCTCCAGGCGGCTGACCAGGAAGAAATCGCGGGAGTTGCGCTGCTGGTCAACAAAGGAGGGATGAGCCTCCAGGAGCAGGGTGTCGCCGGTGCGCAGCACGATGTCGCCGATCTTCTGACGCAGTTGCTGGCCGTTGCGGGCCACCGCCACCACCGCGGCGTTGTACACCGCGCGGAAGCGGCCCTCGCGGATGCTCATGCCCACCAGCGGGCAGGTGTCGGAGACCACCGCCTCGATCAGGCTGCGGGTCGCGCGCGGGGCGTCGAGCTTGAAGACCTGCTCGGTGGCCGGCGCCAGGCCGCGGATCTTGTGCAGTTCCACCACCGACTCGACGATGCCCACAAAGACCAGCCGGTCAGCGGCCTTGAGCCGCTCCTGAGAGGAGACTGCCGCCAACACCTCTTCCCCCCGGTCGATCTCCATCAGGTACATGCCCTGTAAGTGGCGCAGGCCGGCCTCCTCGATGGTCTTGCCGATCAGGGCGCTGCCCTCGGCCACCAGCATCTCCACCGTGTACTGGCGCGGGTCCTCCAACTGCTTGAGCGGGGGCTGGCGTTCGGGCAGCAGCCAGCGGCCCACCCCCAGCAGGTACAGCAGACCCGCCATTGCAGTGGGCACCCCCACCCAGGCCGGGGCGAAGAGGCCCAGCTGCACCCCGGTGGTCTTGGCCAGCAGACCGCTGACCACCAGGTTGGTGCTGGTTCCCACCAGGGTGCACAGGCCGCCCAGCACCGTGGCGTAGCTGAGGGGGATCAACAGCCTCGACACCGAGAGCTGGTGCTTCTTGGCCCACTCCACCACCACCGGCACTAGCATGGCCACGATGGGGGTGTTGTTGACAAAGGCGCTCAGCGCCGCCACCGGCAGCATCAGCCGGGTCTGGGCCTGCAGGATCGAGTGTGGCCGGCCCAACACCCGCTGGGCCAGCACCGCGACGCCCCCGGTCTCCCGCAGGCCAGCCACCACCACGAAGAGCACCCCCACGGTCACCATGCCCTCGTTGGCCAGGCCGGAAAGGGCCTGTTCCGGGGTGAGCACCTTGGAGACCAGCAAGGCCACCAGAGTGCCCACCATCACCAGATCGACGCTGAGGCGGGTGAAGGCCAGGAGGCCCAGCATCAGCGCCAGCAGCGAGAGGGTGAACCAGGCTTCCCAGCCCATCAGCTAGCTGCAACCTCTTTGGCGGCGGCGCGGATCGCCTTGGCCATCTGCCCCAGGCGCGCCCGCTTGTTGTCCGGGTGCATACCGATGAGCACCGCGCGGTTGAGCACGTCCAGCGAATCCTGGCACATGTCGAGGGTGTATTCCACCCGGCACTTGCGGTTGGCCTCGATCTTGAAAGGATCGAGGGCCGGGTGATGCGCCCCCTGGTAGCGCAGGATGGGGTCCCAGCGGGTGTACACGTGCCGGCCCGTGTCCATGGGCAGGAAGGCGCCTACCTTCTGGCCCCGCAGGTGGTCGCAGAAGGTGCGGGCCGCTTGCTCCTTCTTGAAGTAGAAACCCAGGTGGGTGCCGCACTCGTGCTCCAGGCTGTTGTTCTTGATCGAGCGCAGCCCCGCCTCCAGCCCCACCTCCAGCAATTCCTGCTTGTGGCTGCGCATGCGCCCCAGCATGTCGTCGAGGCGTTTGAGCTGCTCGTTGAGCAGGGCCCCGGAGAACTCGTTGGCGCGGAAGTTGTGCCCGGCGAATTGGAGATCGGCCCGTTTCTCGTCCGGATTCCAGTAGTACGCGCAGCAGTCCACCGCCACCGAGCCGCGCAGGAAAGCCTGCTCGTCATTAGTGACGAAACCGCCGCCCTCCCCGGCGCTGATATTCTTGAAGAAGTTGAAGCTGAAGCCGGTGGCGTGCCCAAAGCTGCCCAGCTTCTTGCCCTTGTACCCCCCGCCCACGGCCTGGCAGGCGTCCTCCACCACCAGCAGCTTGTGCTTGCGGGCGACGCGCATGATCTTGTCCATGTCGCTGGGCAGGCCCACCATGTGCACCGGGACCACCGCCTTGGTAAAGCGGGTGATGCGGCGCTCCAGATCCTTGGGCGAGAGGGTCAGGGACTCGTCCACGTCGGCCACCACCGGGATGGCCCCCGCAGCCAGCACTGCCAGGGCAGTGGCCATGTAGGTGTAGGAGGGCACGATCACCTGGCAGCCCGGGCCGATCCCTAAGCCCACCAGCGCGGCGTATAGGGCCGTAGTGCCGCTGGTGGTCAGGCGGGCGTGCTTCACCCCCACGTGCGCGGCCCAATCCCACTCGAAACGGGCACATTCGGCCCCCTCGTAATAGCGGAACATCCTGCCGCTCTGGATCACCTTCCTGACGCGCCGGACCTCGGCTTCGCCCATGCGATACATACCTGTCTCCTCTCAGTGAATGATGCCAGCCAACCGGAAAAAGTTCAGCAGTATCTCCTTGCCGTGCGGGTACTCGTCCTGCCAGGCCTCGGGGTGGAACTGGGTGCTCCACAGCGGGCGGCTGCGGTGTTTGATGGCCTGGATCCGGCAGTTCTCGTTGGTGGCGATCAACCCGAACTCGGCGGGCAGTTGCTTGACTTCGCAGGTGTGGGACTGGCGCACCACAAAGGGATCGGGCAGCCCGGCGAAGAGCGGATCGGGTTTGAGGATCTGGATGGGATAGAAACCCTGCTCGGTGAAGTACCCAGCGCTGTCCGCGCTCACCATCCCCACCTGCGCCTCGCCGGGCCGCAGCCGGCGCATGGGCTCGTCCTCCACCCGCTCCAGATTGCGGAACCCGTGGTTGTAGATGAAGCCCAGCAATTGATGGCTGCCGCAGAAGGCCAGGGTGGGAATCTGCGGGAAAGCCCGCACCATATCCTCGAAGACGTAGAACTCCTCCACCTCAAAGTCGCGGAACCAGGTGCCGCAGCCACTCAGCAGCAGGGCCCGGGGCTTCAGTTCTCCCACCACCTCGGGGGTGGCCTGGGACATGTGCAGCACCAGGCAGGGCTCGCCGGAGACCTGCTCGAACTTGCGTTTGAGGTTGAAGTCCCCGTTGCCGGCCTCGTACTTGGCCAGGGTCTCCACCCGCACCCAGATGATCATGCTCGCCTCCTCAGATACCTGGAATCAACCAACACAGCACCACGTCGATCACCGAGATCAGCACCGAGGCGATCAGGGTGTTGAGCAGGCCGCGGATCTCAAAACCGTCGATCAGCTTGTCGGTGAGCCACAGCAGCACCGCGTTGAGCACCAAGAGAAAAAGGCCCAGGGTGAGGATGACCAGGGGCAGGGCCAGGAACACCAGCACCCAGTAGAGCAGGAACTTGAGCACCCCGTACACCAGGGCCACCCCCACCGCGGTGCCGAAGCTGCGTATATGTACGCTGGGCAGCAGGCGGGCGACGATGAAAACCGACAGGCTGAAGGCCAGCCACTCCAAGAGCCAGCTCACGAGGTGTACTCCCCCAGCCGCGCTTCCAGCCGTCCGGCGCTATCCTGTAAACCGCCTTCCCGGTTGCGCGCCATCCACAGCCGGCGGTGTTCACCCAGGATGTGCCGCATATCCTCGGCCAGCCGGCGCTTCACCGCGCTCCTCCCCAGCACCCCCTGCCGCAGGGCCAGGCCCCGCTGGCAGGCATGCCGCAACATGCGCACGGTGTTGGCGTATTCGTCCCTCACCAAGGCTCCTTCCGTCCCTTCCATCCGGGCCAGGGGCAAGAGTTGGGCAGCGTCGGTGGCACAGACAATGCGCCCCTGTCCAGGCAGCACCAGGCCGCCCGCCCGCGGCGCGACCCGCCGGGGCCGGGGCAGCAAGGCCATCTTCTTCAGGGAAGCGGACATGGCACACCACCTTTTCAGGCGTATTTGGGCTGCCCCTCGTCGGCTGACACCTGATCTAGAGCCGCGCGTTCCTCCGGGGAGAGTTTGATTTCCAGCGCTCCGAACACCTCCTCCACCTGCTCGGGAAAATCCGGGCCGATGATCGGGGCGCTGACCTCGGGGTGATCCAGGATCCAGGCGATGGCCACCTGGGCCGGGGTACAACCGCGAGCCGCGGCGATGTCGATGAGCGCCTGCACCACCTGGTCGGCTTTGGGGGTCATGGCCTTTTCAAACTCGTACTGCCCTCCACTCCAGGGGGTGTTCGGCGGCGGAGCCTGGCCGCGCCGGAAGCGCCCGCTCAAGAGACCGATGGCCAGGGGGCTGTAGGTCATCATGCCCAGGCCATGTTGCCGGCAGCGGGGCAGCAATTCGGGCTCGCACTCGCGGCGGTGGAGCAGGTTGTACTGGTTCTGGAGGCAGAACAGGGGATCATAGCCCCCCACCTGGGCCACCCAGAGGGCCTCCACTGCCTGCGCGGCGGTGAAGTTGCAGGCGCCCACGTAGCGCGCCTTGCCCTGGCGCACCAGGTCGTCCATGGCCCGCAGGGTCTCGTCGAGGGGGGTATCGGCGTCCCAGCTGTGCAGCAGATAGAGGTCGAGGTGGTCCATGCGCAGGCGTTTGAGGCTGCGCTCCACCTCGCGCATGATGTGGAAGCGGGAGAGGCCCCGGTCATTGGGGCCCTCGCCGCTGGGGCTCCACACCTTGGAGGTGATCACCAGGTCGTCCCGCCTGCCCAGGGCCGCCACGGCCTTGCCCAGCACCTCCTCGCAGCGGCCGGCAAAGTAGTAGTTGGCGCAATCGATGAAGTTACATCCAAGTTCTATTGCCTTCTCGATCACCTTGATGCTGGTAGCCTCGTCGCTCTGGCCGTGCCAAAAGGCCCGGAAGGCCGTGCCCAGGCAGATCCGCGAGACCTTGACCCCAGCCCTTCCCAGTCTGCGGTATTCCATCCCTCCCTCCTGTTGCTGCGTTGGTGTGGCCTGGTTCTGCTGAGACGGTTTCCCTGCCTTTCCGGGGAAAGGAGTCAGGGACACGTCAGCCACTCGCTCCTTTCACGCTCCACACCGAGCCGGTGGTGTAGGTATTGCGCTCCGAGCAGAGGAACTCCACCACCTCGGCCACCTCCTCGGGGTCGGAGTAGCGCCCGATGGGCGTGCCCGGATTGGCCAGGTGTTCGGCCGTGAAACGGGGCACCACCATGTCGGTGAGGGCCCGGCCCGGCTCCACCCCATTGACCAAAACCCCCTGCCTGGGCCAGGCATTGCCCAGGGATTGGACCAGGGAGTAGACCGCCCCCTTGGACACTGAATAGGGCACCTGGTTGGGGGAGCCGAAACGCGCCCCCGAGGTGATGGTCGCGCAGCGCCCCCAGCCCCGGGCGAGCATGTGGGGCACCGCGGCCTGGTGCGCGAGAAAAACACCATACACATTTATGCGCATCACCTTGTCGAACTGGGCCACTGGCTGCTCGAAGAAGGGTTTTTCCCAGCCCAGGATCCCGGCGCAGCAGACCAGGATGTCGAGCCGGCCAAAGGCCTCGACCGTGCGGGCCACCGCCCGCTGTACCGCGGCCTCGTCGGTCACGTCGGTCTCGGCGAAGAGGGCCTGCTGCCCCAGGGCCTCGATCTCCTTCACGGTCTCCTGGCCCCGTTCCACCAGCACGTCGGCAATGGCGATGTCCCTGCCCTCCTCGGCCAGGCGCAGGGCGCAGGCCCTTCCCAGGCCCCTGGCCCCGCCGGTGATCAGGGCCGCGCGCCTTTCCCTGGGCGCGGCAAAACGCAGCTTCGGCATCCCTCTTTCTCCTTGTCGGTTCAGGTAACAAGGCTGATAATATAGAGGATCGTCCCCCTCTTTACCACCAGGAGCCCGCCATGAAGATCGACCGCATCGAATCCTTTCTGATCGGCAACAGCTACGTGACCCGCATCCACACCGACACCGGCCTGAGCGGCATCGGCTCCACGGCCTGCTGGGGGTACCCCGAGGCCGTGGAGCGGGTGGTCAATGTCTTCAAGGACTACCTGATCGGCCAGGACCCCCTGCGCATCGAGCACCACTGGCAGTACCTGTACCGGATGGGGCCCTTCCGCGGCACGGTGCTGTGCGGAGCCCTCAGCGCGGTTGATATCGCCCTGTGGGATATCAAGGGCAAACACTTCCAGGTGCCAGTGTGGGAGTTGTTGGGAGGGAATTGCCGCGACCAGATCCGCCTGCACCTGATGGCCGGCGGGGGCACCCCCGAATCCATGCATCAGGTGGCCAAGGAAACGGTGGCCGAAGGGTTCACCGCCCTCAAGTTCGACCCGGTGGTGGGCAACTACCAGGACATGGCCACCGACCGGCTGGTCAAGACCGCCCGGGACCTGGTGGCCGCGGCCCGCGAGGGGGGCGGCCCGGACCTGGACCTCATCGTCGAGGTACACCGCAAACTCACCCCCCTCTCCTCCCTGTCCCTGGCCCAGGCCCTGGCCCCCTTCAACCTCCTCTTCATCGAGGACCCCATCCAGATCGACAGCATCCAGTCCCAGGCCGAACTCGCCCGGCGCTTCCCCATGCCGGTGGGCAATGGCGAGCGGCTGACCACCATCTGGGAATTCCGCGAACTGCTTGAAAAGGGCGGTCCCCAGTACGTGCGCCCGGACGTGGCCCTGGCCGGCGGCCTCTCCCACTGCAAGAAGATCGCCGCCATCGCCGAGTCCTACCACTGCGCCGTGGTGCTCCACAACTTCCTCGGCCCGCTCACCACCTGCGCCTCCCTGCACCTGGACGCCAGCATCCCCAACTTTGTCACCCAGGAATACACCAAGGGCGACGAAGCCCCCCACAACGCGGTGTACAAGGTGGCCTACAAGAGAGAGGGCGGATACATCCCCATCCCCCAGGTGCCCGGATTGGGCGTGGAACTGGACGAGGCCCTGATCGCCCAGACCCCCTTCAAGTCCCTCAACAGCGCCCAGACCCCCCTGCGCCGGGACGGGTCCGTGGCGTATGCGGTCTGATCCCGCGATTCCCCCCTGAGCGCGGCGAACTGGTTTTGCCCCGCAACTGAGGGGCGGAGGCCTGGAAGGGGTCTCCGCCCCTTGCGTTTTTCAATCCGCCCCGGTTCCACGGCTTGCAGGATGCCGTGCCCCGGCTGCTGTCCGCCAGCACCCGTCCTAGATCGCCCTCCTCATAAAACAACTACTTGCCCCGCGCTCCTGACCCCTGGCCCGGCTTTTGCGTTTCCGGTGGCCAGGGAGTGGGAGCTGACTATGAACGCCTGTGCTGAGAACACCACCACCGATCAATACACCGCATTGCTGGACCTGGCCAGAGCCTGCATCGCCCGCAAGGAATACCGCGCCGCCGGGACCCACGTCAGGGAAGCCCTAGCCCTCGACCCGGCCCGGCCAGAGGCCCTGAATCTGTTTGGCGCCCTGCTGGAACTCAACCGGGACTGGAACACTGCCCGGAAGTACTACCGGGCGGCCCTGGCCTTTGACCCGGCCTACAAGCCCGCGCAGATCAACCTGTCCCGCACCCTGCCCTGGTGTCTATTAGGGGAGATCCGGTTGGGGT
Source organism: Candidatus Latescibacterota bacterium (assembly GCA_016187725.1). Lineage (GTDB taxonomy): Bacteria > Latescibacterota > UBA2968 > UBA8231 > UBA8231 > SICG01. The sequence continues at coordinate 10,194 of JACPJE010000285.1, forward strand.
AGATGGTAGCGACGAATACACAGCGGCCCCGCAATGTCGACGTGGGGCGCGCCGCGGCGATCCTCTACGGCGATTGGGGGACCAGTAAGGCCTACGTCATTGGCCTGGCCTTTGCCGTCGCCGGCTACAGCTCATTCTGGCTCATCGCACCGATGTGCCTGCTCACCGCGCTGGTGGGCATCAATTACATCGTCATCTGCAAACACTATCCCGACGGCGGCGGCGTCTACGCCAGCGTTCGCCACCGATCCGAGGTCATCTCCATTGTCGGCGCCTTCCTGCTGATCGCCGACTATATCGTGACCGCGGCCATCAGCGCCCTCTCGGCCTTTCAATATCTGGGGGTCGCGCACCCGGAAACCGCTGCCGCGGCTGCCATCGCCCTGATCGGCCTGCTCAATTACTTCGGGCCGAGACAAACGGGCGGGCTGGCCCTGCTGATCTCGCTGCCGACCCTGGCCATGGTGGTGGCGCTCGGGGTATTCTGCCTGCCCCACCTGGGCGAGGCCGTCCGCGCGGTCCAGCCCCTGCAGGGGGGGTTCCTGCACAACTGGAATGGTTTCGTCGGGATCGTGCTCGCCCTCTCCGGGGTGGAGGCGATCGCCAATGCCACCGGGGTGATGAAACTCGATCCGGGCGCCGCGCCCGACCGGCCCTCGGTTGCCCGGACCTCGACCCCGGCAATCGTCGCCGTGATGCTGGAGGTGTGTCTCTTCACCGCGCTTTTCGGGCTGGCGGCGCACGCCCTGGGCAGCCTGCAGGCCAGCAACGGCGAGGTGAACGCGCCGGGACACGAGGGGGTGCGCGACTACCTGCTCCGCTACCTGGCCGAGGTGTTCGTCGGCGGGTCGCTGGGCTCCACCGCCGGGCAGTTGGCAGGATGGGCCGTGAGCATCGTCTTTTGCTTCCTGTTGCTGTCGGCCGTGAACACCGCCATTGTCGATCTGATCGCCATCCAATTCCTGATGTCGCGCGACGGCGAGATCCCCCGTCCCTTTCAGCAACTGAACCACTTCGGCGTGCCCACCCTCGGCATGGCGGTCGCCACGCTCGTGCCGGTCCTGCTCGTGGTACTGGTGAAGGACATGGCTGGCCTCGCTGAACTCTACGCCGTTGGGGTGATCGGCGCCATCGCCACCAACCTCGGCGCGACTTCCACTGACCGGCGGCTCCCGCTTTCGGGCCGGGAGCGCACCTTGATGTTCTGCACCTTTCTGGTCATGCTCGCCATCGAGATCTCCCTGCTCTTCGACAAGCCGGACGCGCGCGCGTTTGCCTTCACCATCCTTGCCGTGGGCCTCGTCCTGCGCGGTCTCGCCGCTGAGCGGGCCAAAAAGGCGGGGACCGCCCAACTTCTGCCAGCGGCAGCCTCCCCAACGCCCCTTCCCGGTGCCGGAAAGATCACCTCTCCCCCGCTGATGTGCGCCGTGCGCGGAATTGGCCGCACGCTCGATTATGCCATCGGCGAAGCGAAGGAAAATGGGGCTCCCTTGTACCTGCTCTTCGTCCGCGAGCAGCCCGTGTTAGCTGAAGGCGACCACAAACGGAACTGGCAGGAAGATGCCGAGGCCCGTGAAATCTTTGCCTATGCGAAAAACCAACTAGGTGGCCATCCGCTTTTGCCCTGTTACGCGGTCAGCGATGCCCCGGCGAAAACCATCGTCGATATCGCCGCCACCCTCGGCGCATCCCGCCTGATTCTCGGGGTGCCGCGCCGCAGCGCGCTGCTGACCTTCCTCCGCGGCAACATCATCCGCCAGGTAGCCAGAACCTTGCCCGAAGAAATCCAGTTGCTCATTTATGCGTAGAGGGAAGGTTTTAAAAGAAGGAAGCGCGGCGGGAAAAAACGCGTATTTTATGAACTGAGCCGGCCAACCGGCAGACAGGAACCGCCCCGATGGATGCTCAAACTCCCCCCCTCAAGATCCTGGTCGCCGACGATGAGACCAGCATCCGCAAGACCCTCTCGATCTG
>JACPJE010000286.1 GCA_016187725.1 Candidatus Latescibacterota bacterium
CCGGGGAGTAGCAGGGATGGGAAGTCCGCGTGGCTGGGGGCCGGGTAGCGGAGCGACAGCGAGCGGGGCGCAACGCCCCAACGTATGGGGCGTTGCGGGGGAAGGGTCTTGGGGGAGGGCAGCTCTTTTTGCGCCGCACCCCATACGTTGGGGTGCGGCGGGACGCGCCTTGGGAAAGACCGGAATGGGCCATGGACCGACGCCCCACGGCCCGCGCCTTGGGAAAAACCGGAATGGGTCGCTCCCCGACGCGATCTCCGGCATTCAAGGAAGCTTCAACTGCTGCCGCCAGCCCGCGTCGGCACTGTGGTTGAGCTGCCAGTACGGCTCGCGCACCGTGACCAGCAGTTCGCCGCGCCCGCCCTGGGAATCCTCCCAGGCCAGGATGCGGTGTGGATAGGCCTGCTCGACCCAGATGGTCTTGGTGGTACCCGCCGCCTCCAGGGTCCAGGGAAAAGCGGCCAGGCTCTGCCCCCCGGCGCTGAACTGGGCCTCCTTCCCTTTGGCCAGCCGGGCCGGCACCGTGGATCGGCCCTGGTGTTTGATGCGGAAAGACCACAAGGAGGGCAGGAGCACCAGCTGTTTTTCCTCCCCTTCGCTCATCCAGGGGCCCTTCAGTTCGCGGATGCGGATGAGCAGGTGGTCTTCGCTTTCAAAGCTGGCCGGCGCCTCCAGCTCGTACTGCTGCCGGCCTTCTTTTTCGAAGTAGCTGTTCAGGGTCCCCTGCAGCCGGCTGCCCCGCAGGAGCACCTCCTCGAAGACCTGGCCACACCACTCCTGGGCGCTCAGCGAAATCCTGCACAGTTCAAAAGGATGGGCCGGCCCCTCCGCAGCGCTGAAGACCGAACTCATCACCGAGTAGTCGTAAATCCCGGTGTCGAACTTGAGCACATTGTTGAGTTTGAGGACGTAGATTTTCTCGGCCTGGGGCACGCCCTGCGACTCCACCTTGATGAAGGAGCCCCGGTGCAGATCCTCGGTGACGAAGATCATCACCCCGTAGCCTTCGCGGGGTTCTCCGTACCGGGGCTGGACCACCTGATAACTGGAGATCTCGGCCTTGCCATCCCCCCAGTACTGGTAGAAATCGGGATCTGCTCCGGCCCCCATCCCGCCCAACCCCCAGGCCAGCAGACTAGCCCACACCAAAACGCTGGTCTTGTTCATTCCAGGTCCTCCTGCGCGCGGTAGTTTTTAGAAGGCTGAGGGAGAAACCACATCTCGTAGATGGGCACCAGGATGCACAGCAGCAAGGTCATACCCAATAGGGCGGAATTGAAGGGCGCCAGCATCCCCCAGGTCGCCGAGACATAGCGTATCAGCCAGGGCTTGGCCACGTCGAGCAGAATATAGACGAAACAGGAACTGATGACCAAGGTCTTCCACCGCGAAGACCAGGCGCTCATCAGGAACAGATGGCCGGTGGTCAGAAAAACCACGGGCATGATGAAGAGGTGGAAGTGAGTGGTTTCGAGCAGTTCGGCCGGCTCCTTGGGGAAAAGCATCCCCTGCTCGTCTCCGCGATAGTAAGCTGCGGCCCCCGCCGGGCTGAGGCCCGTTCGCTGGCTGGACAGGAGGATGGCCACGGCCCCCGCCAGCAGCATGAACACCAGGAAGAAGGTCATGATCAGCCGGGTGTGGAAATCCATGCGGACCAGCTGCGAGCGGTTGGTGAAGTACTTCATCGCCGCGCACCCGTCGGCGGAGGGCCGTACATGGCCTGGAGCAGGATCAGCACCTTCTTAACGCCGAAGTTGAGGGCGCGCACCGACAGGGTCGCCCCCGAGATGTTGACGATATCGCGGTTGAGGCGCACCGGGTCCCGGGGCGACTTGCCCCGGTACTGGCTCAGGAAACGGCTGCGGCGCACCTCGCTGCCCCGGCTCTCGCGGAAGACCAGCACCGCCACCCCCCGGACGCTGAGGTCCGGGGCGACCCCCACCATGAAGGTGATGGGCCGGAACTTGCCGATCTCCTCAGAGACCACGGCATAACCCAACAAGCCCTGGTCCTGATCCAGAGCAATATAGACCTCCAGGCTGTCCTCGGCAAAGGCGCGCCCCAGCTCGTCGGCTGCAGCCGCTTTCATCTGGGGAGTGAGCGGCTGCACCTGGCGGACGAAGGCTGCCGCCTCAGGGAAGACCTGCCGGCGCGCCTCCTCGGGCGTCAGGTAGGTCTGGACCTGGCCGATCTCCTCCTCGCTCGGCCGGGGCTCTTCGGCGCTCAGCGTCCCGCTGCAGCCGAGCGCGAGGACGCAGAGGTAGATCCGCAACTCCCTCAATCGGGCAACACTCCGGTCAGGGACACCCCCAAGCCGCATTCCATTCCGGCGCTGAACTATTAAAACTATACCTCAGCGCCCTGTCCAGGGGAACGGTCTCAGAAATAAGAAGCCACCGAGAAAATGATCCCATTGCTCTTGTCGTCCTGGTCGTAGATCTCGTAATCCAGCTTGAGGGCCGTGTCCTCCTCTGGCCGGAAGTTCACCCCAAAGGTGTACCGGGTCTCGTCCCTGGCCTCCAGGTCGATGAAGTCGTAGCGGAAGGTGGCGGTGCAGATGGAATTGGGGAACTGCTTCACCAGGCCCGGCAGGAAATGATACCCCACCTGAGCGTAGTAGCCGAACTGTTCGTCGGCCGGCGCCCCAGTTACCGAGGCCCGGGCGAACTCGCCTTTCAACTCGAAGGGCCCCCGGTTGAAGTCCCCGTCCAGGGCCAGGATGGCGAGGTTGTCATCCCCCGCATCATCGTACGCCCCCCAGTGGAACGAAGCGCCCAGGTCCAGCCCTAAAAATGGGCTGTAGTTGAGCCGACCCACCAGTGATTTCTGCTCGTTGTTATCCACCTTTTGACTGCCGCGGCCCGAGCGGATGCTGGTGGCGGTACTGTTGTTGAAGCCGTTGACCACGTAGAACTCGTAGCCCAGCAAGGATGCCTCGCTGGGGTAAAAAGTCCCAAAGAAGCCCATGCCGGCCTCCGAAAGGGTGGTGGGGATGACCTGCTGGTCGACCAGCGGGCGGTTGGTCAGGTCGTTCAGCGGGCTGTCATGTTGGAGATTAAAGCGGCCCAACGGGGAGAGGATCACCCCGCCGCGATAGTTGAGGGCTTCGCTGAAGCTGATGTCCACCGTGGCGAACTCCAGTTTGACCTCGCCATCGCTATCCCCCTTCCCCTTCACCAAACCACCATGCTCGAACTCGATCTCGGACACCACGTGGATGCGCTCGCTGACCTGGCCGTAGATAAAAGGGATGTAGCGGTGCTGATCGAAGGTCTTGTTCTTGTCGTTCCAGAAGAGTTCGTGGTCCATATAGCCCCCGATAAAGGATCCGCGGCCTCCTCTCTTGATATATGGCTTGTCGTAGATCCCTCCTGGCACGGTTACCCGTTTCTCTTCCTCCGCGGCACTGACTGCCGCTGCGCCCAGCAGCCCCATCAGCGCCAGGGCCAAGATTGCCGTCCTCTTTTTCACGGATTTTCTCCTCGTCTATGGGTGAAGCTGCAGGAAGGCTGCAGCCGATATGGATGCCATCGCAAACAAATAAGCATAATGGCAATCTTTTATTTTATATCTAAAACAAACGTAGGCAATATCAAACATGCTGTCAATAGCGAGCCCAGAAATTTTTGGCATTGACTCACACCGCAGTGGATGAGTATATTTTTATTGTCTGAATTAGGATTATCAAATTTTTATTTGATATATACTCCAAAGGTTTTGTAAATAAAACTTTCATTATTCATGAGGGTTATGGAATTCTTCAAGAAGGAGGAGGCTCAATCCCCTCATGGCCAAGGCGCCGGACTAGACGAAGGCCCTCTGTCGGTCTGGCAACCCGGTGAAGAAGGGGTGATCGCCGAGGTTTCTGGTTCCTCCCGGCTGGCCTCTCGCCTGCGCGAGATGGGCGTGGTGCCCGGGGTCCACGTCCGGGTGCTGCGCACTGGCTCTGCCCTGGTGGTGCAGGTAGACGGAGGGCGTCTGTGCCTCCGGCGAAAGGACGCGGTCACCATCCGCGTTTCCTCCCTCAATTCCGCTCTTCACCCACCGCCTGAGGGTGAGCCAGAATCGTAGCGGTGCCTGGCGCAATTCACCGGTCGATATGCCTCTGACAGCCCCCAACCCCACCGCCACTGCCACCGTCGCGCTGATCGGCAACCCCAATACCGGTAAGACCACCCTGTTCAATGTGCTCACCGGTCTCTCCCAACGGGTGGCGAATTACCCAGGGGTCACGGTCGAGCGCAAGCTGGGCCGCCTGGTCCTAGAAGGCGGCCGCTCCGTCGATCTGCTGGACCTGCCCGGCACCTACAGCCTGGCCGCCTATTCCCCGGACGAGATGATCGCGGTGGACGTGCTCCTGGGGCAGCAGAAAGGCACTGAGCCGGTGGATGTGGTCCTGGCCGTCTTGGACGCCAGCAACCTCAGGCGCAACCTCTATCTGGTCTCCCAACTCGCCGAGCTGGAGTTGCCCCTGGTCGTGGCCCTGAACATGAGCGACGTGGCCCAGGCCCGCGGCATCCACATCGACGCCGCCCAGCTGGGCGCGCGGCTCGGCGCCCCGGTGGTGCCGGTCTGCGCCCGTCAGCGCCAGGGCCTGGAGGAGTTGAAGCAGGCCCTGGCCGCGGTCCTGGATGGCCGGTACCCGGCAGCCACCCGCTCCCACCCGGCCTTTCCCGAGCCCATCGTCCGCCAGGCAGAGAGGCTGGCTGCCCTGGGCCTCTGCCTCCCCGGCCGCAGCCGGCCCCTTTCCTACATCGAGGCCTTTCACGTCCTGATCGACGAAGAGGGCTTTGCCGAGAAAGGGCTGGCCGCTGCCCTGGGAGACGGTTTCGCCGGGCAATTGGAGGAGATGCGCCGGGCCACGGGCCTGCCGGCTCCTCTGGGTGGGCGGGCGGCCCAGCTCCGCTACACCTGGATCGACCAGCTCCTGGAAGGCTGCGTCCGGCAGCCGGCCCAATTGCACACCTCTCGTTCGGATCGCCTCGACCGGGTGACCACCCACCGGGTGTGGGGCACGCTGGTGTTCCTCGCGGTCAACGCCCTGATCTTTCAGGCCATCTTCCTGTGGGCCGCGCCGCTGATGGACTGGATCGACGGCTCCTTTGCCGCCCTGGGCGCCTGGGTGGGGAAGGCCATGCCTGCGGGACCGCTCCAGAGCCTGCTGGTGGACGGGCTGATCGCCGGGGTGGGCGGGGTACTGGTCTTCCTGCCCCAGATCGCCTTCCTCTTCCTGTTCATCACCCTGCTGGAGGACTTCGGGTACATGGCGCGGGCTGCCTTCCTCATGGACCGGCTGCTGACCTTCTGCGGGCTTTCGGGCAAGTCCTTCATCCCGCTGCTCTCCAGCTTTGCCTGCGCGGTCCCGGGGATCATGTCCACCCGCACCATCGAGGACCGGCGCGACCGCTTCACCACCATCCTGGTGGCCCCGCTGATGAGCTGCTCGGCGCGCCTGCCGGTGTACACCCTCTTCATCGCCGCCTTCATCCCGGACCGCCCCTTGCTGGGAGGCTGGGTCGGGCTGCAGGGCCTCACCCTCCTGGGCATGTACAGCCTCGGCGTGGTGGTGGCCATTCCCGTGGCCTGGCTGCTCAAGAAAACCCTGCTCCGGGGTGAGACCCCGCCCTTCCTGCTGGAGCTTCCCTCCTACAAATGGCCCAATCCCCGCACCGTGGCCCTGCGGGTCTACCACAGCAGCCGCGCCTTCGTGGTCCGGGCGGGCGGCATCATCCTGGCCACCACCATCGCCATGTGGGCCCTGGCTTATTTTCCGCGGCCCCAGGAGGTCCTGGACCGCTACGAGCAGGCGCGCATCCAGGCCCGCGGCGCGCAGGCCGGAGACGCGCTGGAGCAGGCCCTGACCGCCATCGACCAGGCCGCGGCCGCGGAGCTGATCCAGGCCAGCTTCCTGGGCCAGGCAGGCCGGTTGCTGGAGCCGGCCGTGCGCCCCCTGGGCTGGGACTGGCGCATCGGCATGGCCACCCTGGCCTCGTTCCCGGCCCGCGAGGTGGTCATCTCAGTGCTGGGCACCATCTACAGCCTGGGCAGCGACCTCGACGAGGGCTCCGCAGACCTGCGCGACACCTTGGCCAGGGCCACCTGGCCGGACGGCAGCCCGGTATTCACCGTGCCGGTGGCCCTGTCGATCATGGTCTTCTTCGCCCTGTGCGCCCAGTGCATGTCCACCCTGGCCATCATCCAGCGCGAGACCGGCGCCTGGCGCTGGGCGATCTTCGCCTTCACCTACCTGACGGTTCTGGCCTATCTGGGCGCGCTGGCCACCTACCAGGTGACCACCCACCTGGGCTGGGGAGGGTGAGGCGGTGGACTGGCAGAGCCTGATCGCGATCGGCCTGGCCGTGGCCGGGGGCGCCTGGGCAGCCTGGAGCGCGGTCCGCCCCTTTGTGCGCCGGCATGCCCGCTGCGGCGACTGCGGCGGGCACCCTGCCCCCCCTGATCTGCTCCAGATCGATCCCCCCAAAGGCGCTGAAGGTCTCAGAGACCCGGCGCCCCCTGCTCCTGGGCGATGATCTGGCTGGCGATGCTCATGGCCTGCCAGGCCGCCGGGAACCCGGTGTAGATCATCAGCTGGATGATGGTCTCGGCGATCTCGGCGGGCGTGGCGCCGCTGTGCAGGGCGCCGTGGGTGTGCAGGCGGATCTGGCTCTCGCGTTCCAGGGCCACCGAAGCGGCCAGGCAGAGCAGGCTGCGGGTCTTGAGATCCAGCACCGGCCGCGCCCAGACTTCGCCCAGGGCAAAGGCGGTGATATAGCGCTCCACCTCCGGATCGGCCTGCTTCCAGATGGCGCGCATCCTCGCGGTGGTCTCCTCCCCCCACAGCCGGTTCATCACCTCGATGCCGCGCTGGTAGTCGCCCACCTGCGCTTGAAAGTCCTCTTTTCGCTCCATAGCTCTCCTTGCGATGAACCCTAAGGCTGCCGCACAAACCGTTTGCCCGGCAACTGCACCACCAGGCCCTCCAGTTCCAGGTCCAGCAGGATGCGCAGCAACTCGGGAACGGGCAAGCCGGTCTGGGCGCCCAGGGGGTCGATGTGGAGGGGTTCCTCGCCCAGCAGGTCGTAGACCAGGCGCTCCTGAGGGGAGAGTTCCGGGCCGGCAGGAACTGGCACCGTGAAATCCAGGGCCAGCTGCGCCCGCTGCTGGAAGCGGGGGCCCAGCTCCTCGAGCACGTCGCCGACCCCCTCGACCAGCTTGGCCCCCTCCTTGATCAGCCGGTGGCAACCGGCGCTCCGCCCGCCGCGCACCTCGCCGGGCACGGCGAAGACCTCGCGGTTCTGATCCAGGGCATAGGAGGCGGTGATCAGGGCGCCGCTCTGAGCCGGAGCCTCCACCACCACCGTCCCCAGGCTCAGGCCGCTGATCAGCCGGTTGCGGCGGGGGAAGGTGCCCGCATCCGGGGGGAAGCCCAGGGGGTACTCGGCCAGCACCGCCCCCTGCTGCTGGATGCGGGCGTGGAGCTGGGCATTGGCGCGCGGATAGATCACATCCGGCCCGCAGCCTAGCACCGCGAAGGTCTGGCCCCCCCCTTCCAGGGCTCCCTGATGGGCGGCGGTGTCGATGCCGCTGGCCATGCCGCTGATCACGCACAGACCCTGGCGGGCCAGTTCGGCGGCCAGCTGCCTGGCCATGCTCTGCCCGTACTCGCTGGCCTGGCGGGTGCCCACCAGCGCGATAGTGGGCAGGGTGAAATCCGCCGCGCCCAGCACAAAGAGCATTGCCGGCGGCGAGGCGATCTGGCGCAGCAATTCCGGGTATCCCTCATCTTCGAGGGTGATCAGGTGCCCGCCCAGGCGCTGCAACGCCGCCCACTGGTTCTCGGCCCACTCCCAGTCCACCGGCAGGGCCCGGGCCCGGCGCGCCACTCCGACCCCGACGATCTCCTCCCAGGACCGGGCCGGCGCTTCGAGGGCGGAGCGCACCGAACCGAAACGGGCGATCAGCTGCCGGCAGCGGGTCCCGCCTATTTCGGGCAGGCGAGAAAGGGCCAGCCAGGCCAGGTCATCCCGCTCCACCTGCATCCTCCACCAGGCGGGCGCCCTCTAACTGGCGCTGCTCTTTGACCAGGGTGCCCAGCCACACCACCAGTTCGCGCAAGCCCTGCCCGCTCACCCCCGAGATCAGGAAACGGGTCACTGCCAATCCGGAGAAGGGATCGGCGAAGGCTTCCCCCGGCCCCAGCAGATCGGCCTTGGTGAAGGCGATGGCATAGGGTTTTTCCAGGAGCAGCGGGTCGAAATGTCCCAGCTCCTGGCGCAGGGTCTCCAGGTCCCTGGCCGGCGAGGGGCTGGTGCAGTCGAGGGTGAAGAGCAGGGTGCGGGTGCGCTCGATATGGCGCAAAAAGCGCAGGCCCAGCCCCTTGCCCTGGTGAGCCCCCTCGATGAGTCCGGGCAGATCGGCCAGCGCAAAACTCTCGTATTCGGCCCAGCCCACGATGCCCAGCTGGGGCTCCAGGGTAGTGAAGGGGTAGTCGGCGATCTTGGGGTGGGCGGCAGAGAGCCGCGAGAGCAAGGTGGACTTGCCGGCATTGGGAAAGCCCACCAATCCCACGTCGGCCATCAGCCTCAGTTCCAGCCGCACCACGGCCTGCTGGCCCGGCTCCCCCGGATCGGCGCGGCGCGGGGCCTGCAGCCGCGAGGTGACAAAACGGCTGTTGCCCCTTCCCCCCTGCCCCCCCTTGAGCAGGACGAATTCCTGCCCTTCCTCGACCAGGTCGGCCAGCAGGGTGCCGTCCTCGGCGCGCACCAGCGTGCCCAGCGGCACCCTGATCAGGGCATCCTCCCCGCGGGGCCCGGTCATGTCCTTGCCCTTGCCGTGCCCCCCCCGCTGGGCCGCGATCCGGGGGCAGTAGCGAAAGTCCAGCAGGGTGGCCAGGTGGCTGTCGGCCCTGAAGACCACGTCGCCCCCGTCGCCCCCGTCGCCCCCATTGGGCCCGCCGCGCGGCACGTACTTCTCGCGGCGGAAGCTCATGCAGCCGTCTCCCCCGCCCCCCGACTCCACGGTGATGATCGCCTCGTCGATGAACATGGCTCAGGCGTGCCCGAACTTGGCCCGCAGCCGGCCTTCCACCGCCGGGGGCACAAAGGAACTGATATCCCCGCCCAACTGAGCCACCTGGCGCACCACCGAGGAACTCAGGTACATGTAATCGGCGCGGGTCATCAGGAAGACGGTGTCCATCTCCTGCCACAGGGTGCGGTTGGTCAGGGCCATGGCGAACTCGCCCTCGAAATCGGTCACCGCGCGCAGGCCGCGCACCGCGATGTGGATCTGGCGCCGGCGCGCGTACTCGACCAGCAGTCCCTCGCTGTGGTCCACCTCGACCCGGGGCCATTCCCGGGTGGTCTCGCGGATCATCTCCACCTTTTCGCCGGGGGAGAAGAGGTAACTCTTCTGCGGATTTACCGCCACCAGCACCACCACCCGGCTGAAGATGCTCAGGGCGCGTTCGATAATGTTGAGGTGCCCGTAGGTGATGGGATCGAAACTGCCCGGATAGATGGCTGTGTCCATGACCGCCTCTCAGCGCGCCGCCCGCACCGCAGCGCTCAGCACCGCGTAGAATTGGGCCTGTTTCCACTGGGCTTCCCCCCGGTACTGAGGCACCAGCATCACCTCTTCCAGGTGCAACTGGGGCTGCTGCCTGACCAGGGTTCCGACAAAGGTCTTCAGTTGCTGGTAGGAACCGGTGGCCCACAGTTTCTGGCGCTGCTGGACCACCCCCTTGGCCAGCGGCGTGAAGAGGGGGGAACCCACCCGCACCGAGTCGAGCCGGCTCTTGCGCGCCAGGGCCGCTGCCTGGGTGAAGAGCGCTGCCACTTCGCCGGTCCCCAGAGGAGCGGCAGCAGGCTGGGCCTCAGGGGCGAATTGCCCGTGGAGGTTGAATCCGTAATCCCCCTCCTTCTTGCCCGCCAGCCCGCCGGAGAGCGTTGCGCGCGAGGACAGCCGCTGCAGCCCGTCGAGCAGGGCGATGAGCTGGGGGAAGTCCCCGGCGGGGATGGTCCCCTCGATGGTGTACTCGCCCGACCCGGTGCCGGACAGCGACGAGCAGCGCACCGCGGGGGGCAGTCGCTCGTACAACTGGAGGGTGCGCAGGCACAGCGGGCCGGCCTGGGGAAGGGCCGGGATCTGCCGCTGCCCTTTGGCCGGGGCAGGAGCGGACTGCTGGGGTTGGGCTGGTCTGACTTCCTCCCGTTGCGGAGGCTGGGCCTCTGTGCTGGGCGGGAGGGCAGGCGCTCTGTCCTGGGGGACCACCGGCGGGGCGGTCTGCGGTGCGGGCTCCTGTGGCTGTTCTGCTGCCTGGGCGGGCAGCTCCACGGCTGCCAGCGCCGGCAGCGGCGAGGGGTGCTCCTCCCGCGCCAGATAGGCCAGGCCCAGGGCAGTGGCCAGGAAGACACCCATCCCCAGGAAGAACACCGGAAACAGGCGCCGGCTGCGCGGCTGCAATTGGATGCGGATCATGGTCTGGTCTTTGGGCTGGAGCGCAAGACCGCCGCCTTCAATCACCTTCGCTCAGACAGCGATAGGCCAGGCCGGCGGCCACGGCGCAGGCGGCCCGCTCTGCGGGTGGGACCCTTTCTTCCAGCGGCGAATCGTCCACTCCGGCGAGGGGGTCGAATACGGCCACTTCCAAGGCGATTTTATCGCTCAGGACCGCGTTCCACTCCGGGTCCGCCGCCGCCGTGCCGCTGAGCCACAGGCGCCTGGGCCGCCGCAGGCTGCCCTCGGCTTCGATCAGTTGTTGCACCCTCTCCACCAGGGCCTCGCGCCTGATCTGCGGGCTCTCTCCCTCCCAGGTGCAGGAACCCACGGCCTGGAGCTGGCCGGCGTTGAGCAGCAGCACCAGCGCCTCTGGCGGCGAGACGTCCACCAGGATCTCCAGCTCCTCTCCGCCCAGGACCCCGCTGGCCTCCAGCGCGTTGTAGAGGGCAAAAGGGGCGATGTCGAACAGGGGATGCCTCAGCCCTCCCTTCCGGCACAGCGCTCCGTACAGTTTGAGGGCACGGCGCCGGGCCGCCACCAGGAAATACCCCTGGGGCGTCTTGGCGAAGTCCAGCGCGTACTCGGAAAGGCGGTCGGGGAGGACCTGCTGGACCTCCCACTTGAGATGCTCCCTGTTGAGCTGCTCGCTGCCGTAGATCCAGGGCCGGCGCTTGAGCAGAAAGGCATGGGACCCCAGCGCTACACCGGGATTGGCGAAGGCGATGCGGCGCTCCTTGCCCACCCGGCGCACGATCCGGGCCAGTTCCTCGCGCTCCCCGCCGGCCAGCCGGGCGGGAGTGCAGGCAAAGGGCAGGGTTTCCCGCACCAGGTTGTTGAGCACCACCTCTCCCCGGTGGCGGATCAGTTCGACGATGTGCAGGACCCGATCGGCTATGTGGACGCCGGTGGCCCGCCGCTGGCGCGCTCCGAACATGGACGCTTTCTACTCGACCACCACCAGGGGCCGCAGTTTCTCCAGGGTGCGGGCGCCGATGCCCGGCACCCGCGCCAGGTCTTCGATGGTTTTGAAAGCCCCCTGCTCCTGGCGATAACTCAGGATGCGGGCCGCTGTTTTGGGACCAATACCCGGAAGCTGCTGCAGCTGGGCCGCATCGGCGGTGTTGAGCCGCACCGGCCCGGCGCGCTCTTTTGGGGCTGCCACCGGCGCTGCCGGCCCGACCTGCTCTGCCGGCGTCTGAAGGGCAGCGGGGCGCACCTGGAATTCCCCCATACTGCTGGGGCGGTAGTGATCGACCAGGGCGACGCCGCTGCCGGCCAGCAGCGACACCCCCAGGAAGAGCAGGATCAACTGTTCCTGGCGGTTGAACATGGAAGATATCTCCTCGGCGCGCGCCGGGCAACTGCCCGGGGCGGCTCAGCGGAACAAGAGGGTCCCCGACAGGCTGACCTCGCGGATCTTGCGGGTCTTGTCGGTCAACTCGTTGCGGTTGTTCTCCAGGCGGATCAGGGCCCGGCCCTGGAAGCTCTCGCTGAATTTGTAGGTGGCGCTGGTCGACAGCTTGATCCTGCTGGTCTGGGCGATGGTGGCCCTGGCGGCGTCCCCGGTGGCGCTGCCCTTCTTCTCGCCCTCCAGCCCGAACTCCACCCTGAAGTCCACGTTGCTTTTGAGCTTGCCGAAGAGGGGCAGGCCGCGGGGCTTGAGGGTGTGCCTGATCTCGAAAGTGGTCCCGTTTTTTTCCAGGCTGCCGCTGCCGCGCAGGGGCCGCAGCTGGCCGGGGTCGCTGGTGTCGGTGCGCACGTCCAGTTCGTAGTCCTCGTCTACGCCCCGGGAGCGGGATACCTCGAACTTGGTGGAAGGACCGATCTTCCAGCGGCCCGACCAGGAAGCCTTGATCTCGGTGGAATGCTCCCTCCTCAATAGATTGCCCGGCCGCAGACTCCCCTCGCCCTCGCTGTTCTGGCTCTTTCCATAAGACACATTGACCTGGGCGCTGCTGATCAGTTTCTGCACGTAGGGCAGGCGGTCGGCGCGGCCCCAGTTGAGGCTGAACTTGGGGAACTCCTGCTGCTTTTCCACCCGCAGGCGGTTCTGGGTGCTGCCGTTGCGGCGGGTCTGTTGCTGGCGGAAATTGGCCTTGAAGCTGAGGCCCAGGGGCAGCTTCATCCCGGTATCGGCCTCCAGGTTGGCGTTGCGGCTCTGCAGGTCCTGCTGGGTCAGCCCGGCACCCTGCTGGTCCACCTCCAGGCTGTCGCTCAACCCCAATTGGTACCACAGCGAAGGCCGGTCGACGAGATTGAAGCTGCGGTTGTCGGTGCCCCCTCTCCAGGTGAGGTTGAAGGGTTCGACGTAGTTGCCGCTGGCGTAGAGCAGGCGCCGCAGGAAAAAGGGGTTGCCGGCCTGGGCCTGGGGCTTGGTCTCCTTGGGCATCTCGGCCGGGTCCACCTCCTTCTTCTTGTCCTTGTCGCTTTTGCCCCGCTGGGGACCGCTCTTGGCTCCCGGCGCCCCCAGACCTTGCAGAATGGCCGGTATCCTCAGATTCAGCCGAGCCGACAGGTTGTTCTTGGTGCCGATGTCGCGGGTCTTGATGGGCAGGCCGGTGACGGTGTCGATCAGCACCTGGACCCGGCGGGCGCGCGGATCGTTGATCTCCTCGTAGTTGGCCTGGAAGGAATAGTTCTGGTCCAGCCACTTGATCAGCCGCGGGTTGAAATCCACGTCCGCCTTCTGCACCCGTTTCACCTCGGTGCCAAAGCTCAACTTGCCCGGCGCCAGCTTCTTGCGCAGGTCGCGTTCGATCTGCAGGCTGTAATCGCTGCTGATGAAGCCGAAAGGCGCCAGCTTGCCGGTGTAGGTCTCGCGCAGGTCGAAGTCCTCCTGGAAGGTGGTGTCGGCATCCGTGCGCTGCAGGGCGACCTGCTGCTGCTGGTTGACATTGGCCGTATAGGACAGGGTGGAGGGCAGCGGGCTCAGGCGCATTTGCCTGAGCCCGGCCGGCAGGAACCCGGGCAGCCAGCCCAGCAGGGGCAGGGAGGGCTTGGGCAAGGGCATCTGGTAGGAGAAACTGGCGGTGCGCGCTTCCAGCCGGCGCAGTGGCCGCACCGGATCGAAACCGCGCTCCCGGGTGGAGGAGAAGCGCACGTTGACCTGGTCGATGGTCCAGCGCCACCACCAGCGCTGGCTGGCCCGCTTGCTCAACGAGACTTCGTAGAAGCGCTTGGTGGTCTGGCTGCGCTGCTCCTGCTTCTGGGAATCCGTCAGTTCCACGTCGGCGTTGGGTCCGTAGCGCGGCAGGCTTTCGCTGCGGCTGAGGCTCAGCTTGACCGGGATGGAAAAGCCCCAGCTCCCCGGCAGGAACTGGTTGATATTGGCCGAGGTCTGCAGGCCGGTGTTGAGGTCGCTGTTGGCCCGCTCGGTGGCGTTGAGGGTGCGAAAGTCCTCGCCCTGCCATTCCAGCTGGCCGTCCACAGTCATGAAGTCGGCCAGTTTGGCGTTGACCCGGGTGTAGACGGCCAGGCCTGGGTCGTTGCGCGCCCCGTCCAGGCGCAGCTCGTCGGTGTAGACCTGGCCGGTGTGGGCCTGGCGGGTCCCCAGGTGGCGCAATCCCAGGCTCAGCTGCTTGACCTGCTGCATGGAAGGGCTGCCGCGCATCCGGTATTGGGCCGGGGCCCCCTCCCGGACCTGGGGATCGGCGATGAGGGTGTCCACCACCTCGCCCCTGCCCAACCCGGTCTGGGGCACCAGCAGCTTGAGCCTGGCCATCTCCACCAGGTCGATGTCCACCTCGTTGCGGCGGTCCCAGCCGGGGAAGATCCGGGTGGCGAACTCGTAGTAATTGGTGCTGTCGGCCCCGAAGCGCAGAAAGAGTTCCAGGTCGCTGGAGTCGGCGCTGGCGTACCGGGTTTCCTCCTCGTCGCCGTGCACGTACATGCGCAGCCGGGTGTACTTGGTGTAGTTGGCCGGCCGCGCCAGGGAGAGGACCCGGGTGGCAGTGGCCTGGTGCAGGGGCTCCAGGCCGTGGTAGTCCAGCACCAGTGACTGCTCCCGCTCCCGGGTGCGCGACTGGAGGTTGCGCCTGATCTTGACCCCCGGCGGCGGCTTGTAGGTGCGGTTCACGTCCGAGCCGATCACCGTCACGTCGAAGCTCTCCTCCTCGTGCACCGGCAACCCGCCTTCCAGCTCCTCGATGCCCACCACCTGCCACTCGTTGCCGATCACCTCCAGCTGGGCGATCTCCACCTTCGCCCCCCGGTTGGCCCCGTCCACCACCACCAGGCGGGCGGCCTCGATGCGGCTGGAGTCGGGGCTGCCCACCTTTTCCACCCCTTCCCCGTACAGGGGCACCCGGAAGAGCCGCCAGCCATTGCTCTGGGTGCCTGGCACCGGTTCGTCATGGGCCAGGTCGATGGTGTAGTGATAGTAGTCGTTGCGGGTGTTGAGCACGCCGTCGTTGTTGAGATCCTCGCTGTCCGGCCGGTCGCGGTTCTCGCTGTCCCCCCGGTTGCCCTGGGTGCCGTTGATGCGGCTGTAGTCGTCGCTGCGCTCCTTGTACTCCCAGCCATCCCCCTCGGGATCCAGGGGGTCGCGCTGGGGATGGCGGCGGGCGAACTCCTCCCGCTGCTCTTCGGCACTCCCGGTGGTGTCCGCCCCGGCCAGGGCCAGGTAGTATTTGAGTTCCTGCTCGTCGGTGCGCCCGTCCAGGCCCACGTCCTCCTCGACGGCGACTACTCCGTCGCCGGCGGTCAGCCCCGTCAGGGGGATATCCTCGGTGTTGAGCCGGCCGTCGGGGAGGTAGTCCTCGGTGATGGACCCCAGGTCCACCTGCAGCAGCCCTTCCTCGCCCCGCACCCACACATCGAGGAATTTGGACAGGGAGAAGTCCCGCGCTCCCCCCGTGAAGGCGGCCATCACTCCGCTCCACGACCGGGTTCCCTCCTGGGCGGGGCTCAGTTCGAGGGCCAGCACGTCGGTCTCGTCGTTCTGGGCGTCCACCTGGTCTTCCTGGCCGGGCCAGATCTCGGTGCGCAGCACCCGGTCGTAGGGATTGTACCAGATCAGCCGGCCCCGCTCCTCCACCTGGTAGGTCTCGCCCAGGGGCTGGCTCGCCGGGGTCCAACGGGTGCGGATGATCGGCAGCAATTCGGGCCGCTCGCTGCCCTCGAAGTCGTCGATGTACCCCTGCCCCTTGGTGTTGAGGTTGGGCCGGCTCTGGGCCAGTTCGGCCTGCACGTTGACCTCTGACTTCTCCACCGTCCTGAGCAGGGGCACCAGATCGACCGCCCGGGTGAGCAGCGGCGCGTCGAAGCGGGCCTTGAGGTCCATGTCCCACACCACGGTGCGGGCCGGCTCGCTGCCCACCCGCACCCGCCGCTCGCTGCTGCGCTCGTTGTTGTAGATCAGGGTGGAGCCGATGGTGCCGTCCCCCTCCCAGAACTCGTACTCGCTGCGCATGCCCAGCAGGGTCTTCTGCTGGCTGCCCAGGCCTATCAGATCCTCGGATTCGTAGGTGATTTCGAGATCCGCCCCCGGATCGCCCACCGTCTGGGCCTTGGGCCCGAGGAAGGTGATCTCCCCGCTGAAGCCCACGCTGTAGTCGCTCCCCTGCTGCAGCCTTTCGCCGTTGAGCCGCACCTCCACCGATTCGGGGTCGATGCCCAGCTGCCCCAGGTTGATGCGCTGCTCCCCTGACCTGGACAACACCTTGATCTGGTACCGGCTGGCTTCGGTGCGCTCGCGCTGCTGCTGGCTGTTGTAGATGGCCGGCACGGTATTCTGCAGGCCCTTGTAGCGGAGGTGCTGGGGGTCGAAAGGGGTCTGGTCGGGAAAGATCAGCACCCCCCTGAACTCGTCGAGGCCGAAGTAGTCCGAGTCCACCAACCGGTCGGCAGGACTGCCCGGGTCCTTGCCCCGCTCGTCCAGCCCCATGAGCTGCAGCAGGGACCGTCCCCCCTGGGAGGACTGGGGTTCGCGGCCGGCCACCTCCTCGAAAATCTCGATCTCGATCTTGTCGCGGTCGAACTTCCTGCCCTCGGCGTAGGCGTTGGAGACGCGGTACACGTTCTTCCACTCCAGGTTCCAGGTGGGAAAATCGGGCCGGGGATCGCGCGCCTTGATCAGTTTCAGCCGCAGGGTATCCCCCTGGGCGTCCCCGTACTGCTTCCCCACCCCATCCTCCCCCACGGTGCGGTAGGTGACCGCCAGGGCGTAGCGATCCTCCACGGATCGGTTGAGCACGATGTACCCCAGCTGAGGGACCAGGGTGTAGTCCCGGTCCGGATCCAGCCGCTGCCAGGTGCCCCGCTCCACGTACCCGCTGCGCTCGTCCACCGGTCCGCTCACCTCCACCCAGGCCACCCCCGGTTTGGCCCGCTGCTCGGGGTCGTTGTTGACGTTGAAGTCGTTGACATAGACCTGCAGGCTGTTCTCGTTCACCGCGTCCTCGGCGACGTAATCGGTGGGCGTCCCCTGGGAGGCCTCGCGGAAATCCCGCAGCCGGTCCCGGTACACCTGGTCGAGGAAGAAGTAGGTGTTGGGCAGATACTGGTAATCGCGCAGGGTCAGGGTGTCGCCCAGCACGCCGCCCTTGAAGGACTTGCGGTTGCTCTTGCTCTTTTCGTGGCTGGCGATGGAGGTGAAGCTCAGGGGCCCCATCCTGCCCTTGGCGCGGATGCCAAAGAGCCCCTTGTGCTGCTGGTTGAAGGCCACGAAGCGGTTGCCAGGCAGCGAGAGGGTGGTGTTGCCGGCCTGGACCTCCTGGAAGATGGCGTCCTCGTCCCCCTTGTAGTCCAGCTTGATCTGGTTAGCCAGTTGATTGCCCAGCCCGCTGCTGAAGGCCGAACCCAGGTTTTCGGTGTCCTGGGTGATGCGGACGTTGATCAGCTCCCCGACCTTGCCCTCCACCGAGAACTTGGACTCCTGGTCCATGCTCAGGGCCGGAAATTTGGAGGCCCGGCCGGACAGGGTCTGCACCTCCCCATCGGTCCACTCGCTCTTGCCGGCCACGGTGATGGTGCGTTCGCCGTTGATGCGCAGGGTGGGGCCTTCCTCGCCGATGATCTTGCGCACCGCCCTGGGGGTGCGCGGAAAGGGGACGGTCCACTGCAGCTTTCCCGCACCCTGCCGCTGCTGCTGGTCGGCGATGGTGCGCCGGCTCCGGCGCACCTGGCTCTGCCAGAGCTGGCCCTGCTGATGGCGGTACCCCAGTTTCAGGTACTCGTCCAGCGGCAAGGTGAGTTCGGGACCCGAGGGCAGCCCTGCCACCGAGGGGGTGTAGTGGGTCCCCGCGGAATCCACCTGCACCTGCTTCTGGTTGAAAGGCGCGTAAATCCCCATCAGCGCCACTGGCGGAGGGGCCGAGAGCAGGGGCTGGCCGGAGGTGTTGAGGGGCGCGCGCGCCGGCGCCTCGGACAACAGGCCGGCGAGGGGGCCGCAATAGGGAGGTGGGCGCAGACCAGGAGCGGCCAGGACGAGGGCGGGCAGCAGTAAAACCGCCAGCCACACTCCTGTCCGGGCAGACCTGAGCCGCCAGATGGGCATTGCGCGCATGGGCACCGACGCTTGCATAAATCTGCTCAGGGGGACGGCTGCACCCCCCTCAGGGTTCCTTCTTCAATGCCGGATACAAGCGTTCACCAGGCGCGCTAGGCGAGCTCCAGATAGGTGGGAAGGTCGAGGCCGGGCAGGACTTGCAGGCCCCGAAAAAACATACTGTCATACCCCCTCCAGATCAAGGGCGGAAGCGCGCATGCTGCCCCCGGCGCATGCAAAAGCCGTTCCAGCCCCAAGTCCTGCACTTTGGGCGATCGGCGCTGCGGGTGTATATTTGATAAGCCACACCACTGCGCATTTTTCGCTACACTCCGGGCCGCGCCTTTGACCACCCTGTCCCGCTATATACTCCGGCAGCACCTGGGTCCCTTCTGCTTCGGCCTGACCCTGATCGTCTTCGTCCTGATGATCGACGCGGTCCTGCAGGTGATGGACCAGGTGCTCAGCAAGGGGGTGACCCTGGGCCTGGCCGGCCAGCTCTTCCTCTACAACCTGGCCTGGATCCTGGCCCTGGCCGTGCCCATGGCCGTGCTCATCGCCGCGCTGATGGCCTTCGGCCGGCTGTCGGTGGACCACGAGATCATCGCCGCCAAGGCCTCGGGCGTGGGTTTCCTGCAGCTGGCCCGCCCGGTGCTGGGGGTCGCTTCCCTACTGACGGTGCTGATGGTGCTCTTCAACGACCGGGTGCTGCCCGACTGGAACCACCGGGCCCGCAACCTGTCAGCCGACCTGCAGCGGCGCAAGGCCGCCCTGGTGCTCAAGCAGAAGGAGGGTTCCTTCATCCACGGCCTGGGCTCCTACAGCCTGCTGGTCCACCACGTCGATCAGGAGGCCAATCTGCTGCAGGGGATCACCGTGCTCGACAGCGGCGGCCAGGGCCCCCCCCCCACCCTGCGGGCGGCCAGCGGGGAACTGGGCCTCTTCGATGAGGGCCGCTACATCCGCCTCACCCTGAACGAGGGGGAGTTCCTCCGCTTCGATGAGGGCGACCCGCGGCGCCTGATCCGCGGCACCTTTGCCCGCCAGGTGGTCCACGTCGAAGACCCCCAGCGCGCCCTCACCCCCTACCAGTCCTCCTTCCGCAGTGACCGCGAGATGGACCTGGCCGCCCTGTACCTGGCGGCCAGGGAGCAGCGCCAGCGCCAGCAGAGCGCCCGCCGGCTCATGGACTCCACCCTGCAGGTCTTCATCGCCTCCCTGGACACGGCGGGTACCGACTCGGCCGGCCAGCTAGCCCAGCGGGTCCAGCAAGCCGAGAAATTCATCCAGAAGCAGTGGAACCTGTGGGACCACAGCGGCCAGGCCGCCGACTCCTACTGGGTGGAGATCCACAAGAAGTTCTCCATCCCCTTCGCCTGCGTGGTCTTTGTCCTGCTGGGCGCCCCCCTGGGAGCGCTCTTGCGGCGGCGCGGCGCCGCCGTCTCGGTGGGCATCAGCCTGGCCTTCTTCTGGAACTACTGGATGTTCCTCATCGGCGGCGAGGAACTGGCCGACCGGGGCCTGCTCTCCCCGGCCCTGTCCATGTGGGCCCCCAACCTGGTCTTCGGCGCGCTGGGCCTGTATCTGCTGTACTGCGCCGCCCTCGACCGCCCGCTGTGGCGCCGGAGCGCCAGGTGAGGCTGCTCGACCGCTACCTGTTGGGCCGCCACCTCCTGTGCCTGGGGGCCGCCGTCCTGGCCCTGCTGCTGGTGGCGGTGGCGGTGGACCTCATCGAGCATATAGACACCTTCATCGACTACCGGACCACGCCCGGGCAGATCCTGCGCTACTACTTCTACCACGCCCCCTACTGGATCGCCCTGACCCTCCCCATCGCCGCGCTCCTGGGCACCCTCTTCTCGCTGACCAGCCTGGCCCGCGCCAACGAACTGACCGCCATGAAGGCCGCCGGCATCAGCCTCTACCGGCTGCTCCTGCCCCTGCTGGCCTTTTCGCTGGCCTTCGGCGGCCTGGCCTTTTTCTTTACCGACCAGGTGGTGCCAGCGGCCACCTACCGCTACCGGGCGGTGTGGGACGAGATCCGCGCCGTCAACCGCGCCGACGGTTCGCGCCGGCAGGTGCTGCTGCAGGACGTGGAAGGCCAGCTGGTCTTCGCCAGCTCCTACGACGCCCGCAACCAGCGGGCCAGCGAGGTCAGCTGCGAGGAGCAGCGGGCCGGCCGGGTAGTGCGCCGCCTGGAGGGCCGCCGCCTGGAGTGGCGCGATGACCGGTGGGTGCTGCTGGATGGCCACGAGTACCGCTTTGGCGCGGCCGGGACCCAGGTCGAAGCCTTTGCCCAACGCGAACTGCCCGCCCTCACCCTGAGGCCGGCGGACTTTGCCCAGCAGCAGAAAAAGCCGGAAGAGATGGATTATGGAGAGTTGCGGAACTACATCGACCGGGCCCGCGCCAACGGGGAGGACCCCACCCGCCAGCAGGTGGACCTCCACCTCAAGATCGCCTTTCCCTTCACCTGCTTTGTCATCGTCCTGCTGGGGGCGCCCCTGGCTGCCGATGCGCGCCGCTCTGGATTGGCCGGCAGCTTTGGCAGGGGGACGCTGATCTGCTTCGTGTACTACAGCTGCGTCAAGGCCGGGCAGGCCTTGGGATGGAATGAACTGCTCTCCCCGGCGCTGGGAGCCTGGCTGCCCAACCTGATCTTCGGGTTTCTGGGCTTGGCCTTGCTGTGGCGGGCGCCCAAGTAACCTCACCCCCTGGCCCCCTCTCCTGAAGGAGAGGGGGTAAAAGCACCTCCCTTTTTCTCGCAGGGAGAGAAAGTTCCCCCTTCCCTGAAGGGAAGGGGGTTAGGGGGTTAGGTCAATCTCTGCTGGAGGTGGTAGATCTTCAGTTTCAGGTCCGGAGAGCGCTGCTTCCACTCCTCCAAGAGCGAGGTGGCCTGCACCCCGGAGGGACCCTCCAGCCTGAAGCTCAGTTCCACCAGCAGCTGGGCCAGGCGCACCAGCCGGTCCTCCGAGGCCTTGAAGGTCAGACGCTCGAAGTGCTTGAGCAGTTCTGGCCCCAGCAGGGCATCGGCCTGGTTGAGGGCCAGGCGCAGGAACGAGGCGTGGCGCCGGGCGAAGGTCTCATCCTCGCTGCTGCGGCTGAGCAGGTGGCGCAGCAATTCGATGGTGGGCCCCCGTTGCAGGGCGCGCTCGGCCAGCCTGGAAAAGAGGTGCCAGTTCCTGGCCCTCCCCGCCGAAGCCAGCCCTTTGTCCGAAGCCCACTCCGGCTTGCCCCGCTCCTCGACAAAGAGTTCGAAGAGCGGCAGCTGGGGCAGGCTGCAGAAGAGCGCCCCCAACCGCTCGCCCTCGGACTCGCCCCATTCCTCCTCCAGCAGATGCGCCACCAGCTCGCGCAGCAGGGGCGGATGCAGGGCGCGCAGCTTGTGGAGGAAGACGCGTTCCTGGTCCGGCTGCCGGCCGACCTTGAAGGCCCGCACCAGAGAAGCCAGGGTCTTCTTGCCCAGGGGCAGCCCCAGGGCCGCCTCGCGGGCGATGCGGCTGTCTGGATGGAGCAGGAACTCCTGCACCTCCTCGGCCTGCCGCAGGCACCACACTAGCGCCCCCCGCACCGCCGGATCCTCCTCTTCCCGGGCCTGGACCAGCACCCGCCTGATCGCCGACGGGGAGGAGAGCCATTGCCGGTGATAGCCCAGCACCTGGGCGGCGGCCAGCCGGCGCGGATCTGCGGCCTGGCAGATGATCTCCCAGATCGCCTCCTGCCCTTCCGGGGTGGGCACCAGTTGACGCAGCTGCTCCACCGCCCGGGCCTGCGCGGCGGGATTCCCTTTCTGGATCACCCGGGCCAGCAGCGATCCCAGATCTTCCGAAGCGCTGGCCGTGGCAGTCTGCGCGGGGGGAAGGGCTAGTTGATCGGCTGGAAAGAAACGGCGCACGTCCAGTACCATGCTGATCCTCTGTCCATTCAGGAGTTGATCCCCAGATCCTCCCCCCCTGCGGGGGGAAGCGGATCTGCCAGCAGACCCGCCAAGATCCAGTGCAGCTGTTCCACCGCCGCCCTGGCCAGGCCCAGTTCCTGGTGCGCGGGGTTTTCCAGAAAACGCTCCAGCACCTCTAGGGGTTCGACAAAGCCCAGGCGCAAGCGGGAGAAGAAGGCCTCCTGGAAGCTGGCCTGGATCTTCGTCAGTTCCTCGCGCAGCGAAACGTCCTGCACCACGATGAGCACCCCCTGGGGCGGGCAGGGGCGCACCTCCACCTCCAGGGCAAAGGGCAGCCGGCGGGTGAAGGAGAGCACCGTGCCTTTCTCCAGCACCTGGGTCGGGTCCACCCCGGTGGCCTGCTCAAAGGCCGCCCCGTCGAAGTCCTCCCGGGGGATGCCCATCCAGGTGATCGCCCGCTCATTGGCCCGTTCCAAGCTGCCGTCCGCGCTGAGCAGCGCCAGCCCGAAAGGCAGCGCTTCCAGCCAGGCCTCTGGCGGTTCCCGGCCCCCGGTCACTTCCCTGCGGACCGAGCCTTGCTGCTTGCGGCCCAGGGCGGCCTCGGGCTTTTCCCCCACCTGGCTGAGGTCCAGGGCATAGCCGCGCTGGCCCAGGGGTTTCAAAAAATGCCCCTGGCACAATTCTCCCAGAAGGACCGCCACCTCAGCGCGGGGAGTCCCCAGGCGGAGGGCCAGTTCCTGCAGATCGTCATCCAGGAAAGGGTTGTGCAGAAATTCGTCCAGCAACTGTCTTTTGCTGCCGGCCTGGCCAGGCTGGGGCAGCACGAGCAGATCGATGACCTTCATGCCCTGGGCATCCTTTAGTCGGGGCAGGGAACGAGGTGCGGAGTACTGGCGGGGAAGAGGGGGAGTTGATGTGGGGAAGCGAGCAGGGAAAATACAGATTTTATAGAGTTTTACAAATATAAAGCCCCTGAGACCGAGGCGCAAGGGGCGAATGTCTGGCCCTTTTTTTGCAACATCTGCGGGAAAGGGAGAAAAGACCTCGTCCTGGTTTTATCTCAACAACAGGAAATACAATACTTTGGCTACCTATCGCCAGGCTGCTTTCAGCGGGGACCCGGGAATTTCTTTCTCTGCGGCCCAGAAATATGCTGCCCAATCCAGCCAATCCAAAAAGCGGGAGACAACCCGTCCCACGAGAAAAGACCCAGCTCCGGACCTGGAGGATTTTTCCGGGGAGATAGAACTCAGCGCCAGGCAGAAGGCGGCGGTGCTGATGATCGCCCTGGGCCAGGAAGGGGCGGCGGAGATCATGCAGTTCCTCAGCGAAGCCGAGATCGAGAACCTCACCCAGTCCATCGCCGAGTTCAAGCATCTGTCGGTGGAAATGCAGGACGAGGTGCTGGCCGAATTCGAGCAGCACCTGCTGGCCGGCGAGTACCTCAGCCAGGGAGGGCTCGAATTCGCGCGCGGCACCCTGGAGCGGGCGGTGGGCACGCGCAAAGCCCAGGAGATCCTCGACCGGATCACCGGCACCCTCTCTTCCGGTTTCCACCTGCTCAAGAACGTCCCGCCCGAGCAACTGGCCCCCTTCATCTCCCACGAGCATCCCCAGACCATCGCCCTGATCCTCTCGCAACTGGACCCCCGCCAGGGCGCCGGCATCCTCTCCCAGCTGCCCGAGCACACCCAGTCCGAGGTGGCTTACCGCATCGCCACCATGAACAACATCACCCCTGCGGTCCTCAAGCAGATCGAGGACAGCCTGGCCGGGAATCTCCATGACATCCTCAGCGGCAACAAGGACGTGGGCGGCCCCAAGGTCACCGCCGACATCCTCAACCTCACCGGCACCAGCGTGGAGCGCAGCGTGCTGGAGCACATCGACGTCCAGGACCCGGAGGTCGCCGAGACTGTCCGCAACATGATGTTCGTCTTTGAGGACATCTGCAGCCTGAGCGACCGCGAGGTGCAGATCGTCCTGCGCGAGGTGGAGCAGAAGGACCTGGTGATCGCCCTCAAGGCCGCCAGCGAGGAAGTGAAGGAGAAGATCCTGAGCAACATGTCCGAGCGGGTGCGGCTCTTCATGGAAGAGGAGATGGAATTCCTCGGCCCCATGCGGCTGAGCGAGGTGGAGGCGGTGCAACTGCGCATCGTCCACAAGATCCGCCAGCTCGAAGACCAGGGGCAGCTCAAGATCTCCCTCAAGGGCGGGGCCGGCGACACCTTTGTCTGATCAGTCCGCCGCCCTGCCGAACTGAAGGCTGAAGAGATCCCCAGGATCGGGGAGGCTGGCGCGCAGGCGCACCTCCCCTTCGATGAGCACCCTGGCCTTGCGCCGCACCCGGTACCCCTGCTCTTCAGGCAGCAGCAGCACCAGGTCGAAGGTCCACTCCGTTCCCCCCGGTAGCACCCCTCCAG
>JACPJE010000287.1 GCA_016187725.1 Candidatus Latescibacterota bacterium
AGGTCCCGGGCAGTCCAGGGCTGGCCGTCGCTCCACTTCACCCCGCGGCGGATCTGGATATCGATCTGGGTGTGGTCGGGATTGAAGTGATAGCTCTCGCCGATCCAGGGGATGGGCTGGGCATTTTCCTGGTAGGCGTTGAAGAAGAAGAGCGGCTCGTAGAGGAAATTGTACCCGATGCGGGAGATCCCCCCCGGCACAAAGGGGTTGAAGGCATCGTAGTCCACGATCTGGCCGGCGCAGGTGTTGGGCTCGATGCAGTCCATGATCAGGGTGCGGTTGCGCGGCACGTTCTTCAGTCCCCCCGGTGAGGGGGCGCTCTTGTCTGGTTGCCCGCCACAGGCCAGCAGCAGGGCTGCCAGCACCAGGAGGTATCTCATCTGCATCGAGGTGTTCTCTCCTCCTCAGAAGTATTTCCCGTACAACACCCCCAGGCGCTCTTTCACCCTCGCCGGGATGGTTTCAGAAGCGGCGGCCTTTACGCTTTTCCAACCTGCTCGACTTCCCGAAGCACTACGGGCAGATTTGGATGCTCAAAACTCATACCCGGCGCAGGTACACGGTGGTGTCGGATGTTGGGTGGGATGTGCTTGTGGTGAGGCATGGTCAAGGCGAGATTCGGATCATTGGGATGAGGGAAGTCATCGTACCAGTAAAGTCGTTCCTCGCCTCGATAGACTTCATACCCGTAGCTGTATTCGCTCAACGACCGCAGAGGGTTGACAGCCATCAGTAGGCTGGCTGAAAGCGCAATACGTCTGCCAGTTCACGCTCTCGAAGTTGACGGCGATAGACCTCTCTGCGCCGCTGCCAGGTTTCGTAGATGCCCTTCCAGCGGCTGAAGTCAGCTCGCGTCTCATCATAAGCATCATAGTCAGCTAGTTTGCCGGCCATGAGCGCAGCGTGAAAATCCTCACTGAGAATGCCGTATTTTTCTTCATATAACGTCAACCGGCGTTCCAGTAGCTTCATCTCGATTACCAGTTCGTGGATTTCCATAAATGCTTCTCCTTTTGAGGAGAAAAACGCCGTATGTCCTCTCTCTCAGAAATACTTCCCGTACAACACCCCCAACCGCTCTTTCACCCTCGCCGAGATCGCCTCGCGCGCGGTGATGATGGCAAAGCGGGCCGCGCTCAGGCACTCGCAATCCGAGGTGGCCGGCAACAGGCGCGCCACCTCGGACACCGTGGCGTTGGCCAACGCCGCATTCGCCTTGAGGATGCCCAGCACCGCCTCCACCGACACGTCCTCCTCGGTCTCGTGCCAGCAGTCATAGTCCGTGCCCATGGCCAAGAGGGCGTAGCACATCTCCGCCTCCCGCGCCAGCTTGGCCTCAGGTAGAGCCGTCATGCCGATCACCGCAGCGTCCACTTCCCGTCGGTAGAAATGGGACTCGGCCCTGGTGGAGAACTGCGGCCCCTCCATACAGATGTAGACCCCGCCCTCATGCACCGTGGCTCCTTTGGCCCTGGCAGCGCGGGCCACCACCTGGCGCAACTCCTCGCAGAAGGGATCGGCAAAACCCACGTGGCCGGCGATGCCTTCGCCGAAGAAGGTGGAGGCTCGCACCCCGCGCGTGCGGTCGAAGAGCTGGTCAGGCAGCACCATGTCCCCCGGCTTGATGTGCTCCTTCATGATCCCCACCGCGCTCACCGCCAACACATGGGTCACCCCCAGTTGTTTGAGGGCGTGGATATTGGCCCGGTAGTTCACCTCCGAGGGCAAAAGCCGGTGCCCCCGCCCGTGGCGCGGCAGGAAAAAGACCTGCTGCCCGCTGACCCGCGCCTCGACCACCATATCCGAGGGCCGGCCAAAAGGCGTGCCCAGCGAATGCTCCCGCACCACCTCCACCCCTTCCATCTGGTACACCCCCGACCCGCCGATCACGCCCAGCACGACAGGTATTGCGCTTTCTGTCATCTTCTTCTCCTTTCAGCGAACCGGTCCAAAGATAATGCTTATATTTCCCCTATCCAACGCCTATGGAACCCCAATTACTCAAACTCTCTGTGCGCGACCTGGTCGCCTTTGGCCTGCGCTCCGGCAACCTCGAAAAGGGCGGCTTCGGCAACCCCGAACGGGCGGTAGAAGGCACCCGCGGCCACCAGCAGGTGCAGCGCTCCCGCCCCGCCGCGTACCAGAGCGAGGTGCCCATCTCGCTGCTGGTGGAGACCGAGGAATTCGCCCTGGTGGTCAGCGGCCGCATCGACGGCCTGCTCGTCGAGGAGGACCAGGTCCTCATCGAGGAGATCAAGACCACCTACACCGCCCTCGACGAGCTGGAGGAGAACCCCCACCACTGGGCCCAGGCCAAGATCTACGCCCACTTCTTCGCCGCCCAGCACCAGATAGAAGAGATCCAGGTCCAGCTTACCTATGTACATCTGGATTCAGGGGAACTGAAAGAAGAATGCCGCACCTGCCAGGCCGGGGAGCTGGCGCAGTTCTTCCAGACCCTGCTCGACCGGTACCTGCGCTGGATGAAACACTACCTGGCCTGGTGCGCCGAGCGCGACCGGTCCATCGAGGAACTCCAGTTCCCCTTCCCTGCCTTCCGCCGCGGCCAAAAGCAGCTGATGGGCGCCACCTTCCGGGCCATCGAGGGCCAGGGCCGGCTCTTCGCCCAGGCCCCCACCGGCATCGGCAAGACCATCTCCACCCTCTTCCCCGCCCTCAAGGCCCTGGGGGCCGGGCACGTGGCCAAGATCTTCTACCTGACCGCCAAGACCAGCGGCCGGGCCATTGCCGAGAAGGCCATCGAGGACCTGCGCCGGTCCGGCCTCAAGTGCAAGAACCTCACCCTCACCGCCCGGGAGCGGATCTGCTTCAACGCCAGCGAGGGCCGCCCCTGCGACGTGCAGCAGTGCGAGTACGCCCTGGGGTACTACGACCGCATCGAGGGCGCCCTGGACGAGCTGTTCAGCCACGATGCCATTCCCCGGGCCCGGGTCGAGGAGGTGGCGCGCCAGCACCGGGTTTGCCCTTTTGAGCTGTCGCTCGACCTGTCCCTCTGGGCGGATGTGATCATCTGCGATTACAACTACATCTTCGACCCCCGGGCCTACCTCCGGCGCTTCTTCCTGGAAGAAGGCGGGGCGTATGCCTTTCTCATCGACGAGGCCCACAACCTGGTGGACCGGGCCCGCGAGATGTTTTCGGCCGAGCTGAGCCGGCTCCAGATTGGGGGCCTGCGGCGGCGCCTCAAGAAGGAACACCCCGGCCTCAAGCGCGCCCTCAAGGAGTTGGAAGACTGCCTGGCTGAGGCGGGCCGGCGCTGCGCCGAGTTGGGCCAGCCCTGGGTGGAGCGCGAACTGCCCCACGACCTGATGCCCCTCTTGCCCGATTTTCTCGAAAAAGCCGAGCAGGTGCTGGTGCGCGACCTGAACGCCTCCTACCGCGAGGAACTGATCGAACTCTACTTCGCGGTCTTCGGCTTTCAGCGCATCGCCGATCTCTTTGGCCCCAACTACGCCACCTACGCCGAGCCCAATCTCAAGGATCTGTGCCTCAAGCTCTTCTGTATGGACCCGGCCCCCCAGTTGCGCGAGGCCCTGCGGCGCGGCACCTCGGCGGTATTCTTCTCCGCCACCCTCACCCCGCTCGAATACTTCCGCCAGGTGCTGGGCGGCGAGGAAGGCGACGCCCTGCTCGACCTGGAGTCCCCCTTCCCCGCCGAACACTTCAAGTTGCTCCTGGCCGACCACCTCGACACCTCGTACAAGGGCCGCGGCCAGAGCTTCGACCAGGTCGCCGAATCCATCGCCGCCCTCATCAGCCAGCACCGCGGCAACTACCTGGTCTTCTTCCCCTCCTACCAGTACCTGCAGGAGGTGTCCAGCCGTTTTCGCGCCGCCCACCCCGACGTGGAGATCCTGGTGCAGAGCAGTGGCATGAGCGAACGACAGCGGGAGGAATTCCTCGCCGTCTTCGACGCCGAGAATCCCGACACCCTGGTGGGCTTTGCGGTGATGGGCGGCATCTTCGGCGAGGGCATCGACCTGGTGGGCGAGCGCCTGGTGGGCGCCATCGTGGTGGGCGTGGGCCTGCCCCAGGTCTGCCTGGAGCGCGAACTGATCCGCGCCTACTACGACGAGCAGGAAGTGGCCGGCTTCGACTTCGCCTACACCTTTCCGGGCATGAACCGGGTATTGCAGGCGGCCGGCCGGGTGATCCGCTCCCCCCAGGACCGGGGCGTGGTCCTGCTCATCGACCGCCGCTTTGGCTGGACCAATTACCGCCGCCTCTTCCCCCCCCATTGGCGGGCAGTCGATCTGGCCCGCAACCCCGCGCACATCAGCCTGAAGACCGAGCACTTCTGGACTCCGCAGGCCTGAGCCGCTGCCGCCAGCCGAACCAGAACACCACCACCAGCGCCCCCAGCAACACCGGGATGGTGCCCCGGTTGAGGGCCTCCCAACCCACCTGCTCCTCCAGCGGCCCCGAGGCCAGGGTGCTCAGCACCAGGGCCCCGAAGACGGCAAAGTCGTTGAGGGCCTGCACCCGGGTCCGCTCCCAGGGCTCGTAGGTGGTGGTCAACAGGGCGGTGGCGCTGACGAAGAGGAAGTTCCAGCCCACCCCCAGCAAGGTCAACCCCACCAGGAAATGTTCCAGCTCCAGGCCGCTCAACCCCACCCCTGCCGCCCCCAGCAAGAGCATCACCCCGGCCAGCATCATCCGGGTCTCGCCGAAGCGGCCGATCAGGTGCCCGGTGAAGAAGGCCGGCACGTACATGCCCAGCACGTGCCACTGGATCACCTGGGCGGTGTCGGCAAAGGCGTGGTGGTGCCGGCCCATACACAGGGGCGTGGCGTTCATCAAGAGGGACATGATCCCCCAACTGAGCACGGCCCCGGCCAGGGCCAGCATACAGGCCGGCTGCCGGGCGATCTGCCAGAGGGGACGACCTTCGCGGGCCTGCTCCTCGGCCGAGGGCAGGGGCAAACGCACCAGGGCCATGAAGCCCAGACTCAACAGGTGCACCAGCAGGATGCAGGCAAAGGGACCGGCAAAGGGATTGTCCCCCAGCCAATCGCGCGACCACACCGCCAGCCTGGACCCCAGCAGGGCAGCCGCGATCCCCCCCCCCATCACCAGGGAGATGGCCCGGCTCTTGAGCGCAATGTCCACGGCCTCGGCAGCGGCAAAGCGGTAATAGGTGGCAAAACCACCCGCTGCCCCCACCCCCAGAGCGCCCAGGCACAGGACCCAGAATGCCGCGTGCAACACCCCGGCCAGGGCCAGGCTCGCGCCCAGGGCGCCGATGACCGCCCCCAGGGAGAAGCCCAGGCGGCGGCCGCGCCGGCGCATGAGCCGGGCCGCCGGAAAGGTGGTCAAGAGGGTGGCCACCGGCACCAGGGCCAGGGGCAGGGTGGCCAGGTCCGGGCTGGGTGCCAGCTGCCGGCCCAGCAGGGCCATGACCGTCAATAAGATTACGCTGGCGGTGCGGGTGCAGGACTCGCAGGCGAAGAGCAGGAAGAGATTGCGGTAGGGGTTCACAGGCACAGGGGCCTCCGGGCGTCAGTTGGTTGGCCAAATATAACTTGCTCCCCGCACCCTGGCGCGGTATAGTATCTGCAAAAGCAAAACAGGAGGTGCAGACCATGGCGCGCATGGGCAGAGCGGCGATTCTGGATCAGGTCAAAGGGCAGGTCACCATAGCCGAGGCTCCGGTTCCCGACCCCGGACCGGGGGAAGTACTGGTGCGCCAGACCATGTGCGGCTTGTGCGGGACCGATGTCCACATCTACCACGGGCATTTCCCCAACACCCGCTTTCCCCTGGTCCTGGGGCACGAGATCCTCGGGCGGGTCGAGGGCCTGGGCAAGGGGGTCACCGCCGACTCCATGGGCGAACCCGTGGTCGAGGGCGACCTGGTCGCAGTGGTACCTGGCGTGGCCTGCGGCAACTGTTATTTTTGCGCCGTGCTGCGGGAGCCGGGCCTGTGCGCCCAGGGCGTGGCCTACGGCTTCCGCCCTGCGCTGGATCAAGCGCCCCATTTCCAGGGAGGGTTCTCCGAATACGTCCTGCTCGACTACCCCCGCTCCACCTTTCTCAAGATGCACGTGGCCCCGGAAATCGCCGTGCTCCTCGAACCCTTCACCGTGGGCCTGCACTTCGCCGACCGGGCCAATCTGCGCATCGGCGCCAGCGTGGTCATCCAGGGGGCCGGCGCCATCGGCATCTTCAGCCTGGCCGCGGCCCGCGAAGCCGGGGCCCACCAGACCATCGTCGTCGGCGCGCCGGCCTCGCGGCTGGAACTGGCCAGGCAGTTTGGCGCTGACCTGACCATCGACATCGAAAAGGTCCGCGATCCGGCCGAGCGCATCGCCCTGGTCAAAGCCGCCACGCCCGGCGGGTACGGGGCGGATGCGGTCTTCGAATGCACCGGCGTCCCCCAGTCCATCCCCGAGGGCATCCAGATGCTCCGCCGGGGAGGCACCTATGTCGAGGGCGGCCACTTCACCAATGCCGGGGACGTCACCCTCAATCCCCACCACCACTTCGTCCGCAACCACATCACCCTGGTCGGGGTCTGGGGCAGCTCCCTGTCCCATTTTGTGCGCGGCCGGCCCCTCCTCGAATCAGGCCGTTATCCCTTTGACCAGTTGGTCTCCCACCGCCTGCCCCTGGAGCGCCTGGGCGATGCCATCCAGGCCCTGTCGACCAATTACCGCCTGGACGGGGTGGAGGCCCGCAAGATCGCCATCCTGGCCCATCCCCAGGAGTCCTGAGATGGACGGCATCCACGACCTGGGCGGCATGCACGGCTTTGGCCTGGTGCCGCGCGAGGCCGACGAACCGGTCTTCCACGAGGCCTGGGAGGGGCGGCTCTACGCCATGCGCGTGAGCACCCGGCTGGCCGATCCGGGCAATTTGCGCCCTCACATCGAAAGGATGGAGCCGGGCCAATACCTGAATTCTAGCTACTACGAGAAGTGGCTCCACGCCTGGACCCAGATCCTCTTTGAAAACGGCGCCCTGACCGAGGAGGAACTGCAGACGCGCGAGGCGGACTTGGCTGCCCACCCCGATACTGACCTGCCCCGGCGCGAGGACCCGGCCCAGGCCAGACAGGCCCTGGAGCGGCTGCGCCTGCCTCAACCCCTCCAGCGCGAGGCCACCTCTCAACCCCGCTTCCAGATCGGCGACTCGGTGCGCACCCGCCACTTCCACCCGCCCGGCCACACCCGCCTGCCCCGGTACGCGCGCGGCAAACAGGGTGCGGTGACTGGATACTACGGCTTCCAGGACTTCCCCGACGAGGCCCCCACCGGCAGCACCCCGCCAGTGCAACCCCTCTACGCAGTGCGTTTTGCCGCCGGGGAACTGTGGGGCGAATCCGCCGAAGCCAATAGCGCGGTACACCTGGATATGTGGGAGAGTTATCTGGAGCCGGCCTGAATCCCTGAGAAAAAAGAGGACTGCATGAGCATGACCGTCCCCTGCGCAGGAGACCGATGATGAGCAATTGGATGAGGAGCTGGCTGGTGGCTGCCGACGGCCTGTACCTGGGCCAGCCCGGCGGCAGTTGGCAGCGCCTGGGCAGCGCTGACTTCGGCCTGAGCAGCGCGCTGCGCGAGCCGGGTCGGCTGGTGGCTGGCGCCTGTGTGGGCAGCGGTCTGTGGGAATGGCGTGCCGGCGGGGATCGCTGGGTCCAGCTCCACGACGAGACCCTCACCGAGGTTCTGGCCCTGGCCCGCGTCCCCGGAGACCCCGGCGTCATCGCCGGCTCTCCCTATGGCCTGGCCCTGGGCCGGCGCGACGAACTGGGGGCCGTGCGCTGGCACAGCTGCTCGGATGGGCTGCGGGTGAACGAACGCTTCACCAACACCGTACTGGTGGACCCCTCGGTGCCGGGCCGCTGGCTGGTGGGCACCGAAGCCGGGGTGCTGCTCGCCGAGGAGTCGGGGAAACGCTGGACGCACACCAGCCTGACCGGCACCCCCGTGCGCGCCCTCTTACACGCCCTGGGGACTTTCTGGGCCGGCACGGACGAGCGCGGCATCTGGCGCAGCGACGAGGGCCGCCGCTGGAACCGGGTCGGCCGTGGCATGGAAGAGGAGACCATCTTCGCCCTGGCCCAGAGCCATGGCCGCATCCTGGCCGGCAGCCGGCGCGGGGTGATGGCCGGGGATGGGGCGGTGCCCTGGGAGCGCCTCGGCCCGCCTATGCTCGCCGCCGCCGTGGCCGCCCATCCCGCGCGCCCGGAATGCTGGCTGGCCGGGGCCAGCCCGGGCGGCCTGTGGGGCACCGAGGACAGCGGAGCCACCTGGCGTCAGCTGGGCACCTTCAACCACGTGCGCGCCCTGCTGGCGCCGGAGGAGATCTGACCATGCGGGAAGAAGAGTACCGCGCCCAGGTCCACCAGCGGTCGGCGCAGCTCATCGACTACCTTGCCGGTCGCGGGGTGGGCGGCATGTGGGATGCCCACGCCATGCTGGCCCGCACGCCGCAGCCCGAACGCCTGAGCGAACTGGTGCGGCAGGGCTTGAGCCAGCGCACCGCCGACGCCGGGGCCCGGCTGATCGGCGGCCCCTTCCACGTCCTGCCCTGTATGATCCTGCTGCGCCGCTGGGAGGAAGAGCTCCCGGCCGAGGCCGTGGAGCACATCCGGGAATTCATGACCGAAGGGGTGATCCACCGGGGCAATACCGAGAACCACTGGCTGATGTACTACACTGGCAACCTGCTGGCCGCCGAGCGCTGGTCCACCGCGCCGGTACTGTGGAACGGCCTGACCCCGGCGGCGGTGCTCGCCGAGGCCAGGCGCTGGATCCTGGGTACCATTGAGCGCACCGCCAGGCTGGGCCATCACGAATACGACTCGCCCCAGTACCACATCGAGCACATGGTCTCCCTGCTCGCCCTGGCCGATCTGGCCGAGGACGCCAGGGTGCGCCGGCAGGCAGAACAGGCCCTGACCCTGCTGGTGGCCGACATGGCCCTCGAGTACTTCCACGGGGCCTGGGCCGGCGGTCACAGCCGCGAGGGCTACCGCCAGAACACCTGGACGCGGGTAGGTCCGGCCCAGATCCTGCAATACCTGTACTTCGGCGGCGAGGAGTTCGACCCGGCACACCACCTCCACGGCTTTGGCGTGTACGCCGCGGTCTCCAAGTACTGTCCTCCCGCCCTTTTCGCCGAGATGGCCTGGGACCGCTCCCGGCCGCAGGTGGTCAAGAAGACCCGGGCCCCGCGGACCATCTACCGGCACGTGGAGCGCGAGTCCGCCCCGGTGCGCAAGTACACCTACCTGAGCCCTTCCTTCGCCCTTGGCTCCACCCAACTGGGTCTGCCCGGCGCACCGGCTGGCCCCATCGACCTGGTCTCCTGGGACCTGAGCTGGAAAGGCCCCAAGCACCAGGCCAAGATCGTCTGCAACCACCCCTACCGCGGCGCGGGCCGCTTCAGCGCCTTCCTGGCCAGCCTGCCCCAGACCATCGGCCGGGCCATCGGCATGGACAAGCCGTACCTGCAGTGGCCGGACCGGCTCTTCGGCGCCTCGCCCTACGAGCAGATGATGCAGCACGAGGGCGCATTGGTGGTCCTCTATGACATCCCCGCCGACGATGAGGCGCCTTTCGTCAACCTCTATCTGCCCAAGGGCATCCCCTGGGTCGAGCAACAGGGCTGGCTCCTGGGCAACTGCGGAAGTTTCTACGTGGCCCTGCGCCCCCTGGGCGACTGTGACTGGCAGGAGATCCGCGAGTCGAACAACGCGGCTATCCTGGTCACCGAGGGGGATCTGATCGACGGCTGGCTCCTGCGCATTCAGGCGCTCCAGGCCGGACTGATCATCGAGGCCGCTGAAGCCGCTGATACAGGCTCTTTCGCAGACTTCTGCACCCGCCGGGTCGAGGCCCATCTCGACCTGGGCGGCTGGCCCGACCAAGGCCTGGTGGAGTTCGACACCCTGACCGGGCACCGGCTGCGCCTGCAGTACGACGGGCCGCACCAGATGGACGGCCAGACCATCGACTACGAGGCGTACCCCCTCTACGAGGCCCCCGGAGTCAGCGCCCTCCCGGGCACCGGCCAGATGCGCTTTTGCCGAGGCGCCCAGGAGGTCAGGCTGGACTTCGGGATCGACCCCCAACAGCCCATGATTCCCATGCGGGTAATCGGCTGAGAGGACTAAAAGATGAGCCACCATGACCATCATCACGACCACGGTCACGACCGCGAGTCCCCCGCTGCCCTGCGCACCCGGGCCCTCGAATCCCTGCTGGTCGAGAAGGGCCTGCTCAGCACCGACACCATCGACGCGGTGGTGCGCGCCTACGAGGAAGATATCGGCCCGCTCAACGGGGCCAAGGTCGTGGCTCGGGCCTGGATTGACCCCCAATACAAAAAACACCTGCTGGAGGACGGCACCGCCGCCATCGCCGCGTTGGGCTTCAGCGGCCGGCAGGGCGCCCAGATGGTGGTGCTGAAAAACACCCCTCAGGTACACAACGTGGTGGTGTGTACCCTGTGCTCCTGCTACCCCTGGCCGGTGCTGGGTCTGCCACCGGCCTGGTACAAGTCCTACGCGTACCGCTCGCGGGTGGTCCGCGAACCGCGCGTTGTGCTGCGGGAATTCGGCCTCGAATTGCCGGCCGAGGTGGAGGTGCGGGTATGGGACAGCAACTCCGAGGTGCGCTACATGGTCCTGCCCGAGCGCCCGGCTGGCACCGAGGGTCTGGACGAAAGCGCCCTGGCCGCCCTGGTCACCCGCGACGCCATGATCGGCGTGGCCAGGGTACAGGGGCCGTGAAATGAGCGGCGCTCGGGAAACCCGCCTCGACGACCTGGACCTGCCCCGCCAGAACGGCGAACTGCTCTTCGCCGCTCCCTGGGAGGCCCGGGCCTTTGGCCTGGCCGTGGCCCTCAGCGAACGGGGAGTCTATGTGTGGAAGGAATTCAGCCAGGCCCTGGCCGCGCAGACCGCTGCCCAGCCCCCGGGCGAGCCGGAGCATTACTACGAGCGTTGGCTCGAATCCCTGGAACACCTGGCCCTGGAGAAGGGGCTGGTCCACCCCGAAGAACTAGCCACCCGCATGGCCGAACTAGAAGCCCAGGACGACCATCCGCACTAGCCTTATTTCTTCCGCCGGCTCCGGACCGCCAGCGCCAACTCCTCCAGCACCGGCACGGTCATTTCCCACGAGATACAGGCGTCGGTGATGCTCTGCCCGTAGGCCAGGGGCCGGCCCGCGACCTGGTCCTGCCGCCCTTCCTTCAGGTGGCTCTCGATCATCACCCCGCACACCTCAGTGGCCCCGGAAGCCACCTGCTCGGCGATGCTGCGGGCCACCAGGGGCTGACGCGCGTAGTCCTTGTCGCTGTTGCCGTGGCTGCAGTCGATCATCAGCCGGTGCAGCAGGCCGGCCTGCTGCAGGGACTGGGACACGGAACGGACCGTCTGAAGGTCGAAGTTGGGGCCGCCCTTGCCGCCCCGCAGGATCACGTGGCAGCAGTCGTTGCCGGTGGTGGCCACGATGGCGGCGATACCCTGCTTGGTCACCGAGAGGAAATGGTGGGGATGGCGGGCCGCCTTCACCGCGTCGATGGCCACCTGCACGTTGCCGTCGGTGCCGTTCTTGAAGCCCACGGGCATGGACAGCCCCGAGGCGAGTTCGCGGTGCACCTGGCTCTCGGTGGTGCGCGCACCGATGGCCCCCCACGAGACCAGGTCGGCGATGAACTGCGGGGTGATGGTGTCGAGGAATTCGGCGCCGGCGGGCAGGCCGCGCTCGGCCAGGTCCAGGAGCAGGCCCCGCCCCAGGCGCAGCCCCTGGTTGATGGCGAAACTGCCGTCTAAGCGGGGGTCGTTGATCAGGCCCTTCCACCCCACGGTGGTGCGCGGTTTCTCAAAGTAGACCCGCATGAAGAGCAGCAGGTCCTCGCCCAGGCGCGCGGCGCAGGTCTGCAGTCGCTCCCCGTACTCCAGGGCGGCCGCCGGATCGTGGATGGAACAGGGCCCCACCACCACCAGCAGGCGCGGATCCTCTCCCCTGAGAATGGCTGCCGCCTGGGGGCGGGCCTGGGCCACTGTGCCGGAAGCCCTTTCGCTGAGGGGCAGTTCCTCCATCAGGATGGCCGGAGGCAGGAGCGGCTTCAGCCCGGCGATGCGCAGGTCGTCGGTGTTCTGGAACATCACTTCAGGTTTCCGGTTTCCAACCCAGCGCGGCGAAGTTCTTGCCGGTGAGGGCTCTGATCTGCCTGGCCCGCTGGCGCGCCTCCTCCAGTTCGGCGCGCAAGTCGTCTGGCCAGTAGACCTTGCCGGCCCGCATCGTCATCACCGGGTCGATGCGCAGCCGGCCCTGTTCGCGCTGGCCGTGCACGTCCACAAAGGAAAACTCTCCCTCGCGCACCACCAAGGCCGCCAGGTCTGCCACCCGGCCCACCTGCAGGCTGCCCAATTCCCCGCTGCGGCCGATGGCCGCGGCCGGGGCACTGGTGGTCTGCCGCACGATCTCCTCCAGTTCCACGCCCAGATTGAGCAGCTTGGAGCCGGTCTCGGGCAGGCTGAACACCGGGTCTTCAAGGCTGTGGGCGTGCCAGTCGGTGCTGATCGCGTCCGAGGCAAAGCCCTGGGCCAGAGCCTGCTTGGCCACCTCGTAGCGGAAGCTGCCCCCCCCGTGGCCCAGGTCGAAGACCACCCCCCGGTCCCGGGCCTGACGCACCTGTTCCAGCACCTCGCCCTTCTCCCCGAGGATGCCGTCCCCGTTGCCCTGGTAGCAGTGCGTCACGATATCCCCCGACCGCAGCAGTTCGAGTATCCGGGGCAGGGGAACACCCGCGCCGATGTGGACCATGATGGGGACCCCGGCTAGTTCGGCGGCCTTCACCGCCAGGCGCAGGGGCTCCACCCCATTGGGCCCCACCTGAAAAGCCCCCTGCCGCACCTTGACCCCCACGCACACCTCGCCCCAGTGGTGGATCACAAAGGCGGTGCGCTCGGGATCGGCGTAGCGCAGGTCCTCCATCTCGCCCAGGGGGCCATAGGTCAGGCCGATGCCGCTGATGTGCACAAAGGCCAGCATGCGGGTGCGTGCGCGCGCGGCGATGTAGTCGCGAAAGCCGATGAAGTTGGCCCATCCCGCAGAGCCGGCGTCCACGATGGTGGTCACCCCCGTGGCCAGGCACAGGGCGTCGGCCTGGATGCCCCAGGTGGTGGCCCCGGGGTAGATGTGGGCGTGGATATCGATCCAGCCGGACGTGAGGATCAGGCCGCTCAGGTCGATGCGCTCCCGGGCCGGTCCCTCGATGCGAGGTTCCACCGCCGCGATTTTCCCCTGGGCGATGGCCACCTCCCGCACTTCATTGATGCCCTGCGCCGGGTCGATGACCGTGGCCCCTGAGAGGATCAGATCG
Source organism: Candidatus Latescibacterota bacterium (assembly GCA_016187725.1). Classification (GTDB taxonomy): domain Bacteria; phylum Latescibacterota; class UBA2968; order UBA8231; family UBA8231; genus SICG01. Next base: position 13,363 of record JACPJE010000287.1, read on the forward strand.
TACATGCTGCCCCTCACTTGACGTGTACCTGCACGGACCTGTTATTTGTTTCCCTTTGTAGGGGCAGGTTTCAAACCTGCCCCTACGCTATACCTACCCTACGCCTGTCGCACACCACAAATATAGGATATGAGACCGCATTATGAACGTCCCTCCTGAGACCGGCATCCGCGTGCCCCCAGAGGAGTTGCGGACCCTGGTCGCCGCCCTGTTCGCGAAAGCCGGCACCTCGGCCGCCGACGCCGAATTGATCGCCCGCCTGCTGGTGCTCACCGACCTGCGCGGGGTCTTCAGCCACGGCACCCAACAGACCCACGGGTACGTCCGGATGATGCTGGAAGGCCGGGTCAATCCCCGGCCCGCGCTGCGCGTCGTCAGCCAGACCGGCACTACCCAGGTGTTGGACGGCGACGGAGGCATGGGACACTTCCCCTGTTATCACGGCACCCAGTGGGCCATCGCCCAGGCCAAAGAACACGGGGTGGCGGCGCTGACCACCCGCAATCACTTCCATTTCGGGGCGGCCAGCAAGTATTCGCGCCTGGCCCTCGAGCACGATCTGATCTGTCTCACCATTTCCTCACACCGCTACTTCCCCAAACCCGAGTCCACGGTGTTGGGGGCCGGCGGCGGCTCGCCCATGAGCATCGCCATCCCTGCCGGTGAGCAACCGCCCCTGGTCCTGGACATGGGCGCCTACTTCCTGCCTTATTCCGAGGAACTCTTCCGCCAGTTTCCGGCCACCTTCTTCAAGGGCCTGGGTCTGGCCGCGCTCTTCCAAGCCCTGGGCGGCATCCTGGCCGGCATCTACAGACCCGAATTCCAGGCCCCCCTCTCCAAGTGGGAGTCGAACCAGGGCGCCTTCATCGCCCTCTTCGAGGTGAAGCGCTTCATGCCGGTGGACGAGTTCAAGAAGGAGATGGACCGCTACATCGGCGACGCCCGCCGCATGAAACCCCTGCCCGGGTACGAGCGGGCCGAACTGCCCGGCGGCCTGGAGTGGCAGCGCCAGGAGGAGTACGCGCGCCAGGGCATCCCGGTCAGCCCCGAGCACCAGAAATCCCTCGAAGAAATCGCCGCGCAACTGGGAGTGGCCGCGCCTTTTGCCCGCTGCGCCCACACCCGCTTTGGCCCCTGAGGAGAACGCATGTCCAAACCCCGCGTCTTCACCCGTTGCGAGACCGAGTTCGCCAACACCCTCACCGCCCGCCAGTTGCTCGAAAAAGCCGGCTGCGAACTGGTCTTCAGCCCACCCAACCCTGGCTGGCCGGAAGGCGAGACCCGCGACAGCCTCCCCGGGATCCACGCCCTTTTGGCCGGCGGCGAGCGTATCGACGCCCATACCCTCGAAAAGGCCGACCGGCTCAAGATCGTGGCCCGCAACGGGGTGGGGTTCGACCGGGTGGACCTGGATGAATGCACCGCGCGCGGGATCATGGTCACCAACACTCCAGGGGCCATGGCCGATGCGGTGGCTGACCTGGCCTTTGCCCTGCTGCTGGCCCTGGTGCGCCAGGTGGGGGCGGGCGACCGCCTCATCAAGGAGGGCGGGTACGAGGTGGCCATGGGCGAGGACCTGGCCGCCATGGCCCTGGGGCTTTTGGGCTGCGGCCGCATCGGCACCGAGGTGGTGCGCCGCGCCCTGGGCTTCAAGATGCGGGTGCTGGTCTGCGATCCCTGGGTAGCCCCGGCGCGCTTGAAAGAAATAGGCGCGACCCCGGCCACGCTGGAGGAGTTGCTGGCCCAGGCCGATGCCCTCACCCTGCACACCCCGCTCACCCCCGAGAACCAGAACCTGGTAAATGCCCAGTTCCTGGGCCGCATGAAATGGGGCAGCTACCTGATCAACACCGCGCGCGGGGGGCTGGTGGACGAGCTGGCCCTGATCGCCGCCCTCAAGAGCGGCCAGCTGGCCGGGGCTGGCCTGGATTGCCAGGCCAACGAGCCGCCCACCGGGGTCTCGCTGGAACTGGTGCGGATGAAAAAGGTGGTGGCCGCCCCCCACTCGGGGTCCAAGACCCTGGCGGCCCGCAAGCGCATGGCCCTGATGGCCGCCCAATCCATCGTCGACTGCCTGGAAGGCCGCGTCCCCGAGCACCTGGTCAACAAAGAGGTGCTGGAGCGCCTCGGGAAGTGAGCCTCAGGCCGAATGCCCGTTCCTGGGCATGAAGAACTCGTACCGGGAAGGGTCAGTGTACCCTTCGATAGGGGTGGGCACGATGCCGGGGCTATTGAGAGCGGCCCGCACGATGCTCTTGTTGAAGGAGTGGACGTTGGCGTGGGCCAGATACTCCTCCACTGGCATCCACAGGCAGTGCTCGATCTCCTCCTCCTGCATCGAGATCTCCGCGCTGAGGGGGTGCAGCCGGCACACGAAATAGATATCGGACTTGCCGTAGCGGTACCCGTGCCAGTGGCGGAAGCAGACCAGGGCGTCGAACTGGGTCTGCACCCCGGTCTCCTCCAACACCTCGCGGACCACCCCCTCCACCAGGTGTTCGCCCTCGTGCAGGGCGCCCCCGGGCAGCTTGAAGCGGGGCGGATTGCTGCTGGACTGGTGGTACTTCTCGCTGACCACCAGCAGTTCCTTCCGGTCGTTGAACACCACCCCGCCAGCGCCGATGTAATGCGAGGCGTGGCGCGGGACAAAGGCGCCCTCCTGTAGCCGGCAGGTGAGCATCAGGTAATCTTCGCCGCTGTGGTGGAAGGTGAATCCGGCTTCCGCGGCCACCGGGATGAGCCGCGCTTTGGCGATGGGAACCTCCAGCCACACCACCTTGATGCCCTGATCGCGCCACGCGCCCAGCGAGTGGTGGAGCTGGGAGGAGAAGGCCTCCGGATCGGGGTTGAGCGCCTCCGGCTTGACCACGGTGCCGCCGAAGGGATTGTCAGTCGATGCTATCAGTTCCATAGGCTTCCTGTGGTTTTGCGGGTACCCGGCATTCCAGAAATAGCAAAGTCGACGGCACGCGTCAAGGGCGGCCATATGGCACTGAAAGCCGATTTTCGGTATTTTCTAGACCCATCCAGCATCCAGAAAGGAGTCGCACATGGCTTTTTCGTTTACCAATTCCCGCGGCAGTTCCTATATCTTGCATGCCAGGACCACTGTCTTAAAAAACGGCAATACCCAGACTATCTACTTCTTTTCGCGCGAAGCCAAGGAGGGCGTGTTGGACAACGTGCCCGAGGGCTACGAAGTCTCCGAGAGCAAGAACGGCCTGCCTGTCCTCAAGCGCAAACAGTGAAGATCCGCTTCGGTGGAGGGGGCCATCGCCCAGCTCTGGATGGTCCCCCTCTGCGCCTCCTTATTCCTCGCTCTGCCCGCACTGGCTGAGGTCCAGTGGTGAGTCGCTACTGGCCCGCTAGCCACTTCTCCAATTCGATATCTGTCCCCGGCGCCAGGCGCAGCGCCTCCCGGGCGTGGGTCCTGGCTTTGACCGTCTGTCCCAGACTCCGGCAGGCATAGGCCAGCAAGCGGTGGGCCTCGGCCCGGCCGGGGTTGAGCCGCAGCCATTCTTCACAGGTCTCTGCCGCCATCTGGGGACGCCCCGCCCCCAGGTGGAGCTGCGCCAAGCGCAGGTAGAGCGGCTCGTGGCGGGCGTCCCGCTCCAGCCCCGTCCTGTAGACCTCTGCGGCCCGGTCCGGCTGGCCGTGCTTTTCACAGAAGATCCCCAGTTCCTCGTGCGCAAAGCCCTGGTCCGGGAAACGCTCCAGTTGCCAGGTGTAGACCTGCAGGGCCGGTGCGGGGCGGTTCTGCCTCTGGTAGAACTGGGCCAAGAACTTATAGGAATACCTCTTCCAGGGTGCTCGCTGGAGTGCTTCGCACAGCATCTCTTCTTCGTGCTCAGATTCTCCGAGAGCCTGGTAGACCATTGCCAAGTTGTGGCGGACGGTAGTGTTGTCTAGCTGAAGCCGCAGGTATTCGCGGTAGAAACCCAAAGACTTTTCCCACTGCTTATCCTGTTGGTACAGAAAACCCAGGACAAAGTACGCATATGGGCATTGGGGGTCTAGTTCCAGGGCCCGAACCGCTAACGAGAGCGCTTCATCGTTTTGTCCCTTAGCCTGCTCAGCTGCCGCGCCCAGAGCGTATGCCCTTGCGAATACAGGCCGTACTCCCAGTCTTTTCTTTGACGGCAATGCCACTTCCTTCACCTTCCAGATCTCTACCTCAGGACCGGGCTGGGTCAGTGCGCCAAAATCTCCCAAAGGGACATAGAACGCATCTAATGGGTCGTACAGGGGGAGGCTTTGCCGCAGTCCTGGAGGAGTGAAGCGCGCCAACGGTTCGGCGATCGTCTCTAGGTCAGAGGCAAAAGAAGAGTCGATGTGCGAGTACCCTAGCGGGTGCCGATGGAGAACGACAATACTTGGCTCAAATGACTCGATTGCTTCGGTGCTCCCGGCGGCGGCCTGGATATTGTTCCGCTGGATGACATAGCTGTAAAAGGGCGACCTAGCCGGCTGTTTTTCCAAAAAGCCTATGGCGCCATCCAGCCCTTCCCGGCCGAAGGTCTGTTCAAACTGCGAAACCTCCCACCACAGGTTTTCAAAGGTCTGCACCTGCACGTCGCCGGCCCAGCCGCCGAAGTTCCCGATCACGGTCCCCTCCGGCACCTCAGCCTCCACCCAGGCACGCGCCTCGGCCCGGGTGTCCTCGCGCCCGGCGATGCGGACCATGCCCACCGAGGCGTAAAGCGGCTCCAGCGCCACCAGCAGGACCAGTCCTGCCCGCCACCAGCGATGCCGCAGGGACCGCACGGCCCCGGAGATGAGCACCGCCAGCAGGAGCATCAGGGGCAGGGCGTAGCGGAGGAACACCAGCATCCCGGCCCCCATGACCAGGTAGTAGGCCAAAAACCCCGCCAACAGCACCCACACTTCCTTCTTCCGACTCCTGAGGGCCTGTCCAACCGCCCCCACCCCCAGGCCCAGGCCCACCCAGCCCAGGCCATACCTCAGACTTACCTTCAAATGGTACCACCACGCCCTGCCCAGGTCCGCACGGCCCTTCTCCAGGTGGTTCGCCTGGAACAGGAAGTGCGTGCGAAAGGTCTCAAAGTCCAACAGTACATAGGGAGAGACCAGGACAAAAACCCCGATGGCCACCAGGCCGGCGATCCAGATCCTACGGTCTGCCAGACTCCGACCTGCCAGCAGATGGCCGGCAGCCACGGCCGCACCGGCCAGTGCCCCCGGGTACTTGGTGGCGCCAGCCAGACCGACCAGGGCGCCGGCCAGCGCATAGTCTGGCCACTGTTGACGCTCCAGCAGCCGTACCCCGGCCCAGACTGCACCTACAAACCAAAAACCCAGGGCCACGTCCACGCCCGCCGCAAAACTCTGCCGCACATGGACCGTGCAGACTGCCACCAGCAGGGCGGCGACCAGGTCCGCGGGGTATCCGTACACCCGCCTGGCCAACAGCGCCGCCCACCACACCGTCCCCAGGGCAAAGGCCACACTCGTCAGGCGGGCTAGCAAGAGCAGAGCCTCGGCGTTCCAAAAATAGTGATAGGCGGCAAACTCCAGCAGGGACCAGCCGGGGCCGAACAGGTACTGCCACAGAAAACCAGCGCCGTACGCCAGCCCCAGCAGGTAGAAGTGCAAGGAGGGATAGTGGAAGTGGTGGGGATTGAGGTCGCCGCTGAAAAAGTTGAGCGGGTAGACTACCATGAAGATCTCGTCCGGGTGCCATACCGGCGGGCCCCAGAGCAGGGGCCACAGCCGCAGCCCCGCCCCCAGCACCAGCAGCACAGGCAGCAGCACCCGCTCCCGCACTAGCCCAGGGCCTCCACCTGCACCGCGCGGGAAGCTGTTTCCAGGCACACCTTGTAGACCCCGCCGGGAGCGAGGGGGAACTCGGGCAGTTCCTCCAGTCCCTTGCCCATCCAGTGGAGCAGGCTCAGGACGATGGGGTCGCGATGCGAGACGGCGATGAGCTGCCCATCGGCATGGCGCTCCAGCACCACCGCGGCCCAGGATAGAAAACGCCCCCGGATCGAGGCGGCGCACTCGATTCCCGGGACCGTGCGCTCCTCAGTCATGTAGGGACGGGGCAGCGCCGAGAAGGGCTGGCCCTGGTACCCTTCCACTCCGGTCTCCACGATGAGCGGCTCGGTGGTCAGGGCCAACCCCAGGTGCTCACCCAGGATCTGGGCCGATTCCTGAGCCCGCTGCAGCGGGGAGACATAGAGGCCCTGGAAAGGACCGCGCCCCTGCAGCAACCCGGCGGCCTGGACCAGCTGCTCCCTGCCTTTCTGGCTCAATCCGTAGCCGGGCAGATGGCCGTAGATGATGCCCTGAGGATTGTGCACCTCGCCGTGGCGCACCAGGTAGATGGTCGACATAAAATGGCCTTTTTGAGTTAATATAGGCTCCGGCCCCGAGCATGTCGATCTGGCCCGTCTTGCCCCTGCCTCCCCCGGTGGGTATTATTCCTAAAGCCTTTAGCCACTGGAGACTACTCATGCAGCGCGCCCTCAGCCAGAAAGTCCTCGGCAAGAGATCCCACCAGATGTCTTCGGCACCGGCGAAGCGGCCTGTTCCTGACAGCACCACATGCTGGTCTCCACCGCTGGCCAGCGCGCCCTGGGCATTTACCTCGCTGATGGACTCCCTGGGCCGGCTCATCGACTGGCCGGTGGCCTATGCCAGCGCCGCACCGCTCTTCTGTTTTGGTCTGCTGCGGGAGTTCGACCTGCCCGACCTGATCGACCTGTCCGCGCCCGTGCCGCTGTACGACACCGAGTATCGCGGTCCTTTGCGGGCAGTCAGGCCGAAATGATCCTGCTCCTCGCCGGGCCGGCCTTCATCGCTCTCTGTTCTGGCCTGATGCTGGGCCGGGTGGAGCCCTTCGCCACCTTCTTCTACCATTTCGCCTGGTACGGGCTGATTTTCACCTTCGACCAGTTGATCCGCCGCCGCCAGGGCCGCTCCCTGATCGCCACCTGCGGGCCGGGTTTCCTGGCCCTGCTCTTCTGGTCAGCGGCGGCCTGGTACTTCTTCGAACTGGTCAATCTCCGCCTGCAGAACTGGTACTATGTCTTTGTGGCCGACAACCCGCTCCTCAGCTTCCTGGGCACGGCAGTGGCCTTTGCCACCGTCTTCCCGGGTATCTTCTGGATCGACCACTACCTGGCCCTGCGCGGGGTGGCCGCCCAGCGCCGGGGCAGACCTCTGCGCTTCACCGCCGCCGGCCTGCGAAATCTTCAAATAGGTGGCCTGGTCTGCCTGGTCCTCCCCCTGATCTGGCCCACTTACTTCTTCCCACTGGTGTGGCTGGCCCTGGTGCTGATCACCGCGCCCGCCAATTGCCGCCGGGGCATCGACGACCTGCTGCTCCAGTTCGAAAGGGGCGAGTACGGTCCCTTCCTGCGCCTGCTACTGGCCGGCCTGATCGCCGGCTTCTTCTGGGAATCCCTCAACTTCTGGGCCCGGGCCAAGTGGATCTACACCGTGCCCTTCTTCGACGAATTCAAACTCTTCGAGATGCCCCTGGCCGGCTTTCTGGGTTTCCCGCCCTTTGCCGTGGAGTGCGCGGTGCTCTACCGAGCCCTGGTCTGGCGCGGCCTGGCCCCGGCCTTTGGTGCGTACACCGCGCAAAAACCCCAGCCCTCTGCCCCGGCCCTCAAAGGAGTCCTCTTTTTGCTGGCCGCCCTCGGTGGCGGGCTGACGCACTACTATATGGAACGCCAGACCACCACCTCGGTGACGCCCCGCCTCGAAGCCCTCGAAGCCCTGGCCCCCGGGGTGCGCTCCTTACTGGAAATGCATCAGGTGCGCTATCTGACGGATCTGGAGGGCTGGCAGGGGAAGGACCTGTGGCGACAACTGGAGGACGAGTTGGCACCCCAGCAACTGGCCGAGCTGCGCCGAGCCTCTCGGCTCTACCTGCACCAGGGCATCGGCGCCGAGTACGGAAATCTTTTGTTGCGCGCCGGCATCTCTTCCGTAGAAGAACTGGGCCAGCTCCCGGCTGAGGCGGTGCTCGAAAAACTCGACGCCATACCCCACCGACGCCTGCCCACCCTGGCCCAGGTGCGGGTCTGGGTGCGCCGTGCCCCTGACGAAAGGAATCCCTTTTGATCCTCTCCTGCTGCGCCTGGGCCCTCTCTGGTCCCGAAGAACAGAGCCTCGACCAGCTATCCGAACTGGGGTTTCGCCATGTCGACGTGCGGCCCCAGGCCCTGCGCTCGCCCCGGGCGCGCCAGTGCCTGGCCGACCTGGGCCTGCGCGTTTCCTGCGTGGCCATCGCCTTTCCGGAGGTGCCTCTCGACAGCGCCGACGCACCGGAGGCGGCCCAGGCCTTCTCACAGTTGGTCGCCGGCCTGCACCACGCCCGCGAGCTGGGGGCCGCCACCGCGTACGTGGTGCCGGGCATGGACGGGAGCCCTGCGGCCCTGGAGCGTTATGCCCGCGCCCTGGAGCACCTTGCCGAGCAGGCTGCCAGCTTAGATCTCCGGCTGGGCATCGAGCACTTCCCCGGCCGCAGCCTGCCCACCGGCGCCGCTACCCTCGACTTCATCGAAGAGATCGGCCACCCCAATCTCTACCTGCTCTTCGACCTGGGCCATGCCCAGATCTCCGCCGAGGACCCGGCCGCCCTCATCCACCGCGCCGGCGCGCGCCTGGGCTATGTGCACCTGGACGACAACGACGGCCGCCAGGACCTACACCTGGGTCTGTTGGATGGCATCCTCACCGGAGAAACCCTGCGCCGCACCTGGACGGCCCTGGGGGAAGTGAACTACCAGGGCCCCCTCAGCCTCGAACTGCACCCCCAGCTGCCCGATCCACTCGCCGACCTGCGCCGCAGCCGCGAGGTGGTATTGCGCCTGGGGCCCGGAGAAAGATAGCCAGCCCCTTATGTCTTCGCTCCTGAACCGCTATGCCGCTTTCCTGAGCCGGCAGCCGGTCCTGGTCTTTCTGCTCGCCTGCGCCCTCACCGCCGGGTCCGGTTTCTTCGCCTCCCACCTCGAACTGCGCAGCAACTTCGAGGAACTGCTCCCCGATTCCTACCGCAGCGTCCAGGATCTCCACCGCCTGGTGGGCCGGGTGGGGGGCTTAGGCAATCTGGTGGTGGCCGTCGAATGCGACGATCTGAAGGCCTCCGAGCGCTTTGCCGAGGATCTGGTCCCCCGCCTCAAGCAGAACCTGCCGCCCAACTACGTCCGCTACGTGGAGTACAAGGTCGACGAGCAGAAGGAATTCTACGAGAAGAACAAGTACCTCTACGCAGATCTGATAGACCTGCAGGAGATCCGCGACCGGGTCCGGGAGCACATCGAGGAGGAAAAATGGAAGCGCTCGCCCCTGGCCGTCGACCTGGGGCTGGAGGACGAGGCGGATACTCAGGCCAAATTCGACCTGTCGGACATCGAGCAGAAGTACGAGAAGAAGCGGTCCAAGCTCGAAAAATACCCCGACGGCTACTTCGTCGGCGAGGAGGGCCGGCTCCTGGCCATCCTGGTCAAACCCTACGGGACCGCCACCGGGATCGACTTCTCGCGCAAGTTGGCCAAGGCGGTGGAAAAGGAGATCGCCGACCTCCATCCCTCTTCCTACCACCCCTCCATGAAGGTGGGGCTGACCGGCAAGTACCGCACCAACATCGACCAGTACCAGTCGCTCACCGACGACATCGTCTCCACCACCGCCTTCACGGTGATGCTGGTCATCCTCTCGGTCTACGCCTTCTACCGCACGGCTGGCGCCTTTGTCTGCCTGGGCATCGCCGTGAGCATGGGCGTGGCCTGGACCTTTGCCCTGGCCTATTGGCACATCGGCTACCTCAACTCGCAGACTGCCTTTCTGGCCTCCATCATCGTGGGCAACGGCATCAACTACGGCCTCATCTTCATGGCTCGCTACCAGGAGGAGCGCCGCGCCGGGGTGGCCACTCTGGAGGCCCTGGCCTCCTCCATACGCAATACCATCCAGGCCACTGCCACTGCCTCGCTGGCCACCTGCGTGTCCTTTGGCGCGCTGATGGCCACCGCCTTCAAGGGCTTCAACCAGTTCGGCTTCATCGGCGGTTTCGGCATGGCCCTGTGCTGGCTGGCCTCCTTCACGGTGCTGCCCGTCTGCGTGGTGCTCTATGAGCGGATCTTCCTGAAGCAGAAGGGCTGGGGTGGAGCGCCGCCCCGCCGGCCGCTGGTCGGGGCCGGGGTGGCCTGGGCCATCTGCCGCTGGGTGGTGTACCTGGATTACGCGGAAACCACCGCCGTCGCCCTGGCCGTGGGCCTGGTCGTCTGGGGCGTGCAGTGGCGGTGGCGGCGCCAGGGTATCCACAGCACCCAAGGGGTGATCGTGGGACCCTCCGCGTATCTGGTGGAACACCATCCGCGCATCCTGGCGGTCCTCTCGGCGGCGATGGTCCTCGCCTCGGTGGGGCTGATCATCTGGTTCATCCCCAACTCCTTCGAGTACGACTTCTCCAAGCTCCTCCAGAAGAGCCGGCAGAAGACCCAGGCTGAATTGCTCAAGACCAGGGTCAACGCCGTCTTCGGGGAATCCCTCTCGCCGGTGGTGATCGTCGCCGACCGCCTCGACCAGGTGGAGGCCATCCAGCGCGAGGTGCTCCGCAAGCGCGACGCCGAGCCGGCCGACGACCGCATCATCGATACCTGCAAGACCCTGGTGGCCTCACTGCCCAGGGACCAGGAACAGAAGATGGCGGTACTCGGGGAACTGCGGGTCCTGCTCGAAGATCAGACTATTGCCCTGCTGCCCGATTCCCTGCGGCAGAAGGTGGAGCAGATCCGCAGCGAGATCGCCCAGCTCAAACCCATCGGCCTGGACGAGCTGCCGCCGATGATGACCCACAACTACGAGGAGTTGGACGGCAAGAAGGGCCTGATCGTCTACGTGTTCCCCAGGCCGGGCGCCGGATTGTGGGATGGCAGGCGGGTGATCCGCTTTGCCCAGAGCGTGCGCACCACTGCCCTGCCCTCGGGCGAGACCATCTACACCTCGGGCGAGCCGGTGATCTTCGCCGACATGCTCGAAGCCGTGGCCCACGACGCCCCGCGCGCCGCCGCCGGCTCGGTGCTAGGGGTGCTGCTGCTCCTGCTGATCAGCTTCCGCAACCTGAAGGCCTCGCTAGTGGTGATGGCCTCGCTGCTGGCGGGGGTGGTGATGATGGGCGGGGGCATGGCCCTCTTCGACATCAAGCTCAATTTCTTCAACTTCGTGGTCATCCCCATCACCATCGGGATTGGGGTGGACTACGCGGTGAACATCTACCAGCGCTACCGCCTCGAAGGCCCCGGCTCCGTGGGCTTTGTCATCCGCCGCTCGGGCGGGGCCGTGGCCCTGTGCTCGCTGACCACGATTATCGGCTACTGCGCCCTGATCATCGCCCAGAACGCGGCCCTCACCTCCTTTGGCTGGATGGCCAACGTCGGGGAATTCGCCTGCCTCTTCACCGCCATCCTCTCCATGCCGGCCTTCCTCCTGCTGATCGAACGCCGCCGGGCCCGACGGGCTGGGAAAAGCGGGTACGCAAACGCAGCGGGGAGCTAAGGGCTGGCACAACAATAATATCGCATGGAAGGCGCAACTATACCACATGCCGCAGGGAACGTTCTCCCTCTGTCAGCGCATACCATAGCGGTATAGTTGCGCTACTCTATATGAGGGACTATTTCCGTGCCAGCCCTAAGGGGTCTCGTCAAAATAACATGAGTACTTTTTCTCGTGGAGATCGGCGCGATTCAAGTTAGCAGCCGCCACTCCATCATTCCTCCAACTTCCCAAGCGCTGGCCCAGGGAGGTATCGGGCGCCGCGGCGCTCGCCCTCCATACGCAGGTACCCATCCTGGACAAGCCGACGAAGCTCCCGGCGGGCCGCATCGCGGCCAAGGGCGAACATCGCGCAATAATCCGCATCCTTACCCACAATCCGGTCGAAGGGGTGAAGCGGCCCAGGGAGGGCAGCAACGAGGGCAAGACCCCGGCCCTGTCCGACGACCAGGCCCGGCTGCTGCTGGAAGCCCCTCCAGAGAAGACCCTCAAGGGCAAGCGGGACCGGGCCATCCTGGCCACGCTGCTCTATCACGGCTTGCGGCGGGAGGAGCTGTGCCGGCTCCAGGTCAAGGACTGCAGCCAGCGGCGGGGGCTGATGCATTTGCGGGTACATGGGAAGGGAGGCAAGATTCGCTTCCTGCCGGTCCACCCCAGGGCGCTGATGCGGATTCAGGACTACCTGGAGGCTGCCGGCCACGGGGCCGATCCGGAGGCACCGCTATTCCAGCCGGTGAAGAACAACCGCTCCGGGACCCTGGCCAAGCACCTGGCGCCCTGCTCGGTGCATCGCAACATCGTGGTCAAGTATGCCCGGGAAATGGGGCTGCACTTCCCTGGCTTCAGCCCGCACGCGCTGCGGGCCACCGCCGCCACCAATGCCCTGGACCACGGGGCCGATATCGCCCGGGTCCAGGAGTGGCTGGGGCACGCCAATATCTCGACCACCCGGTTGTATGATCGGAGAAGGAGTCGGCCGGAGGAGAGTCCGACGTTTAAGGTGGAGTATTGAGGCTGGGGGTACAAGGAGAGGTCCGAGGGGTGGCGATTGGGGCGGAGGCGGCGTGAACCACCACGATGAACACCTCTTTACCTGAAGGGCCACGACGATGGGCACGACCAAGAGCAGACTGAAGAAAGATCCGCGCTGCACTGTGCTGACCGGGGGGAAACTCGGGGAGTTCGTCCAGCTGGCGGATGGCCGCACCCTGACCATCGAAGGCAACGCCACCCTGGTCAGCCCGGACAAGGGCCAAACCTGGTCAGCACCGCGGCGGATGTGCAGAGGGACTGGCGCTGGCATGCCCAGCAGCGCGGGCGTGCTGCTGCGCACGCCCACGGGTGTGCTCGCCTATGTTTATATGGACCTGGAGCATTACCACTGGTCCTGGAGCACGTCCCGCAGGGAGGCCGGCAAAAACGTCCACCTCGACGTTTGGGCCATCCGCAGTCTTGACGAAGGCCGGACCTGGAAGGACCGCAAGCGGATCTTCGCCGGGTACTGCGGGGCCCTCATCGGCGGCATCGCCACCCGCAACGGTCTGCTGGTGGTGCCAGTACAGCGCCTGGTCCGCGATCCCTGCCGACATGCCCTCTGCGTGTACGTGTCCGCGGACAGCGGGGTCACCTGGCAGCCCAGCAATGTCCTCGACCTGGGCGGGCACGGCCATCACGACGGGGCCATGGAACCCACCCTGGTCGAGTTGCAGGACAGCAGGCTGTGGATGCTCATCCGCACCAATCTGGGGCGGTTCTGGGAAGCCTACTCCTCAGACCAGGGCCGCTCCTGGCGCGTACTGCAGCCCAGCCAGATCGACGCCAGCAGCGCGCCGGGATACCTGCTGCGCCTGGCCAGTGGCCGCCTGGCGCTGGTATGGAACCGGCTGCGCCCGACCCACGGCAAGACCTATCCCATGCGTGGCGGCGACGGCCAGTTTTCGCTCGATCCGGTGAGTTGGCAGCGCGCAGAACTCTCCCTGGCCTTCTCCGCCGACGAGGGCCACACTTGGTCTGAGCCAGTGGTCGTCCTGCGCCTGAAGGACGGCCAGTTGTCGTACCCATACCTCTTCGAACCAGCACCCGGACAGCTCTGGATCACGACCCGTTTCGGCGACCGGGTGGCCGTAAGCATCCGGGAATCAGACTTCGTGTGAGTCGGGCAGGAGGAGGTGGGTCCGCAGCATCAAGCTGGTGTTGGAGGACGCGGAGGCAGTGTGGCGGGAGGTGAGGGAGATCAGCCGGCTGCGGGGCCGGCATGGGTACGCGCTGGTAAGGGAAGTGCGGGGGGCGACGATTGGGGCAGAGGCGGCGTGAGGGGGGCGCCTCGGACCTATATCCGAGCCTCAATAGTACTGCCTGATATACCCATACGCCCGGTCGAACAACTCCTTGTCCTGGTGTAGCCTGTACTTGAACAGCGTCTTCCGCAGGGCGTTCTTCACCTCGCGCTCGCCGGCGTGGGTGTTCTGCCAGCCGTCGAAGCGGACATAGCGGACGATTTCGTCGATGTCGTTGACGACCCGTTCGACCATGATCGCGGAGTTTGTAGAGCACATCGTCGGCCCGGTCTGGTTGGGCGGCGATCTGGGGGTTGAGGCGGATCAGGGCCTCGCGCAGGTGGGGCTCGACCAGGGCTTCGTGGGGTTGGCGCGGGAGATGTTGGGGAGCCAGGTAGTGCCAGCCCAGGCCGGAGACCTGGCCGTGCCGGCGGGCTAACCCCGGCCCGACGGCAGTGTAGTGGGTGATGCCGCCACAGAGCCGGTCGCGGAGGAAGGCTTCGACGGTGTTGGCTTCGTTAAACATAGATTGACAGCCCCGGCCTGGTATTGTATTTTCGAGGTGCCAGTGGACAAAAATCGGCTTCATGCCGTGTGAGGCGCGGACTACGGTTCGCCGCCTCCTATATCCCTGGCTTTTTTATTGCCACCCGTCCAAAGCCGCTTTGGGGAGCGGCTTTTTTTGTGCTAGCCTGCAAACCCGGCTATCGCAGCAGCGTGGGTTCCCATGATGTCAGGCGACTCAAGGGCGCACTTCACCAATTCTGTTCTGAGGATATAGGGCAGTGCGCCTATAGGCACAACCCTTTTGGACAAAACTCTCTGTGCCAGCTCTGTGGCATCGACCTCATAGAAATGGTCCAACTGCACCCAGGTGTCTTTGGGGAGGCAACACCTTCCCTGGCGCAAATAAAAACAGGGAAACCGGCCATCCATCTGGCAGCCCTCCCTGTAGGTATACATCCTGTCCTGTGAGGTTGTTTTTACTGCTAGGTAAAGGCCATCACTCCCGTCGTTGAGCAGGATGACGAACTTCTCCTTGCTGCTGTCATCCTCAAATCTGAAGTCCCGATCCAGAAGAACAGTACCAGAGGTCACTGATAATTTTTTACCATTGCTTCGTGTTCCCTGGCAAGTTCAGCAACCCCCTCGGCATCTGTAGCGCCCATCAGGAACAACTCAGGACTGATCTCCCCATCCTCGCGATTCTGGTTTTCCCAGACCTCTTTCCAGGGGAGATTCCAGGGGGGCGTGTTGTGGCAGAGATTAACGAGCGCGGTAGCAGTGGTAGACTTGTACCGGTTAGCAATGTCTTGCAGGAGCGCCAGCTCCCGCTTGCTGAAGAACTGCGGATCGAAGGCAGCCTTGGGTCTGGGTGTCCAAGTAGAAGTCGCTTTCTGGAAACCGGCGGGATCGTGGGTGATCTCGATATGCGCCTCCCAATCTCCAGAGGGGGCCCTGAATTGGGTAAAAATCTCTGGCGCTACTGGGCCGCCTTCCCACGCCTCGTACTTCAATCCCGTTACGGTCCTGCCAATCTGCCGGTAGTGCTCAAAATCCAGGATATACAGCAGCTTTAACAGCTTCGTTTTCTTGCAGCCCTGGGTATTCTCCATGAAGAAGATCGCTGCATGGATGGTTTTCTCGTTGTGATACTGATTCAACATAGGGGGATCTCCTTCCTCAGAATATCAGACTTCCAGGCAGGAGAACTTGCACCTCTGGCCAGTATACAAAAGTTTAGCATTTTGCCTTTATGGTATCCTATCGGCATACCCATGTCAAGTCGGTAGGAGATACCCCTTGCCCTTGGGATGTGGGCCTCTGACTTAGGGCATGGCCCAGGTCGTCGGGGCGGGGCACGTCGAGCACCCAGAGGATGAAGTACCGCGAACACCCCGGCTGACCGACGATCACCCACCCTTTGCCTTCAAAGAGGGTGCCATCGCCGGCTTCATCGACGAAGTAGCAGCGGACCGGAGTGGTGGTGACCGGGGGGTTGTTGGAGCTACTCATGTCACCCCCACTCCTTCTCCAACACTGTCATTTTTACGCATCCCGCAGCTATTTCTCGTGCTCGTGTATCCTTGACACCTGCCCGGAGCACAGCAAGACGATCCATCACCCTCCTCTGTTCCGCGATGGCCGGGGCGAAGAGCCGGTGCGCTCGGATGTCTTGCCCATTGATCTTCCAGATCCCATTTGATGACTTGGCTCTGGTACTTAGCCGTCCGTGAACACTTGGTAGGTTCCACTGTGCAACTGCGAATTCGGGCAGAATACTCTCCGTCTCAAAACGCAGTCGGATCAAGAGGTCGGGATAGAAGAGTTCATCATAGGATTGTTCGCTGAGGCCCACCTTGCCACAAAGCTGACGATTGCCGTTACCACGAATAACAAAAGCATCTCCGCGCTGCACGAAGAAAGGCCGAGCAATTTCAGCATCAATCTCCGCATGTTTGATGCATCCGTTGGGCTCGAAAAGGCCCTCACTGACCGCGCTGATGCTCACCGTCTTCAGGCCCTTGCCGGCAATATTTGCGTTGGGGGAAATACCATTTCGTGGAGGCTCTCGGAGTAGTTCAGCCACTGGCACACGCGCGCTGTCCGGCACCCCGAGCATGACTTTCTCCAGAAGGCCGACCTCTACGGCGTAGAGCGATTCCCTCAGATTACTCAACGTCTCTGTGAGCAACTCCGCTGCACTTAGCACCTCGGCAATCCGCCGCTGCTCCTCCAGCGGCGGCAGGGCGAACTCATAGCTAGCAAGGCTTTCCCAGTTCGTTCGCGGCGAGAGCGAACCCGCCGAGGTCCCAACCGCGTGCTCGAAGAACCCCTCCGTCTGACAGATGAACGGCAGCAACTCGGGCAACAGATGCTCGTTCCTCGGTTCGAGGACGTAGATGTCTCCCGAACACACGCCATCGAAGTCTGAGACAGCGACCTTACGCTGGTACGCACGTCGCTTCCCAAAGAGGACCTGGCCCGCCCGGAACACGTTGGTGAACGTGGTCCCATCCGCTATATCCCCCCACCTCCTGATCTTCAGGTCACCAGGCTCAAGGTGGTCGAGCCCTACGTAACGCTCAAAGCCATCCTCTGCCGGATCGCTCGACCGTTCCCAGCTCAACTGGACCACATCCCCGAATGCGACCCGCGTCCATCCGTTCTTGAATGCCGATTTACGCATCCGGCATCTCCTCGGCCACAACCCCATCCAGCATCTCCACCAGCGCATCCATCTGTTGCCAGAGCTCCCGCCCGCTGGCGTCGAAAATCGCCCACGCGGTCTTGAGGTCCTGGCCGCCCCCATTGCTTGCCCCGCTCCCGACCGGCCGGACGTAGCGCGGGATGGACAGGTTGCCCTCCTTCTGGAGCACCTCGGCGATCGTCGCGGCCTTGGCAAAGCCGGGCTCATCGGCGAACGCTCGGTAGGCTTTCAGGATACGCTCCTGGTGCTCCGGCTTCAGGAAGCTCTGCGCTCGCTCCCGCGCCACCTCGTGGACAGCGTCGATGAACAGCACCTTCCCCTTTCTTGCAGCAGGTTTCCGCGTCCGGCAGATCACCACGCAGGCTTCCAGAGGTGGGATTTGAGGTCTTGGAGGGTCAGGGGCATTTCACATCGTCCCTCAAGTACTTGGCAAGCCTTTCCCCGGTCGCGCCTGCCGGCTGTTCCACAAAGTCGTGTTCGCCTACGGTCAGACCTGACCAATGCAGGGTGGATCTTCTTTGAGTCGTCATCCTGCTTGTTCCTTGTCGAAACTCAACTGGCCGGCCCGGACGATACCTTCCTTCCGTTGCCGGGGCAGCCGCTTGAAACAATACTCCACCTTCAGCGCCAAGGATCGGTTGCCAATCTGCTGTGAGAAAACCAGGCATTCCGGCTTGTGCGCCCGCAGGTACCTGGCCGTCCTGCTCCCCTGACTCAGGTGCTCATTGAAGCGCCTTTCCACATCCGTGGTCACGCCGGCATACAGCTTCTGGTCCGTGGTGCGGATGACGTACATGTGCCAGGCCATCAGAGTCGCCTCAAAGTTCGGAGACCACCTCAGGGGTCATACCCCTTGCGCGCGTTCAGACTCTCCATCCCGATCTTCACCCGCAGGGTCTTGTCGTTGATCGCTTTGGTGAGCCTCCCCCGCTCCTTTTCGTCAGCACAGGCGGCAAGCTGTTCCCTCAGCGCCTCGATCTCCTTGAGCAGCTGCACCTCCTGCGGGACGAAATCGGCGCTCTTCAGGACCGAGTACGCCATCCTCAGGTATTCGGGGGTCTGGAAGTACGCCTCCAGATCGACGGGTTTGCCCTTGCCCGGGAGGTTGTCGAACTTCCCCTCCGCCATGGCCTGCCTGATCTTGTCCTCCACGGCTTTCTCTAGTCCAAACATCGCGGCCTCCCCTATTCCTGGGCAACACTTATGTACTCAACTTTCTATGAATCCCCAAACCTGCGCTTCCCCTCCCCTGCCCTCCCTTGCCGCTGCTCCTCAGTCCAGGCCTTGAGCGGGATGTCCTCGTCCTTGGGGCGCCAGTACCGCGAGACCGGTTGCGCTGCGTCGTCGCCGCTGTAGTTCTTCTTCCCGGTCCCCAGCTCGCCCAGCAACTGCAACTGGATGGGGGTGCAGCCCTCCAGCACCCGGGGCTCCTGGCGGTCGAAGTCCGAAGGCCGTATCCAGCGGGGGTGATAGCCGTAGTACAGGCATTGGCGCGCGCGATCGGACAGGTTCGGGGTGACGCAGTGCCACAGCGCCGTGCGCCACACCAGCGCCGTGCCCGGCCGCACGTTTACCTCGACGATACGCTCCGGATCTGCCACCTTGCGGCCATCCCGCTCGATCCAGGGCGAAGAGCGGTGGCTGCCGCGCACCACGCAGATGGCGCCGCTGTGGTGCTGGCGCAGGTCGGTCAGATAGTACCCGATCTTCATCTCCATGAAGGGGATCACCCTATCCACCAGGGGCCAGCCGTAGTCGGGCTGGTCAGCGTGCCAGGGGAAGAAGCTCTCCGCCGAGCCCAGCTCTTTTTCGGCGACTGCGGCCGGCTGTGAGGGGCGCACATCCATGTGGGAGGTGCGCAACTGGATATTGAACCCCATCAGATCCACCACCAGCGGCAGCATCCCTGGGTGATCCATGACCTTTTTGAAAACCGGGTGCAGGGCGACGATATTGCGCATCTGGAAAGGCTCATGAGGTCCCAGATTGCGCTCCCGCCTATAGCGCTCGTAGAGTTCGGCGATGACTCCCAGCAACTCCCCGACCTCCTGAGTACTGAGGGCGTCCTCCACCAGGAAGAATCCGTCTTCCTCAAATTGCCGCTCCTGTTCCGCTGTCAGCTTCAACTTGTCTTTCTGCATGGCGTCCTCCTCATCCTGCCAGTCGCTTTGCCTCTTCCACCCGCTGCCTGATCAAATCGCACCCCCCCTGCCAGAACTCGCGGCTGGCGATGTCGAAACCCATGGCCCCCACCAGCTCGGCCGGCGAGCGCGAGCCCCCGGCTGCCAGCAGCTCGAAGTACCTCTCCACAAAAGCCCGCTCCTCGCGCTGGTAACAGGCGTACAGGGCCAGCACCAGCAATTCGCCAAAGGCGTACGCGTACACGTAGAAGGGCGTGCTGACGATGTGGGGGATATAGCTCCACCAGCAGGCGTGGCCCTCGCCCAGCTTGAGCGCGTCCCCGAACATCGCCTGCATGTGCTGCTGCCAGAATTGATCGAACTTCTCCGCCGGCAGTTCCCCCTGGGTGCGCCGGGCCTGGTGGGCCTCCTGCTCAAAGCGGTACATGGCGATCTGGCGGAAGACCGTGGCAAAGGTGTCCTCGATCTTGTGGCACAGCAGGGCCAGCCGGTCCTGGGGCGAAGACAGGCGTTTCTGCAGGTGGTCGAAGACCAGGATCTCGCCAAAGGTGCTGGCCGTCTCAGCCATGGGCAGCACCGGGTAGTAGTCGAGCAGGTGGTTACAGCCGGCCAGCAGATCGTGGATGCCGTGGCCCAACTCGTGGGCCAGGGTCATCACGTCGCGCGGCTGGCTGGTGTAGTTGAGCAGCACGTACGGATGGTGGTCCGGGGTGATGCCGGCGCAGAAGGCCCCGCCCCGCTTGCCCTCGGCCAGGGCCGCGTCGATCCAGCGCCTGCTGAAAAAAGGCGCCGCCAGCTCGGCCAGACGCGGCGAAAACCCCCCGAAGGCCTCCAGCACCAGTCCCTGGGCCTGGGCAAAGGGAATGGGCTCCTCCTCGCCGGCGATGGGTGCATAGCGGTCGTAGTGGGCCAGCTCGTCCAGCCCCAGCAGCCGGCGCTTGAGGTGGTAGTACTCGGTCACGATACCGAAGTTATCGGCGCACACCTGACTCATCACCTCCACCACCTCGCCGCTCAATTCGTTGTCCAGGTGGCGGCTGGCAGCCGGCGCCTCGTACCGTCGCAGCCGGTCGAGCACGTCCTTCTCGTGGAGCAGAGTGTTGTAGATGAAGGTGGCCAGGTGGGCGTTGTGTTTGAGCGCCGCGGTGACGGACTCGGCCGCGGCCTTGCGCACGCTGCGGTCCGAGTCGTGGAGCAGGGCCAGCACCTGGCTCTGGGTCAACTCCTGGACCTGCCCCTCCCGCTCCAGCCGGAAGCGGGTGCGTGCGTTGATCTCGGTGGACAGGCGCGAAAAGGCCTGGCCGCGCACATTGGCGGTCTCCACCAGGATCTTCTCCTCCGGCTCGGATAGATTATGGGCCGCCAATTTGCGCTGGTGGTCCAGGTAGTGCCGGTAGGGCGCCAGTTCGGGGCTGGTGTTGAGGGCCTCGTAGGTAGGGACGGGGATCTGCCCGATCTCCAGGTCGAAAAAGACCAGGTGGGTGCCCACCGCACTGCCGAACTCCCGGCTCTTCTGCAGGAGGGCCCCGCGCGCCGGGTCCTGGGTATTGGTGGAAAAGAGCAGCGAGGCAAAGGCCTGGGGCCGGTACTGGCCGCGCAGCAGGGCCTCGTATTCGTCCAGGGCCGCGCGCAGGTGGCCGGCGCTCAGTTCCGCCACGGCGATGGTGCCTTTGAAGCGGCGAGCGAACTCCTCGGCCCGCGCCTGGCCAGCCTGCATATCCGCCTCGAGGCGGGGATCGTCCACCCCGGAGTACAGATCGGAAAGATCCCAGGTGGGCAGGGACTCGGCGGATTGTATCATGACTGCTCCTTGTGATGTCGGTGGAGGTTGCCGAGAATTATCTTAGGAGAGTTGGTCATCAGGCGCAACTGCGGCGCATCGATATGAATCCGTTCCCCGAAGCCCTTCCAGTCGAAGCCGACCCCACGGCAGCGCGTTATTTCCCGCCCGCTGAAGGAGTGTACCAGGTGAAGCCCGGCTTCATTCGCCTGGGCCAGGACCTGGGCAACGGCCCTGCAGACGCGCTGCTCTTCCAGTTGGACCAGAGCTTCCCCCTCTTCCGCCAGGCCAAACTCCAGGCCCGCGCCGAGCGCCTGGATAAATATTACCAGACCAGCGCTTACCCTCCTGAAGTGGCCGGCGCCGTGGCGCGCTTTATCATCCAGCGCCTCGCCCAGGAACACCCCACGCACTTTCAGTTGGAGGAGGACAGTACCGGCGCCCACCTCCACTGCGCCCTCACCGCCGAAACTCTCCACTTCGACAGCGAGCACCAGCTAGTCGGCGCACAGGTGGCGGGGAGTGCGCCAGTACCTCGGCGGAGGGGAAATGACCCTGGAGACCCTTCCCGGGGAGTGGCCGGGCAGGGAAGTCCGCGTGGCTGGGGGTCGGGTAGCGGAGCCAGAGCGAGCGGGGGGGCAGGACGCGCCTTGGGAAGGGTCGGAACGGGTCATTCCCCGACGCCCCCCTGTGGATGGGACACTGAAGCATCAGCGGACCGCGCCTTGGGAAAAGCCGGAATGGCATGCAACGCCCCAACGTATGGGGCGTTGCCCCCGACGCCCCCCTACACCTCAGCCCTAGACGCCCTCGCCTGCCAGATCCAGGAAGACCTGGCCGTGGTCTGCCGCCGGGCCGACGGCAGCGACTGGCTGGCCGCCGTGCATCTGTGCTGCCCCAACCACTGGGCCGCCGAGGAGAAGGTCGGCAGGGACTTCGCCCAGGTGCACGCCCCCGTGGCCGGCATGGGTCCCCTCAACCAGCGCAGCGCAGATCTGATCCGCGCCATGATCGAGCGCGGCCCTTACGTGCGCTTTGCCTGGGGCCTGGGCACCGACACCCGCCTGAACCACCATCCCGAGCCCCCGCCTGGCATCCCCTCCGCAAATTGGCAGGGTCGCCACTTCGACCCGGAAACCCCCCGTCTCTTCGTGCGCGTGGAGCGCCAGGTCCTGTGGGGTTTTCCCCAACAGGAGGCCGCTCTCTTCACCATCCGCACCTATTTCCGCGACTGCGCCCGGCTCACCCCGCAAGAGCGCACCCAACTGGGCCTGGCCATCGCTTCCATGTCCCCCGAAACCCTGGCCTACAAAGGTCTTGTCGCTCACCGCGACCCCATCCTGGAGTGGCTGGCCTAGCGGCGGGGGTAGCCCCTGAAGGGCTTTCTCGGGGAGTGGCCGGGAAGGGAAGTCCGCGTGGTGGTGTAGCCGGGTAGCGGAGCCAGAGCGAGCGAGGCGCAACGCCCCAACGTATGGGGCGTTGCGGGGGAAGGGTCTTGGGGGTGGGCAGCACTTTTTGCGCCGCACCCCATACGTTGGGGTGCGGCGGGACGCGCCTTGAG
>JACPJE010000288.1 GCA_016187725.1 Candidatus Latescibacterota bacterium
CACCTGGCTCCGCTCCGGGTCTAGATGGCCCAGGTACAGGCGGCCCGCGGCATCCTCGGCAATGGCGCTCACCACCTCGCCGGCAAAACCCTCCTCGGTGCCGATCTGCCGCCATTCCTGCCCATCGTACAGGAGCAATTTCGTCCGGGTTCCGAGCCACAGGCGCCCCTGCCGGTCTTCGTGGATGGCCAGGCAGTTGTCCAGTTCCAGGCCCTGCTTTCTGCCCCAGATCGTCAGGTTCTGGCCGTCGTAAGAGGCCAGGCTATCCTCGCCTGGATAGGCCAGGGGAAGCCGGGTCCGGAAGCCCATCCAGATACGCCCCCGGCGATCCTCCAGCAGCGCGCACGCCTCGTGGTGGGGCCGCGCCTCCCGCTCCCCGAAAAGCCGGATGAGGTGAGGATCGTAGCAACTGATGCCTCCCCCCCAGGTGGCGAACCAGAAGTGGCCCTCGCGGTCCTGGAGCATGGCGTTGACCACCTCGTGCGCCAGCCCATCCTTGGTGGTGAAGTGGTGGAACTCTGCCCCGTCGTAGCAGTGGACCCCCTCGGAGGTGCAGAACCAGACCCTTCCTTCCCGGTCGAGTTGAATCTTGCGGAGCACGCCATTGCCCTCCAGGGGCACAGGCCGGTACACCCGGCCGTCCCAGCGCCACAATTGCCTCCCCCCCCCGGTCCACAGGCTCCCTTTGCCGTCCCAGGCCACCACGACCAGACTGTGCGGATCGCGCAGGCCGTCTTCCTCGCCCCAGCGGCGCAGTTCTCCACCCTGGTAGCGGACCAGGCCGTGCAGGCCGAACCAGACCGCCCCCTCACCGTCCTGAGTGATGCCCCAGCAATGCGGCCACCGCTTCTCCTGATCCACGCCGCACTGCTCGCAGTACTGGGCGACCAGGCTGTGGTACTCGTCCCCTTCGCAATAGCCCAGCAAGCCAGGCCCAGCAACCCAGAGCCGGGCCTCGCGGTCCTCGAACATGAATTCCACGTACCCGCTGGCCAGGTCGCCGCGGTCGTCCAAGGCGTAGAACCGCTCTCCGTCGTACCAGCATATGCCCCTGTCCGTGCCGAACCAGAACCGGCCCTTGCGGTCGATGAGGATGGCATTGACGTGGTTGCTCCTGAGTCCATCCTGCTGCTTGAAAGCGCGGAATTCGTCGCCGTCAAAGCGGCACACGCCCCCGTCCCAGGTGGCGAACCACAGGTACCCTTCCTGGTCCTCGGCGATGTGCTCGGTCTGCAGGTCGGTCAGCCCGTCCGGCGTCGAATAGGTGCGCCAGACTCCCTGATGGTGCAGTCTGCACCCGGAAACCATCTGTGCGTCCATAGTCAGTCCAGCGCTGGAATCACTCTGCATCCCCCATTGCCCGGCACCGCAGCACCTCGGCGCCGGCTTCTTCGAGTATGACCACCACCTCTTCGGGTGCCGCGGGTTCCTCTAGATCCAAAGAGGTCTGAAAAGGTCGGTCAGGGGCTGCCTGGAAGGGCTGGCGGACCAGGGTGCGCCCGCCGGCGCGCAGTTCCAGGATGGCCTGTTCCAGGGGCCGCGTCGGACACAGGGCGATCCAGATACCTTTTTCTGTCAGGCGGCAGTTCACGGCCGCAATCCGGTTGGCATAGCTCAGTCCCCCGGTCTGTTGGTAGGGGTAGATCCACTCGGTCCAGGCCATGGACGCTCCCGGAGCGAGGGGCCGGCGCTCATCGGGAAAACGGGCGACTGTGCCTCCCCACATCTCGACGTACCCTTTGCTGGGCGCGCCGGAACCCATGGGGATGTCCCTGGGCTCGAACCCGTAGGTCCACACATCCACACCAGGATTGACCAGGGGATCGAAGATGCGGACCACTCCTTCTTCGGCCTCGTGCGCATAGGCGCTGAAAAAGCCGGCCAGCAGGCCGTCTGCCATGATATCCCCCATCCTCCAGCCGCGGATGTACCTAAGGGGGTTGCCCCCCCACAACTGGGGACTGGGACCCAGGTTGGCCTGCCAGCGCTCCTCGATCAGGATCCGCCGGGTGGGGATGATGAGTTCTGTGCTATCAGTCAGTTCGTTGCGCCCCCCTGGCACCCACATGGGATTCACCCAGTGGGCGAAGTAGACGGTGTCAGCCCCGGGGTTCCAGAGACGTATATCCGCTTCGAAAGAGGCGCTGTGCGGATGGATGCTCAGGTCGATGCTCTCTTCCAGGAGGGTGGTGGGCTCCCTCACCTGCAGGCGCAGGGCTTTGCGCGCCGGACTGTCCTCCAGCACCTGGTAGTCCCAAGGCATCGCCCAGGTGGTGCCGTGCTCCTCTCCGGGCAGGGTGTACTCAATCCCCCCGATCCACAGCCACCATCCGGTGCTGTTGTTGGCCCCACCGGGCCGGGCGATGTCGTTGTGCCAGAGGAATTCGTGGCCTGTGGGCTTAAAAAGTAGGGAATAGACCCGCCCCATCTGCGGCAGGACCGTCAGCCGGAGGTACTCGGTCTCCAACACCACCGCCCGGTGCCGTTTCTCCACCACCCTTTTCCATCCCACCCGGTCGAAGTCGAGGTGAGGCAGGGGATCGCCGGGTTTGTAATATATGGCTCCCTCGTAGTCCACCTGCGGAATGATCAGCTCGGTCTCCTGCAACCGAAAGAGTTGCTCTGCAGCGCAGGGCGCGCACAAACCAGCAAGCCACCCCAGCAGGCACACGCGCAGGGATTTCATCCATCTCACCTCCTGAACGGCGGGAAGATAGCCCCCTGCATTGCTCCTTGTCAAACCCGATCACCAGTCCCCGGCAGGGGGACTTGGATGGCCTTGATCCTTCCCTGGACCCGGCCTATCTTTGGCGCAGGAGCGCGCGATGAAGCGAAGTGCCATGCTCGAAGCAGGATGCCTGACCCTGAGAGCCAGTGTGGAGCTGAGATGAAGACGCGCGAGGGCTACTGCGAACTGTTGAGTCGCTGGCTGTCCAGGGCAGAGGCCTACTGGGATCCTGAGCGCGGCGTGTACGGCCGCGACCTGCGCGCCAATGCCCAACTGTTGCCAGGACTCGCCCTCCAGGCCCAGGCCGGAGACACCACCGCTGCGCAGCGGGCTCGCAGCATCGCGGCCCGGTTCATCGCCACGCCCCCGTGGGATCCCGATTTCCATTATTTCAGCAACTGGGATTCCCTGGGCGCAGAGCCCCACGGCGCCAGCGCCCCCATCGCCTCTGGCCTGAGCCTGGCCCTGCACTGCGCCGAGGCGCTCGGACTGGAGCAGCAGACCAGGGAGGCCATCGCTGATGTCCTCCGCAAATTCAGCCGCAAGTTCGCGGACTGGGCCAGACCCGTGCCGACCGGGTGGCGGCTGCACACCCGCCATCTGCAAGGGGGGTTCAAAGAGCTGCTGGACCGGGTGGGAGGCATAGAGAGTTTTTGCGCAGACCCCAATCCCGACGCCGCTGACTACCTCTTCGTCGATCAGTTCGCCGCGCTCCACCGGACCCTGGTAGAAAAAGGGTTGAAGCCGGATTTGCGCTGCTTCGAGTTCTGGGGCCCCGACAATCAGGAGTGCTGGGTCATGCGCGCCACAGCGCATTCCTACCTGGCCACCGGAGAGGACTGTTTTCTCCGCGACCTGGAGCGGATGTGGATTGCGGTCGTCGAGCGGGTGGAGGGGGGCTGCGCCCTGCCCTATGCCGGCGCGCACGGGTTTGTCGAGGACTTCTCCTTCCACTACGCAGAATCGCCCCTGGCCAATTGCGAGATGTCCCTCTACGACCACGCCATGCTGGCGCTCTACGGGGACGTGATCCGCATCCAGCGGCGCGCCGGATTGCACCTGGCGCCCATCGAGGAGTTCTTCCGCCGGTGGGCGCGGGCCTGCCAGAGCCGGGTCATGCTGTGCGACGGGACCAGCAATCCAGCCCTGAACCTAGCCGGCTGGGAACGGGCCTACTGCCTAGACTGGCATTCGACCTGGAGTTGGCCCCTGGCAGCCCTGCCCGATTTGAGCCTGCTGCGCCCGGAGAAAGTCGAGCACATTTTCGAGGCCGGCGCCCTGGCCTGGTAGCACCGCAAAATAGCGTGGAGTTCAGGATTCCCCGGAACCTATAGAGAATGAGCCACTATATGCAGTAGCCATGTCAAGAAGACATGCTATATGTAGTAGATTACTGGAGCGAATTTCGCCTTTTTCCAGACTCCACGGGGTTATGTGGAGCTACCGGCCCTGCTCAATGCTTCTCCCCCCGTCGCACCAGGATCATCTGGTCGGCCGCCACCCGCTCCATCACCTCCTCCTCCCCGTCTGGCCAGCGGACGATGAGGCGCTCGACCAGTTCTTCCTTTCCCAGCCCGAAGTGCAGGCGCTGATCGCTCTGCGACAGATAGCCAGTGCCGGCGCGCAGTTCGCGCAGCTGCCAGCCTCCCCCGGCCAGTAAGCGCACCCGCGCGCCGATGGCCTGGGGGTTGAATCCCCCCTGCGCCAGCTTCACCTCCAGCCAGTGGTGCCGGTTCCCCCCTTCGTTGCGCAGCAGGGAGGGCCGGTCGTCGATGTTGACCACCACCAGATCCAGGTCTCCGTCGTCATCCAGATCCCCCGCGGCCGTGCCGCGGCTGGACTTCACTTCCGCCAATCCAGGCCCGGCCTGCCGGCTGACCTCGATAAAATCCCCCTGGCCCTGGTTCTCGAAGAGTTGGTTGGCCTGGGCGTAGGTAGTGCCCACCTCGTGCTGGTCCACCTGGGGGTACACATGGCCGTTGGCCACGAAAAGGTCCTCATCCCCGTCGTTGTCCCAGTCGAAGAATTCGACCCCCCAACCCAGTTGGGCGATGCTGGCCCTGCCGATGGCTGTGGCGAAACTCAGGTCGCGGAAGGTGCCGTCCCCCTGGTTCTGGTACAGGGCGTTGTTGTCGTGGGAGAAATTGGTGATCACCAGATCCACGTCCCCGTCGCGGTCGTAGTCCCCGGCAGCGATGCCCATGCTGGCCTGTTCCCGGCCGTCGGCGCTGAACGCGCACCCCGCCTCCCTGCCCACCTCGCTGAACCTCCCCCCCTCGTTGCGGTAGAGCAGGTTGGGACCGGAATCATTGGCCACATAGATGTCCAGGTCAGCGTCCTGGTCAAAGTCCAGGGCCAGGGCCCCGAAGCCATAGTAGTGGTCGGTGCCGATGCCCACCTGGCTGCTGATTTCAGCAAAGCGCCAACCGCCCCCCGGTCCTTCGTTGCGAAAGTAGCGGTCCGCCGCCTCGGGCAGGCCGTGAGGACCGCAGAACACCTCGAATCCCAGCCAGGTACAGGGGACGGGAGATAGTTTTTGGGGGTCGAATTCGAGGTATTTCACCAGATAGAAATCCAGGTCTCCATCCCCGTCGTAGTCGCCGAAAGCCGCCCCGGTGGTCCAACCCGGTTCATCGACCCCGGCCTGGGCGCCCACCTCGCTGAAGTGTCCCCCCTCGTTGCGGTACAGGGCCGCCCGGCCATAGGCCGTCAGGTACAGGTCCGTCCAGCCATCGGCGTTGTAGTCCACCGCCGTGCAGCCCATGCCCCAGCCCACGTGGTCCACCCCGGCCTGGGCGCCCACTTCAGTGAAGTGCCAGTTCCCCTCGTTGCGGTACAGAGCGGCGCGGGGTTCTGTTCCGGGGGCAAACCCCTCCAGGCGCCAGCCATTGACCACAAAGATATCCAGATCCGCGTCCCGGTCGTAATCGAAGAGGGCCACCCCGCCGGTGTTGCACTCGACGACCTGCCTTTTCTCCGGCGTGCCCGAAAGGACCTTCACCCGGACCCCGGCCGCCTCCCCGAGCTCGACGAGTTGGGGGCGCTCCGGAACCCTGGCACACGCCCCCATCAGCGCCATCCAGGCCGCACCGATCCACCAGACCGGGACCGCGTAGCGCCAGGTCTGCGCGGACCCTATCTTTCCTTCCTTGCCTAACACCTTATCCGCCTGGGCCGGGCCCTGGACCAGTTCGCCTTTGCCTGGTACGTGGAACCACGAGCGGGCCCACGAGCGGCTGTGGGGCTGAGGCGGGACAACTCCGGGCGGTCAAAGTGAAAGAGGGACGGGCCAGGTTCCCGCCCCTCTTTTTTGTGGGGTGGGCTCAGAACTCCAAGGCGTCCATATCGACCGTCTTCTTCCAGGCTTCGAACTCGGCGGTCATGGCCTCGGTCCAGGCCCGGTCGATCTCGCCGGGGGTATAGCGGCCTTCGCGCAGGCACATCTTGCCCCAGTAGTCGCGCAGGCGGGTGCCTTCGGACTTTTCCACCACGTCCGCAGCCAGGTGGGCGGGCACGAAGACCAGGCCAGATGAGGTGCCCAGCACCACGTCCCCGGGCATCACCGTGACCTGGCCGATGCGCACCGGACCGTTGATCTCGGTGATGACCACATTGGCGATGGCGGTGGGGTCGATGCCCCGGCAGAAGACATTGATGGGCAGCTTGCGCACCCGCTGGGTGTCGCGGATGCCCCCGTCGCACACCAGGCCGGTGCCCCCGGTCTTGGTGGCGATGGAGGTGCCCAGGTTGTCGCCGATGAAGGTGCCGTCCACGACCTTGCCGAAGAGTTCGATCACCAGTACGTCGCCCTTGACCAGGGTGTCGATGACCCAGGAGTTCTGGCCGCCGATGCGCTTGTGGGACTTGCCCTCCTCGACGATCACCTCGTTGAGGTCTGGGCGGGTGGGCACGAAGCGGGCGGTCACTGCCCGGCCGGTCAGGTTGCGCTCGGGGTGGAGGATCAGCCAGTTGCCCTCGTATTGGAAGCGGTACCCGTGTCCGTTCAGGGTGCCCCAGGCCTCCTCGGTGGTGACCTTCTTCATCCGCTCCACGATATCGTCGGCCACCCTGGGGCGTCCGTCGGGAAAGCGCTCCCCGGTATAGGCGGCGGTGTACTCGGTGATCCGCTGGCGAGAGACCAATTCCATAGGGCTGAGATCCTCCTGGTTTGGATTAAAGGCGAACTGCAGCTAGCGGAAGAGCAATATTGTCCAAATCACTTCCCCCGTCAAGGGAGATTGACGCGCCCCTGGCAAATGGTTATTGATTGCTGCGCCATGACTTTTCAACCTTCCCCCCCTCGCCGGGGTGTCACTGTCCGGGCCTTGCTGCTGGGGGTTCTGGGTTGCCTGGCCATCGCGGTGGGCGAGCCCTATGGGGTGCTGGTGCTGCGCGGCTCCCCCCTGGCCGCCGACTTTTCGGCTGGAGCTGCCCTCTTTCTCTTCTTCGTCCTCACCCTGTTGCTCAACCCCTTGCTCCGCCTGTTGGGCAGCGCGGGGCTGCACCCCGGGGAATTGGCCACCGTCTACATCATGATGATCGTGGCGGCAGCCATCCCCTCCTGGGGTTTTACCATGAACCTCATCCCCCTGATGGGGGGGTTTTTCTACTACGCCACCCCCGAAAACGGCTGGGCTGCCCAGATCCTGCCCCATCTGCCCTCCTGGCTGGTGCCCACTGACCAGGCCAGCACCTGGAAGCTCTTCGAGGGGGGCGCCAGAGGAGAAGGCCTGCCCTGGGATAGCTGGCTCAATCCCCTGCTGGCCTGGAGCCTGTTCATCGTCACCCTCTATTTTGTCACCCTGTGCCTGCTGGTGATCCTGCGCAAACAGTGGATGGAACGGGAAAAACTGCTCTACCCCCTGGCCATCCTGCCCCTGGAGTTGAGCGCCCCACCGGGCGGCTCCCTCCTCCCCCCCTTGCTGCGCAATCCCCTCACCTGGGCGGGTTTTGCCGTGCCGGCCCTGATCAATTCCCTCAACGCCCTGCACGCGTACTTCAACTTCATCCCCCCCATTTCCCTCAGCAGCGCCCTGCCCATCCTGCGCAACTCGGTCTGGCTGAATTTCACCCCGCGCTTCGAGGTGATCGGGCTTTCCTACCTGCTCAGTCTGGACGTGTCCTTCGGGGTGTGGTTCTTCGCCCTGCTGGCCCACCTCCAGAACGGGATCGAACTCCTGGTGGGCTGGAGCATAGGCCCGACCCAACCCTTCTCAGACCCGGCCACCCCCAGCGTGGCCCATCTGGCGCTGGGAGCGCTGTTCTTCCTGGTGGGCGCGGGTTTCTGGAATGCCCGCAGCCACCTGCGGCAGGTGGGAAGACGGGCCTGGGGCCTGCCCTCCCCACTGGAGGACCGCGACGAACTCTTCTCCTACCGGGTCGCCGTATTCGGCTCCCTGCTGGGCGCCTCGCTGTGCTGCGTCTGGCTGGTGGCCGCGGGCCTGAACCTGGTCAGCGCCCTGGTTTTTTTATGCTCTTCCCTGGCCATCTTTGTAGGCCTGACCCGCATCATCTCCCAGACCGGCCTGGCCTACGGGCGGGCCACGGTGGCCGCCCCCATCTTCACGGTCAATGCCCTGGGCAGTTCGGCGGTGGGCTCTGCCGGGCTGACCACCCTGGGGCTCAACTTCGCCTGGGCGGCGGACATCCGCACCTTTGTCATGGCCTCGGCGGCCACGGGCCTGAAACTGGCCAGGGACACCGCCCTGGAACCCCGCCGGCTCTTCTGGGCCATCCTGCTGGCCATCCTGGTCACCCTGGCCGGCTCGGCCTGGATCATCCTGCGCCTGGGCTACACCTATGGGGGCATCAATCTGGTGGGCTGGCAATTCATCGGCCTGCCCTCCTTTGCCGGGAATTGGATCACCCAGAACATCAACACCCCTCAGCCCACCCACTGGTGGCATCTGGGGTACGCGGCCATCGGCCTCTCGCTCATGGCGCTGCTCACCTATGTCAAAGGCCGCTTTGTGGGTTTTCCCCTGCACCCCATCGGCATGACCCTGGGGCTGACCCATCCCATCTACTACGTGTGGTTCTCGGTCATGGTGGCCTGGCTGGTCAAGGCGCTGATCCTCAAGTACGGCGGGGCCAGGGTCTACCTGCGCCTGCGCCCCTTCTTCCTGGGCATGACCCTGGGGGCCTTTGGCTCGGCTGGATTCTGGCTGCTGGTAGATTACTGCACCGGCATGTCCGGCAATGTATTTACCCTGGGGTGAGCCGCGTCATTGCGGCGGAGCAATTTATAAATTTGGGCATGGTTCAGTGCTCTGATGAGCACAGGGTAACACTTTGGGAGCACGCCGCTTGAAGTAAGATATTGTTTTATATCCGGTTAATGATTTTGGCCTCGGTAAAAGTGTTACCCTGAGTTGAACCATGCCTAAATTTGTTTTGTGAATGGCTCCTGGCGCTGTATCTTTCTGACCGGCCCGCACGCTGATCTCCCTGATGACAGGATGAGATGATTCCCCGCTTGCACGCGCTCTTGTCCACTTCGTCCTTCCTGCTGCTGTGGTTCCCTGCCTGGGTTGCAGCCCAGCTCCTGGCCTTCGATTTCCAGCTGGACCCCGGCGATCAAGGTCAGCGCGAAGCCGCTGCAGATCCGGTCACCCGCCGGGCTGAGATCCAGTTGCTGATCAGTCAGTCCCCCCCCTTCTGCGGCTGGAGCGCCGCCATCCATTTCGATCCTTCCCAGGCCCGTTATGTGGAAGGCAGCTTTGTGCCTGGCCCACTGCTCTACGGGCAGCTGCCCCTGGTCGATCAACCCCAGGAAGGACTGCTCGAGGTGGGGGGGATACAGGCCGACAAGATCTTGGCCAGCGGAGAGGAAGGGGAGTTGGGGCGCCTGCAATTCGAGCTGCTGACAGGGGTGACTGGTCCGGCCCAACTGTCGGCCAGCGCGCTCCGCCTGCAGGACCTGGGAACCACCTCTGAGGTGCCGGTCCAGGCCCTGGCCACCCTCAACCCGCCAGCCCCTGAACCCCAGGAACAGCCTGTCGAACTCCTCTCCCTGGGCGGTGAGGAGGCCATTGCCCACCTGACCAGCCAGCGCGCCTGCCCGGGTTGCGATCTGCGCCGGCTCAACCTGGCCCAGACCGATCTGAGCCTGGTCGATCTGCGCCAGGCCCAGCTCCAGGAAACAGTGCTGATCAAGGCCGATCTGCACCAGGCCGATTTGAGGGCAGCCAAGCTGAAAGGGGCGGTGCTGCTGCAGGCCGACCTGAGAGAGGCCAAGCTGCAGGGGGCGGAGTTGAAGGATGCCCGGCTGGGCGGGGCCAAGATGCAGGGCGCGGACCTGAGGGGCGCGGTGATGGACACCTTGGATCTGCAGGGGGTAAATCTCACTGGGGTGACCTGGGTGGACGGCCGGATCTGCGGTTCGGGCTCCTTCAACCGCTGCAAGTGAAATGGAGTTTTGAGACGGCTTCTCAGAGTTCCAGCCCCCAGTCCTCCTCTTCCTCTTCATCGAATTCCCACCCAGCACCCACCCCGGCACCCCGGCTGCAATAGGACTGAAACTCACAACTGGCGCACCTTTTCAGGTCCTCCGTCATGCAGAACTCCTCCCTGGTCTGCAGACCTGCCAGGAACCCTGCGCTGCGCTCCAGCCTTTCCCGGGCCTGATCGTGCTGGGTGCGGTCGTACCTGTGCCACTGCACCTGGTCCGGGAACGCCGCCGGCCAGTAGCACAGGGAGATCTGTGCCGGTTCTACCGGGACCCCTCCGCGGAGCAGGGAGCCGCCTTCGCTCAACACGAAACAGTAGACCAGGGTCTGCCAGCTAGCCAGGTACTCGGCCGGCAACCCCCTGCCGGTCTTCCAGTCCACGATGCACAGCCGCCCGCCCTGGCCCACCACCACCCGGTCGAAGCGGGCGGTCAGCCATCCCGGACCCAGGGGCACCCACAGCTCCAGCTCGGAAAACACCTCCCCCTCTGGCAGCCCCACGGGCGGATGGTGCTTGAAATTCGACCACCATTCGGCCAGCTCCGGGTCTTTGCTGGCTGCCACCAAGGCTTCCACCTCCAACCCCAGGGCGTGCTGGTGGACCAGATGGTGGAACAGGCGCCCCCGCGCCGCCCCCCTTTCCTTGGCTTCCCCGGCATCGTCGGCGGCGGCCGGCCAGCTGAGGCGGCGCAGGTAGCGCAGGTAGAAGCGCCTCAGACACCACTCGCCGGTGGCCAGGCTGCCCTGGCTGAAGCGGAACCCCTCAGGTAAGAGTGCCATGCGATCAGTCCTGGACCGCTGAACCGTGTTGGGTTTGGTAATACCTTTTGAGCAGCTGGAATACCGGGGTCGGCGGGACCGGGCGCATGCGCACCCCGGCCGGGACCTCCCGGCTCCAGCTGAGGGCCAGATAGCGCCGGGCCCTGGTGATGCCCACATAGAGCAGCCGCAGCCTTTCGGCGATGATCTCGAGGTGGGCCTGATCCGTGGCGGAAATCCCTCCGGAATCCTCTTCGCCGATCAGGACCCGCAGGGCGGATCTGGCCTCTGCCGCCGGATCGCCCCCCAGAAAATCGCGCTCCCCCAGGAAATGATCCTCAAGAGTGTGGGGAAACCACCGCCCATCCACCCCCACCAGGTAGACCAGATCCCATTCCAGTCCCTTGGCCTTGTGCATGGTGGTCAGGGTGATGCGCCCCGGCTGCGGCTCGTACCCCTCCCCCTCTTCGGCCAGAGCGCCGGAACGGCCCTGGGCTGCCTGTCCCAGCTCGCGGGCCAGTTCGGGCAGGCGCCAGTCCAGATGTTGTTCGCTCTGGTTGCGCAGGTACAGGGCCAGTTTGTGGGCCCTGCCGAATTCCGTTTCGCCGAGCAGATCCTGGGCCACGGTCAGCACCAGCTGGTCGATGGGCAGGGGCGCAGCCCTCAACCAGCGCTGCAGGGTCTGGACCAGGTGCTGGATCTCGGCCAGGTCGCCGGCCGCGATCGGCCCCACCGGGGGTAGGGCTTGTTCCAGGCCGCAGCCCGGATCGGGGAAGAGCAGGGCTTCTGGCCGGTAGCAGCTGCGCAACAGGGTGCCCACCTGCTGCTCATCGCCCACCTGCTCCTTTTTGGGCCAGCAGCCCCGCATCGAGTGATAGGCCTGTTCCAGGCACTGGCGCTGCAGGGGATCTGCCAGAAAGTCCATCACCCCCCCCAGGGTGTCGGCCACCTGGCGGGAAGCCCGGCCGCTCTGCAGCAGTTCGTCGAACTCCGCCCCGCTCTGGCGCAGGTATTCGGCCAGCTCATACCCCAGGCGGTTGGTGGGCACCAGGATGCTGAGGGTGCATTCGGGGTGAAGGCGGGCAAAGTGCCTGGCCCGCCGGACCACGTCGGCGAACTCCTCGGGCTGGTTGTTGTACTCGCGGAAGGCGGCGCTGCTCTCGCTGTCCGGGGGGTTCTGCTGGGGGTCTCCAGGACCCGAAGGCAGGATGCGCTGCGGGCGGAAAGCCTCGCTCCGCACCTGCTCCAGGGGATGACTCTGGCAGGTCCACTCCACCAGCCGGTTCGCCAGTTCCAGGATGCGCGGGGCGCAGCGGCCAGAGATGGCCATCTCGATGGCCTGCACCCCCTCCTGCTCCATGAAGCGGCGCAGAAAGCGCGGATCAGCGGCGGTGAAGCTGCTCATGATGGCCTGGTTCGGATCGCCCACCCGGATCCAGTTTCCCCCCTCTCCGGTCAGCAGTCCCAGCAGGGCCTCCTGCAGGGGGACGCTGTCCTGGGCTTCGTCCTCCAGGACTACCGGCCAGCGCCGGCGCAGGTGCGCCCTCAACTCCGGGTTGGCTTCGAGCAATTCCACGGCCATCCACACCAGATCGTCGAAGTCCAACCCCCCTATGGTCTGGACCTGCTGCTGGTAGAACTGGTAGATCTGGGCGCCGATGCGCAGGAACTGGTTGTCCCCTTCCCCCAGCTGGTCCAGCAGGACCTCGGGCTTGAGGCGCCGATTCTTGGCGGTGCTGATCACCGCGCGCCCCAGTTGGGCGGCCAGGCGCTGCCACTCCTGCTCCCAGCTCTCCCCATAGTACTCATCCGGCCCCAGCCGGCCCCAGATCCGGGGGTTCTGGCTGTTCCACAGGCGCACGGCTTTGTCCAGCAGATGGTAGCTGGTCCTCTCGTCCAAGACGTGAAAATCTGCCTCCACCCCTGCCAGGGCCGGATGGGCGCGGACCAGGCCGTGGGACAGACTGTGCAGGGTGCGCACGTCGCATCCCACCTGCAACCTGCCCCCGGCAGCCAGCTCCTCCCGGATCCTGGTGCGCAGGTGGTCCACCGCCGCGTTCTGATAGGTGACGACCAGCACCTTGCCCCTGGAGGGCAGACCGCCGGCCACCAGCCGGGCCGCCAGCACGGCGATGGTGCTGGTCTTGCCGCTGCCGGGCACTGCACAGACCCCCATCTGCCCTTCCCGGTAGTCGAGGATCTGGGTCTGCCCGGCCCGGGGTTGAAAACCGCTCATCCCCCCTCCTCCTGCAGCGCCTGCTGCACGGCCTCCAGCAGGGGGCTTTCCTGCAACTGGCCATTGGATTCCAGTTCGCTGGCGCACAGGTAGATCCCCTCCTGGCAGCGCAGGGCCAACCCGCGGACCAGGCGGTAGAGGGTCTGGTTGCGCTCTTCGAGATCCGCCTCCAGGGTCCAGCGCCGTACCGGGTTCCAGCGCCGGGCCAGGACCTGGGGATGGGTCAGCAACTGCTGGGGCGGTTCCCACCAGCGCAGGGAGCCGATGTCGAGCCAGAACTGGAAGCGGGCCCGATGGCCGCTCAGGAGATAGGTATAGACCGGCGCCACCAGGACCATGGACTCGGGCGCCGCCTCCACGTCCAGGCCCGTCAGGTACTGGGCGGCCACCACCCCGGAGAGCACCATCTCCGCATAACACTGCCCCAGGGCCTTCCCCGCCAGCCCTAGACCGGGCCCCACCTGGCGGAACCAGGTGGCCGAGGCGATCAACTTGCTGTAGACGGCGGCATCCTCCGGCTGGAGTTCGGGACCGGAGAGCACTTCGCCGAAGAGGCGGCGCAGGAACTGGTCGATGGGGGCTGGCTCTTCCAACTGCCCATAGGTTTCCAGCCAGTTGCGCACCCGTGCGCACTTGCCCAACACCCCGGCGCCGACCCGGGCCCTATCCTCGGATTTGAGGAGTTGTGCGTCGCCCAAGCGGGCAGTATCGGGATCGTAGAGCAGCCGGGCTGAAAGGGCGGCGCGCAGCGGGTCCACCGGCCTGAGGGCCACTCCCAGGGCTTCGGCCACGTCGAAGGTCGGCGGCCTCATCCCCCAGGCCGGATGGGCCAGCATGGCCAGGGTCAGGCAGGCGCGGGCAACCTGCTCCTCGCGCAGGCTCTCGTACCGGCGCACCACGGCAAAGGGGAGCTGTGCCGCCCGGAACGCCTCGCCCAGCACGAAACGCAATACCCCGTCGGCATGGGGCACCACCACGGCGATCTGGCCGGGAGCCACTCCGCCCTGGACCAGGTCCAGGATCTGGCCGGCCACCTTCTCGATCATCGCCGACCGGTGCCTTTCCTGGATCAGGCCCGCCACGGCCCGGCTCAGCCGGCCCGGACCGGGCTCCCCTGCCTCCTGTCCCAGGGCCTGGCCCACCCCCCGGGCAAAAGCCCGCAGATCATCCCCCCCTTCCTCAGCTACCTGTACCACCCGACGGCAGGCCTCCTGAAGGCGCTCCACCCCACCGGGTTCCACGCCCATGAATACCCGGAACCCTCCCCGGCAGTCGCCGGCTACCAGGGCCGAATCGCAGCCGGGCAGCAGGCGTTCTACCAGGTCCTGGGCCACTGGCACCATCTCCTCGACCTGGTCGACCAACAGATGGCGGTAGCGCTGGACGAAGTATTGCCAGAACTGGGGTTTTTCCACCAGATGCCGGTGAAAGACCTCCACCACCAGGGAAAGGTCCAGCAGGCCGTGCTGGAGGCAATGGCCCCGGAAGAGTTCGATGCAGTGCTGGGCCTGTTCGTAATAGCGGAGCCGGTTCTCCTCCCCGGTCCAGGCCTGCTTCAGGCGCTCCCCCACCTGGGAGAGGGGATAGCCATTGACCGCCGCCTTGTTGAGATTGTCCAGCAACTGGGAGAGGATCTGCTGGCGCCGCAGCACCAGGCCCTCGAAGTATCCCTGGGCCAGCAGGGAGGCGATGAGTTCCCCCATGAGGTACTGGGCGGTTTCGTAGGTGAGAAAAACCGGCGGGCGCTGGGGGAAGGCAAAGCCGGCCTCGGCTGCCACCAGCGGCCAGAACAGGCGCACCAGGCGGCCGGCCAGACTGTAATAGGTATTCAGTTCCACCGCCCCGAAAGGGCCCAGGTCGAAGCGGGAGATCAGGGCCTGGTACTGCTCGCGCGCGGAACGGTCGGGCAGGAGCACCAGGATGGAGTACCCCGGCACTCCAGAGGCGAGCAGGCTCTGCAACCGCCCCCCCAGCGCTGCTCGTTTTCCGGCCCCTACCGGTCCTTCGATGAAGCAGGTCAGGCCAGACTCCCAGTCCCCTGCCAGCACGCGCTCCAGATCTGGGTGCATACACCCGGCCTTTCAGTGAGGGTTTTCTCTGATCTTCCACCTCGGATAAACCCTTGTCAATAGCCCAGACAACCCATTGCGCACCAATTAAAAAGGCTCCGGGATTGAAACCCGGAGCCAGGTGACCAGCTGCGCGTTCTTCACTTGCTGGTTTTCTTGAAGATCTCCAGCACTTCCTCGGCGTCTGCAGCCTGCATCAACCGCAGGCGCACTTCATCGCTCTGCACCAGCCGCGAAAGGGCAGCCAGGAGTTCGAGGTGTTGGGTCTGATGCTTTTTCGGGGTGGCCAGCAAGGCGATCAGATGCACAGGTTGCCCGTCTGGAGCGCCAAAGTCGATACCTCCCCTGGAAATGCCGATGGCCAGGCGCTGGCTCTTGATGGTGTCTTCGTGGACGTGGGGAATGGCGACCCCTTTGCCGATGCAGGTCCAGCCCTGTTCCTCGCGGCGCATCAAATCGGTCAGCAGGGCCTTGTAATCCCCGATGGCTTCATCCCCCTGCAGAACCCCGGCCAGTTCCCGGATGGCATCCCGGTTGCGCCTGGCTTCCAGCCCCACCACAATGCGGTTGACCGAGAGCAAGCGTCCCCATTTTCCTCCCATACGAGACCTCCAGGACCGAGATAGGGCCGTGTATCCCGAAGCGCAAGGTAACCAACCCCCGGATCTGCGTCAAGGTTTCCTGCCCAGCTGACCTGCCTTTTTGAACAGGGCCTCTGCCTCCAGGCCGTACCCCTGCCTGCCCCGCACCTGGGCCAGCAGACTGTAGACCTCCGGATTCCAGGGGTCCAGTTCCAAGGCGGCCTGTCCCTGTTGCCAGGCTTCCTCCAACCGGTTGTTTCTCAACATCATCAGCGCGATATTGAAGCGGGCAGTACGGGAGTCATAGGCGATGCGGGCACTTTCCCGGTAGGCTTCCAGAGCCGAGGAAGTATCCCTGCGAGCCATCAGGTGTTCACCTCGCATGAACGCGTAGTTGGACTGGATCTTGCGGACCCAGGGGTCCCGGTACCAACCCGGATCGCGGGCCTTGTCCATGTCCGGTTCCGGCCCAATCACTTCCGGGGGCACCGGCTCGCCAGCCGGCCAGACCCGGTAGCACAGACCCGCCGGCACCAGGCGGTACCCCTCGACCGCCAGGCGGCGCGCATAGAGATAGAAGACCGGCCCTTCGCACCGGGCGATCAGCTGGGCCTCGTGCTCCAATCTCAATCTGAACTGCTGGGCAGGGTCCAGCCCCAGTTCCTCCCTTTTCAGGATATCCCGCCCCCTGCCCATGCGGTTGTACAAGGTGACATCCGGGCGCTGTCCTTCCAGGCGCTGGAGGTAATCGAGGATGAAGGCCGCATCATCCCCCTCGGCGATCAACACTGCCCCCTGGGGCAACCCCTGCAGGATCTCGCTCCCATACTGGTGGGCGATGCGGTTGAGATGGCGATCTGCAGCGGTATAGTGGGTCGAGCAGATGACCGCTGCTACGGTCAATCCGGCGAAGGCGCTGCCCTTGCTGCCCAGCCCCCATCGCCCGATGAGGTCCTCCATTCCCCATCCCAGGAAAAAGGCCAGGACCAGGATACTGATCAGAAAGAAGACCCCCAGGCCATTGGGATCTCGGTGGTAGTTGAGCGCCACCAGTAGATTGCACCCCCCGGCTGCGGTGGCCAACCACCACAGGACTCGATCCCGCCGGTACCCGGCCCACCCCCCCCACAACAGCAGGGGCACCAGCAGCAGGTGGAATTCCCCCAGCATCTGCACTCCCCAGCGCCGCATATTGAGCAGCATGGCCGATGCGGGCATGGAGAAGAAGGAATCCCGGTACAGAGCGCCGCTCAGATGATCCCACCACTGCCCCGCAGAAGTCATAACCCCCCAGTGGAATCCCGCGCCCTCCCCGTTGCGGATGAGGAGATAGAGAATGGGGCTCAAGCCCAGAACAAAGAGCAATAACCCCTTGGCCAACAATGCTTTGACTTTGATGAATTGAACTTGCCTCAGAAGGATGAGCAGACCGACTCCAGGCCAGATCAGCACCAGACTCAAGTGCAGGGTAAGTCCCGTGCCCGCCGCATACGCCA
The DNA here is from genome assembly GCA_016187725.1 of Candidatus Latescibacterota bacterium. Lineage (GTDB taxonomy): Bacteria > Latescibacterota > UBA2968 > UBA8231 > UBA8231 > SICG01. Next base: position 17,318 of record JACPJE010000288.1, read on the forward strand.
GACATAACCAGTCTCTCTCGCTCCCTCCTTCTACCGCGCGCACCCCGGCCCATAGCAGGAGCACGGCCCCCAGCAGGCCCAGCCCGTACACCTCGGCGATCACCACCTGGCTCCAGAAGGTGGATGAAAAGCCAAAGCCCAACCCCACTCCCAAGGCGACCAAAGGGTGCAGCCCCCGCTCCTGCAGCAGGGCGCTCAGGGCCCCCACTGCCAGAGAACCACAGAAGGCGGAGAAGAGATTGATCGCGCCGGCGGGGTCGGTGAAAGGCAGGAGGACGGCGCAGAGCCGCCCTCCCAGGCAGAAAAGGGGATATCCGGTGGGATGGGGAGTACCCAGCAGGTAGGTGGCGCCGATGAGTTCCCCCGAACCTTCGACGTAGACCGTGGGACACAGGGTGATCAGGTACCCCAGCAGGCTCACCCCCCAGGCGACTGACCCGCTCCAATACCTCCCCAGCAGCCCCATACTCCTCAGTTGCCCAGCACGCGGCTGCGCTCCAGGCTCTGGACCCAGACCGGCCACTGGTGGACCAGGGCGTGGACCAGCGCGATGAGCACCACCTGGAGGGTCCACAGCCTGGGCTTGCCGCTTTCGGTATCCACGGCAGTTCGGATCTGGAGCTGTGATCTGCCCATCCGCCACCCGACCACCAGCAGCGCGGCCAGGGAAAGCAGGCTCAGCCAGAGCCCAATCCTGAAGCTGGCTGGTTCGTATTTGAAGACCACCTGCCGGGCCTCCCCTGCCAGCGCCACGGCCCTGAACACGTGATTGGCCTGGAGGATGGGGTGTTCCTTCCCATCCACATAGGCATGCCACCCCGGATAGTAGGTATCGGTCAGCACCAGGATCCCCCCCTGGTTCCCCTCTAGCTCCAGTTGCACTTCTTCTGGCCCGTAGACCCTGACCCGCACCCTGCCCATGGCCATAGAGGGCGAACTCCCTATCTCCGGGTCCGCTTCGAGCACTACCTCCTGGCGGGGATCGAAGTGGGGATCTCGCAGCAGTCGCAGTCGCTCCTTGGTTTCGGGGACCAGCCTGAAGCGGGGCACCAGGTAGGCGCGCGGCAGGGCGGCGCGGTTGCGGTAGACCTTGACCTCCCCATCGTCCAGTTGCTCCAGGGTCTGGCCTGCCAGGGGGTAATAGCTGATCACGTACTGCACCCCTGCCAGGTCCATGACCCCCGGGTACTCGCGCACGAATTCCCAGTGGCGCGTCAGATGCAGGGGGCTCCACCCGGGCAGGGCGCCGGCCAGGCCGTATTGGCTGGCCGTGTACATGCGCAGGGTCTGGGGGTATTGCCGGTACGAGCGCTGGTCCACCGCCCATCCAGCATGCCAGTCATAAGGGGAGTTGTCCTCGGAGATCAGGCTCAGCAGGCGCGGGGCCATCCCTCCCTCCGCAGGCGCGTCCTCGTGGATACGCGCCGCGCTATCGGGCTGGCGCAGGTAGACCTCGGGTTCGACCAGCCCGTTGAAATCGGCACCGAAGCTGTACAGGTCGGCGTACAGGGCCAGGGGCACCACCCAGGGCAGGGCCCACCGCGGCCACCCTGCCTTGCCCTGAGTGGTCGCCACCAGGCCGCCCAGCCCCAGCATGACCAGGCAACGGACCAGATCCCAGCCCAACTCCTCGCGGTAATGGAGCAGCCCGGCGAGGCGGTCCCCGCCGGCCTTGCGCAGCCCCTCCAACTCTCCCCACAGCACCTGGTGGTTGACCCAGGCCATCCCCAGGGCCACCGCACCCAGGGCAGCGCACGCCCACCAGATACCCGAGCCCCGCCGTTGAGGGGACTTCAGTATCTGGTCGAGCCCCAATCCGGCCAGCGCCGCCAGGGCCAGGGTCAGCCACAGGAGAAAACGGGTCGGGATGCGGAAGAACTTCAGTCCCGGAAAATTGTAGAGCAGGCCGAAGAGTTCGGTGTAGTGGCCCAGGGACAGGATCAAAGCCAGGCCGCCCAGAGCGCAGAAGAAGCAGGTGTACTGGTCCCGCCGCCGGCGCAGGGCCGCCATGCTCAACACCAGCGGGAGCACCCCCACATAGGGACAGAGCTGGATGAAGAAGCCTTCCCGCTGCCCCCAGTAGGAGCCCGTGGCGTCGTTGCCGAAGAAGTTGGGCAGCAGCAGGGTGATCAAGCGCTCGGGGGGCAGGGACATGTTGACGAACTGCTCCAGGCTCACCCCCTGGCCCCGGGAGGAAATGCGCACCAGTTCGGCGGTGGGCATCAGTTGGATGGCCGCCAGCCCGATCCCCAGCACCGGCACCCCCAGCGCGGCGATGGCCAGGAACTTCCACCCCTGCCGCCAACCCCGGTACAGAGCATAGAGCCCGCCGGCGCCGGCTGAGTAGAATGCCGCCTGAGGGTGCCCGGCCAGCCACTGCATCCCCACCACCACTGACCCGCCCAGCAGATAGGTCCAATTCCCCCGCTGCACCGCCAGTTCGGCCAAGAGCAGGCAGACCGGCATCCAGGCACACACATCTATATAGTTTGGGGACATGGCCCGCACCACCAGGTACCCACTGCAGCAATAGCTCAATCCCCCCACCAGGGCGGCCACCCGCACGCATCCCATGACGCGCAACAGGCCGTAGGTGCCGGCGCCGGCCAACCAGAAATGGAAGAGAACGTTGTAGTTGAGCGCCGCGTAGGTGGGCAGCAACAGGGCCGCAATCAGGTTGAAAGGGTAGAGAATCCCCGCCTGGCCCTCGGCGAAGAGGGGAAAGCCACAGTTGATTTCGGGAGCCCACAAGGGCAATGAGAGCTGCCGCAGGGCCCGGGCGAAGAAATCGCGGAAAGGGTAGTTCTGGACCATCATATCCTGCACGAAGAAGGTGCCCTGCAGGAGGGCCGCCCGCCAGAAAAAGCCCAGCACGGCCAGGGCCAGGAGGCCCAGCATGGCCGCCTCGTGCCGCCAGAATCTCCGGTTCATGGACTGGCCTCCACCGGGCCCTGCTGCAGGGCGCGCACCAACACCGCCACTTCCCCGGCCGCCAGTTCGTGCCCGCGGGCATTCCAGTGGCTGTCGCGGAAGTAGAGGGTCTGGGAGCGGGCGCGCTCTTTGAAAGCCGCGTACAGGTCTAGGAAGGGAATACGGTAAGCTGCGGTCAGGCCCTGGAGCTGGCGGCCTGGTTTCTGCAGGTCGTACTCCCCCACCAGGCCGTGCAGTTCGCGTTTCATCTTCCAGTCCTCTTCCTCGATCTGGACCAGGGCCGGCACACAGACCACCAGCAAGCGCCCCCCTGCCTGTCGGACGCTCAGGTCAAAGGCCTGCAGCAATCGTCCCGTCAATTCCCAGTTCTCCGCCCCTTGCTCCTCCCCTTTGCCATAGAGACCTTGGTAATAGCGCTGCTGCTGCTGCGCCGGGACCTCGGGAGCCATCATCTTGCGCCCCAGGGCATAGAGGTGCCAGTGCTGCTGCAGATACGCCTCAAAGCGGCGCTGCCAGGGCACTGCCTGCTGGTCCCAGAACTCTGCCTTTCTGACCGGCACCCCCCTCAGTTGCAGACGGCCTTCGGTTCCCAGCTGAAAAAAGGGTTTGAACCCCCGCTCGGCCCCGATGCCCTGCCGCGCAGCATTGTTCCACAGATCATTGCCGTAGAAAAAGAGCACCACCCAGTCCGGATGGTACTGCGCTCCCTGTTTCTCAAAAAGCAGCCATTCCTGGTCCGTGCCGTACCCGGCCACGCCGAAATTGACCACCTCCACCCCCCCTAGCCCTTGCTCCAGTTGCTCGCTGACCCGCTCTTCCTCCCTCACTCCCCACCCTTCGACAAAGGAGTCACCGAAGCACAGGAGCCGCTGCTGACCCGGTCTTTTCTCCTGGGCTATTTCGCGGTTGCGCAGGCCAGCGGCATTGATGCGGTATTCCACCGCGAATTCCGGGCTGACCAACCAGCCCGAAGACCGGGGGATATGGCTCCACCCCAGTTCCGGATCGAACTGCCACACCGGGGGGCGTCTATACACCTGTGGAGCGATCCACCGCAGCCCCCCTTCGCATAAAAGCAGGCCCGCCACCAGGCCTGCCAGGGCCACCATCCACTTGCTGCCTTTCAATACCCCCCTCCTGTGCTCAGCGAAACTATTCCCCCCCCATCCGATTGTCAACTAGGCCGTATCTTTCTATTATTTATCAAATATCCAAGCGGATTGATTTTCGGCCAGGTGCAGGGATGAGGCGCATTCTAGTGACCGGCGGGGCCGGTTTCATCGGCTCCACCACCGTGGACCAACTGCTGGCCAAGGGCTATCAGGTCCGGGTTATGGACAGCCTGCAGGAAAGGGTCCACCCCCGCGGCTGGCCTGCGTACCTGCCCATCCAGGTCGAGCGCCTGCAGGGGGACGTGCGCAACCGGCAGGACTGGGAAAGGGCCCTGGTGGGGGTGGATGCCGTCTTCCACCTGGCCGCGTACCAGGATTACCTGCCCGATTTCAGCACCTTCTTCCACGTCAACTCTGTGAGCACTGCCCTGCTCTTCGAGATCATCGTCGAGCAGAAGCTCCCGGTGCAGAAGGTGGTCCTGGCCTCTTCCCAGGCCGTGTACGGCGAAGGGAAATACCGCTGTTCCCGGGATGGGGTCGTCTATCCTCCCAGCCGCCCTGCCGAGCAGCTGGCCCGCGGCGAATGGGAGGTGCGCTGCCCCTTTTGTCAGGGGTCCCTGGAGCACCTGCCCATCACCGAAGACCAGGTCCATCCCCACACTGCGTACGGCATCTCCAAATACACCCTCGAACTGGCCGCCTTTGAACTGGGGCGCAAGTACGGCATCCCCGCCGTGTGCCTGCGCTACTCCATCGTCCAGGGCCCGCGCAATTCCTTTTACAATGCCTACTCGGGGATCTGCCGGATCTTCACCCTGCGCCTGCTGCACGACCAGTCTCCCATCTGTTACGAAGATGGCAACTCCCTGCGCGACTACGTGTACGTGGGGGATGTGGCCAGGGCCAATGTGCTGGTCCTCGAAGATCCCCGGGCCGATTACCGGGCCTTCAACGTGGCCGGCCAGCGGGCCACCTCGGTGCTGGAATACGCCCGCATCGCCGCCCGGGCCTGCGGCAAGGACCTGGAGCCTCTGGTGAACGGCGACTACCGCTTTGGGGATACCCGCCACACGGTTTCCACCTGGCAGGCCCTGGGCGAACTGGGCTGGCAGCCCCAAGTTCCCCTGGAACAGGTGGTCGGCGAGTATGTGGAGTGGGTGCGGGCCCAACCCGACCTGGGGGATTTTTATGCCCGCAGCGCCGCCCGGATGCGGGCCGCCGACATCCTGCGCAGGATCAGCGCATGAAGGCCATGGTCCTGGCGGCCGGTCGGGGCAAGCGCCTGCGCCCCCTCACCGACACCTGCCCCAAGCCCATGATTCCCCTGGGGGGCAAACCCCTGCTGGAACACGTCATCACCCTGCTGGCCCGCCACGGTTTCGACGAACTGGTCCTCAACCTGCACCACCTCCCCCAGTTGATCCAGAATTACTTCGGCGACGGGAGGTCATGGAAGGTCCACCTGACCTATTCGTACGAAGAAGAGCTGCTGGGAACCGCCGGGGCCGTGCGCAGGATGTCGGCCTTCTTCGACCAGCCTTTTCTGGTCTACTATGGAGACAACCTGTGCAACGTGGAGTTGGGTGATTTCTGGGAAGCCCACACCCTCCAGGGCGAGCTGGTCAGCATGGGTCTGCACCGCAATGATGACCCCTGCCGCAGCGGCATCGTCCGCCTCGACGAGCGCTCCCGTATCTTGGAATTCATCGAAAAGCCGCGCCCGGAGCAGGTTTTTCCGGACTACCAGATCAACTGCGGTATCTATGCGCTCCAGCCCCAGATCTTCGACTGGATCCCGCCGCAGGGACCCAGCGACTTCAGCGTCGACGTCTTTCCCCGGCTGCTCTCGGCGCGCCTGCCCATCTACGGCCATCGCCTGCGCGGCCAGCTGCTCTCCAGCGACACCCTGGAGCGCTACGCCGCCGCCCAGGCGCAGATCGCCAGCGGGCGGTTCACCCTGCCCTGAAGAGGATAACCCCTTGATAACTACCCGAGCGCCTCTGCGCATCCCCCTGGGCGGCGGTGGCACCGACCTGTCCTCCTACTACAGCCTGCACGGCGGGTTCGTGCTCAGCGTCGGCATCGATAAATACGTGTACATCCAACTGAACACCCTCAAGGTGGAGGACTTCATCCGCGTCAAATACTCGCGGACCGAAAAGGTCGAAGACCCTTCCCAGATCGAGCATCCCCTGCTGCGCGAAGCCCTGCTTCACACCGGCATCAAGAGCGGACTGGAGATCGGCGCCATGGCCGATGTGCCCGGCCGCACGGGCCTGGGGTCCTCGGGGTCCTTCACCGTGGCCCTGCTGGCCGCCCTGCGCGCCCACCAGCGCCTGCAGCTCTCCAGGCAGGAACTGGCGGAGGAAGCCCATCTGATCGAGGCCGGCCTGGCCGGACAGCCGGCCGGCAAGCACGACCACTATCTGGCGGCCTTCGGCGGTCTGACCTGCCTGGAGATCGCCCCGGACGGGCGGGTCGAGGTCTCATCGCTGCAGCTGTCCAACCACACCCTGGAGGAACTGAGCAACAGCATGGTGCTCTTCTTCACCGGCATCCAGCGCGAGAGTTTCGACATCCTCTCCCAGCAGCAGCAGGACACCAGGCGGGGAGCCCCCCAGGTCATTCAGAGTCTGCACGAGGTCAAACGCATCGGCTACCAGATCAAGTCCGCCCTCGAAAGAGGAGAGCTGGACCGTTTTGGCCTGCTGCTCGACGAACACTGGCAGATGAAGAAGAGACGCTCGACCAAGATGTCCAACCCCGATATCGACCGCTGGTACGAACAGGGCAAGGACGCCGGGGCCCTGGGGGGGAAGATCCTGGGGGCCGGCGGCGGGGGCTTCCTGATGTTCTACTGCCCGGCCCAGCACCGGCTCGAACTGCGCCAGCGCATGGAAGGTGAAGGCCTGCGCGAGATGAACTTCCAGTTCGACCTGGAGGGCGCCAAGGTACTGATGAACATCTGAGGAGGAGCCAGATGCATCGCCTGCAATTGGATGGCCTCGAAGTATTCCACCTGTGCGCCAGCCGTTTCCGCCTGGATGGGGGCACCATGTTCGGTGTGGTGCCCAGGCCGCTGTGGGAAAAGGTCCTGCCCCCGGACGAGCGCAACCGCGTCGAACTCTCCTGCAACTGCCTGCTGGTGCGCCAGGGCAAAAATCTCACCCTGATCGACACCGGCTGCGGCAGCACCTTCACTCCGCGCGAACAGGATATCTTCGCCTTCGATACCTCCCACACCCTCTCCAGGGCCCTGGCCGAAGCCGGATTCGCCCCTGAGCAGGTCACCCGGGTGCTGCTCACCCATCTGCACTTCGACCACGCCGGCGGAGCGCTGCACTTCGAGGGAGGCCGGCTGCGCCCGCTCTTTACGCAGGCCACCTACCTGGTCCAGCGGGGCGAGTGGGAAGACGCGCTGCAGGGGCACAGCATCATGAAGAGCAGCTACCGCCCCCAAGCCCTGCTCCCCCTGGAAGAGAGCGGCCAGCTCCGCTTGCTCGATGGGGACACCCCCCTCGACGGGCACCTTTCCACTTTTGTCACCGGGGGCCACACCGCCCACCACCAGGGGATCATGATCCGCACCGATACCCATACCCTGGTCTACCCGGGAGAACTGGTGCCCACCCGCGCCCACCTGCGCCTCCACTGGAACATGGCCTATGACATGTTCCCCTACCAGACCCTCACCCGCAAAAGGGACTTCCTCGCCCGGGCCGCCGTCCAGCACTGGATCGTCGCCTGGGACCACGATCCTGCTCTTCCCTGGAACCGCCTGGAAGCATCCGGCGGACAATTCACCCCCGTCGGGGTGGAAATCTGATTGCCTCTGGTCTTTCTTTTTCATATACTTGCAGACACCTAAGCCATGTCCACTACTGCCATGTCCCTCGAAGTCATCGATCTCTCCGACGCCCACCGGCAGCTCCTCGAAAAATTGAGCGAGTTGGTCCCCGGCCTGGAGCCGGATTCCCCCCAGAGCCTGCAGCGGATCTTTGGCCTGGGGTTGATCGCCCTGACCATGCAGGTCACCAACAAGGCCCGCCAGCAGGACCAGGAAGCGCTGGTCCGGGAACTGGGGGACCTGGCCAAGGCCATCGTCGACTCCGAGGACTGGTAGCCCCTGCCCGATGTCCGCGTCCCCGACTCCCCGCGAATTGTTCAGCCTGGAAAACCAGGTCGCCCTGGTCACTGGAGGCAGCATGGGCCTGGGCCTGGCCATGGCCGAAGCCCTGGCCGCCGCCGGCGCCAGCGTGGTCATCACCAGCCGCCATCTCGAGCAATGCCAGCAGGCCGCCGATCAGTTGGCCGGGCGGACCGGCAGCAAGGTGCTGGCCTTGCAGGCGGATGTCAGCCAACGGGCACAGGTCGAGGGCTCCGTCGTCCGCGCCCTGGACGAATTTGGGCGCCTCGATATCCTGGTCAACAACGCCGGCATCAATATCCGCCAGCCCGCCGTCGACCTGAGCGACGAGGACTGGGAGACGGTGCTCAGGATCAATCTCTACGGCCCGCTCTACTATTGCCGGGCCGTGGGCCCTCACATGATCGGCCGGCGCTACGGCCGGATCATCAATATAGGCTCCACTCTTTCCCACATCTCCATCCCCCACCGCACCCCCTATGCGGCCAGCAAGGGCGGCATCGTGCAGTTGACCCGCACCCTGGCCCTGGAATGGGCCCCCCACGGGGTCACGGTGAACGCCATCTGCCCTGGCCCTTTCGCCACGCCTATCAATCAGGTGCTGCTCGCCGATCCCCAGGCGCGCCAATCCATGCAGGACAAGGTGCCCATGGGCCGCTGGGGAGATCCGGCAGAGTTGGCCACCGCGGTGCTCTACTTCGCCTCTCCGGCTTCCAGCTTCACCACCGGCTCGACCCTGTTCGTAGACGGAGGCTATACCTCCCAGTAAATTCCTGCCGATAACGCTGATAGCTCCTATGCGTATTTCTGCTTTACACGTCCCCAGGTTTGGGGATATATTTGCCAAAACCGGGGCCACCTTAGACCCGTTGAAACCGCAGCGCTAGAGGTTTTGCAGATGCGTTCTCCACAGCTCTTCATCCAAGGCCTCTCCGTGCCGGGCGGCCTTGCCTTTGACGCGGACGAACAGCTCTTCGTGGCCGAGACCCAGCAGGGTCGCATCCAGCGGATCAATCCCCACGGCAAGCCGGTGCTCTTCGCCTCCACCGGAGGCAAACCCCTCGGCATCGCCTTTGACGATTCCAACGACCTCTTCGTCGCTGAAAAAGGCCGGCGCCATCTGCTGCTCATCTCACCCGACGAAGCGGTCGAGGTCTATGCCCACCAGTGCAAGGGCAAACGCTTCACCGGCCCGCAGGACCTGTGCTTTGGCCCCGCCGGAGACCTGATCTTCACCGATGCGGGAGACCACCACCATTCCCCCACCGGCAGTATCTACAGCGTCGATATAGACGCCGAAGCCACCCTGCTGACCACCGGCCTGGCCAATCCCACCGGGCTGGTCCTCTCACAGGATGCCTCCAGCCTGTACGTGGTCGAAGCCGGCCACAACCGCATCCTCTCCCTGGCCTTCAAGGAGGACGGCACCCTGGCGCCGCCCCAGGTCTTCATCCAGTTCTCCGAAGGCCAGCCGCCCCGCGCGCTCCTCTTCGACGACGCCGGCCGGCTCTACATCACCCGCGGCGGGATCGGCCTGACCATCGCCGACCCGGAAGGCCAGATCATCACCCAGATCCCCATCCCCGGCAATGACCCTACGGCCATGACCTTCGGCGGACCTGAATTCGACGAATTGTACATCGCCGAAGCCAGCACTGGCTCCATCCACCGGATGCAGACTGAATCCCCGGGACAACGCCCCTTCGCCGGCCCGCGCTCGATCTAAGAGTCCATACGGGAATTCGCTTTGTGGACCGAGCGCGAGCGAGAAGGTCGTGGGCCAGGCGCCCGAGGGAGGCAGATCTCTGAAAGAACGATCTGCCGACCGAGGGCAACGCCGACCACGGCCTTCGCAGCCGCGCGAATCCCAAATGGGGTTTTCGTATGGACTCTAAGTTTTCTGTGGTTGTCTGAGGACGCGGCGAAAAGCCGCTCTGAGGAAGAGGCGTGCCGTGCGGGGAAAGTGCCTTTTGAAGCAGATGCCCATCCAGCCCAACTCGTCTGGCACCAGGCGGAACTGACCGCGCTCGACGGCGCGGAGGATGCGCTCGGCCACTGCTGGCGCGGCCTTGGCGGGCAGACGCCCGAACCTGCCCGCCGGCCTGGCGCTCACCTGGGCGAATTCCGTCTCCACCAGCCCCGGTTCCACCAAGGTCACCCCGACGCCCCTGGACTGGAGTTCGCAGTCGAGGCTCTCGGCCAGCCCGTTGAGCGCGAACTTGGTGGCGCAGTACAGGGCGTGCTCAGCGGCCGGCAGCTCCCCCAGCACACTGGAGATGAATACCAGATGCCCGCGTCCCTGGCGCAGCATCTGAGGCAGGAATGCCCGGGTACAGTACACCGTCCCCAGCAGATTGGTGCTGACCAGTTCCTCGACGGTGCTGAAGGGCAATTCCTCGAGACGGCCGTACGCCCCGCGGCCGGCGTTGTTGATCAGCACCTGCGCCCCACCCCACTCTGACTCCACCCGCCGTCCCAATTCCTCCACCTGGGTCCACTCTCCCACGTCCGCCGGCACCACCAGGGGCGCTGGCCCGCCTGCATCGGTGATCTGGGCGGCCAGCTGCGCCAGCCGCAGGCCGCGCCGCGCACTCAGCACCACCCGCGCTCCGCGCCGGGCCAGGCCGCAGGCCAGGTGCCAGCCCAGACCGCTGCTGGCGCCGGTCACCACCACCACCTGGTCTCTCAGCTGCGGCATCAGGAACAGCTATGAATCCAGCAGGCTCAGGTCAGGTCCCATATCCCCGACCTGTTTTTGGTCACGTAACACTTGACCCCTTTGCGGACCACCGGCACCAGCTCGCGGTTCTGGGGATCGCGCTGGACCAGGACGTGGCGCTCGGGATCATCGGCGTCTGGCATGACCTTGAGAGGTACCATCCGCCAGTTGCTCCCCACCTTCAGGCTCACCCGCCCTACCTGGGCTCCCCTGGCGATCTCGCGCGGGCTGAGTTCCAGGCTCTCCTGGAGATTGATTTCCTTCTCCGCCTCTGCGGACTCCTTGGCTACCTTGGCCTGCTGGCGCTCGGCAGTGATCCTCTGTTCCACCCGCTCGATGATCGCGGCGCTTTTTTCCTCGATTTCCTGATACTCATCTGGGGTGATGTCGGGGTAGATGACCCGCAGGCGGGACTTGAGGAATTTCTGCGCCTTGGCCCGGGCACTGGCCAGATCCTCTGAGCCTTGGTAAAACTCCTCGATGATCATGTTGATCTTCAGCAGGCGAATTTCCTTGCGGAAGGGCGTGGGCTTTACCAGGCGGTTGATCAGGGCGATCATACAGACCATGTCAGCCGCCGACCGCACCCGCACGATCTTGTCGGCCGCATTGAGCCGGCTGGCCATTTCCTCGCGGGGAAGCTGCCTGAGCTGATCGACAAAGCCCTGCTCCACCGTCAACCTTTCGATGCGCTGATCCTGTCCCTTGCGCATCACCTGGCTGTAGGGCGGCAGGCCGGCGACCATCATCCGCACCTCCCCGTCCTGGCGGTCCATGATCCCCGAGAGCAACTTGAGCCGGTCGAAATCCTCGACCAGGATATTGGTCACCTGGGTCGGATCGAACTGTTCCTTTTCGGCGTTGGCGACTTCCTTGTGGGTGATGAGGAAGCGCAAGGCGGCGTCGTACTTGGGCTCGATTCTCTTGAGGGCGGCAAAGAGCTGCAGGTAGGTCACCGCATAGTCGGTGACCGCCTTGATCTTGCGGTCGTACTCAAACCGCACATTGCCCGCCAGCAGGCTGTTGCGGACCTTGCTCCCCTGCTCGCGGGAGATCTTGCCGGATTTCACCGCCCGGTCGACCTGATAGACCTTGCTGAACCGGTCCGCTTCCTCCCGGTCCAGCTTGCCCTGCTCGACGTAGGACTCCAGGTTCTGGAAGACGTTGTCGAGCTGCTCGACGCGGATCTCCTCCTGGAATTTCTGCTCCTCCTGGTTGCGCTGCTCTACCTCGGCTGCCGAGGGTTCGGGGGCCGGCCCGCTGAGGTAGATTTTGAGGTTTTCTGGCAGGTATTCGACCCGCTCGGCCGGTGCCCCCCCCAATTGGTCGAGGCGGACGTTGCGCTTGGGCACCTGCCCCCCCTTGCCGGCCACCTGGTTGGCGGCGATGCGCAGACAGCGGCGCAGGTTGAGCTGGGCCGGCTGGACCTGGAGTTGAGCCATCACCGCCTTTACCCGGTCGTGGCGGATAAACTCGCGCAGGGCCTGGTGCCCCTGTTCCTGGAAGGTCACGATGCTCCAGTTGTTCTTGCGCACTCCTTCCATGAAGGCCTTGACCAGCCAGTTTTCCACCCCCAGCACCACCAGCACCTCGGGGTTCCTCTTGTTGACATCCTCGATGGCAGCATTGAGTTGAGCCCGCAATTCCTCTACCGGGACCACCCCATTCAAGGCCTGGTACTCCTCTTCAAAGGCCTTCTGGAAATGGGCATTGGAGACCAGCACCTCTCCGCTCTGCAGCCGCTCGGAGACCCTGGCCAGGAGCTGGTTGCGCAATTGGCTGCTCAGGGATTCAGCAGGAGGGGATTTTTCTGGGATCAGAGGCTCTTCCATGTGCCAAGTCTAAGCTTTGGGGATGGTCATTTTGTCAGTGGCTCTTAATAATAGCTCTGAGATCTGAGCAAAGCAATAAGCAGAATTTGCCTCTGTGCCCCATCGCTAGCTCCGCGGTGATTGCCAAAATGAGAATGCAGGGGGCTCCGTCCGTTCTCATTTTGATAATGCGCTTATTTATGCAGGATTTACCACTCGACTATCCGTAAAAAAGAAGGGCGGGGAGCTATTTATTTTCTCAATTTGGCAATGGCTCTCGCTGTCCATCTGCTTTCCTCAAGCCGACGATTTAATTGTTTCTTATTGTTATTATTTAATTTGTGATCGACCCTCAAATTCGTGGTACACTCTTTGCCTGACAATACAGCATCGCAATTACACCTCAACCCACAGGAGCCTTTCTGATGAAGACCAAAATCAAACCCCTGGCTGATCGCGTGCTGGTCAAGCGCCTCGACGCTGCAGAAGAGCAGAAGATCGGGGGTATCATCATCCCCGACACTGCCAAGGAGAAGCCCCAGGAAGCCGAAGTCGTCGCCGTCGGTCCCGGCCGTCTCGAGGATGGCAAACGGGTCGCCCCCGAGGTCAAGAAGGGCGACAAGGTCCTGATCGGCAAGTACTCCGGCACCGAGGTCAAGCTCGATGGTGAGGATTACCTCATCATGCGGGAAGACGACATCCTGGCCATTGTCGATTGAGTTGCACCCTCCTGATCCAGCGCACGACTAACTGAGGAATAACAACTATGGCAGCCAAACAAATCGCCTTCAAAGAAGAGGCGCGCGACAAGATCCTCTCGGGAGTCCAGCAGCTCAGTCGGGCCGTGAAAGTCACCCTGGGCCCGCGCGGCCGCAACGTGGTCGTCGCCAAGAGCTGGGGTTCGCCCACGGTCACCAAGGACGGGGTCACCGTAGCCAAGGAGATCGAACTCCCCGATCCCTATGAAAACATGGGCGCCCAGATGGTCAAGGAAGTGGCGTCCAAGACCAGTGACGTGGCCGGCGACGGCACCACCACCGCCACCGTTTTGGCGCAATCCATCTTCCGCCAGGGCATCAAGACCGTGGCTGCCGGCGCCAACCCCATGGCCATGAAGCGCGGCATCGACAAGGCCGTCGAGGCCGCCGTC
>JACPJE010000249.1 GCA_016187725.1 Candidatus Latescibacterota bacterium
CGCACCCGGGTGCCGTCGTCCTCGGTCACCTCGGGGATCTCGGCGGAATTGACATCCTGGTAGCGGGGAGCGCTCATCTTCAGCGAGGAGGGGAGATTGGCCCACAGCTGGAAGCCGTGCATCCTCCCCCGTGGGTCGCCCTTGGGCATCTCCTGGTGGAGGATGCCGCTGCCGGCGGTCATCCACTGCACGTCGCCGGCGCCCATGGAGCCGCGGTTGCCCAGGCTGTCGCCGTGTTCCACCGTGCCAGCCAGCACATAGGTGATGGTCTCGATGCCCCGGTGCGGGTGCCAGGGAAAGCCGGCCAGGTAGTCGCCGGGGTTTTCGTTGCGGAAATCGTCGAAGAGCAGGAAGGGATCGAAGTCCCCGGTGTTCCCAAAACCAAAGGCGCGGCGCAATCTCACCCCCGCCCCTTCGACGACGGACTTGGCCTCAGTGACTTGCTTGACAGGTCTGATCGACATGGTTGCTCCTCCTAGGGCGTCTGCGCCCCCTGGGCTTCGAGGTAAACTGCGTAGAGCGACTGGCTGCCGGCCATGAAGAGCCGGTTCTTGCTGCGCCCGCCGAAACACAGGTTGGCGCAGGGCTCGGGCAAATGGATGCGGCCGATCAACTCGCCCTGTGGGGTGAGCGCGATCACCCCGTTCTTCTCGCGGTCGCCCCAGCCGCTGCTGCTCCACAGATTGCCCTCGCGGTCGCAGCGGACGCCGTCGGCAAAACCGGGCTTCATATCGATAAATTCCCTGCCGCCCTTGAGCCGCTTCCCGCCCACCACCTCGAAGACACGGATATGGGAGGGGGCGTTCTCGTCGTGGGTCACGCCGGTGTCGACGATGTACAGCCGCCGCTCGTCTGGCGAGAAGCACAGGCCATTGGGTTTGGCGAAGCACAGGCCATTGGGTTTGGCGAAGTCGCCGGCGACCACCGAGGCTTTGCCGGTGACCGGGTCGAGCCGGTACACGTCAGCCGGCAGTTCAGGCTCGGCCTTGTACCCCTCGTAATTGAGCAGGATGCCGTAGCCCGGGTCGGTGAACCACACCGCCCCGTCGCTGGCCACCACCACGTCGTTGGGCGCGTTCAGCGGCTTGCCCTGGTAGTTGTCCACCAGCACCGTCAGGCTGCCGTCGTACTCGGTGCGCGTGACCCGCCGCGTGCCGTGCTCGCAGCTGACCAGCCGGCCCTGCCGGTCGCGGGTGTTGCCATTGCTGTAGTTGGAGGGCTGGCGATAGGTGGTCATCTGGCCGGTCACCTCGTCCCAGCGCAGGATGCGGTTGTTGGGAATATCGCTGAAGAGCAGGCAGCGCGCGTCGCCGAACCACACCGGCCCTTCAGCCCAGCGCGCCCCGGTCCACAGACGCTCGACAGCGGTGTTGCCTATCAGGTATTTCTTGAAGCGCCTGTCCAGCACCTCGATGCACGGATCTGGGTAGCGCGCCAGGCCGCGCTCCCAGCGCGGGTGGAGCGGGTCGGTCCACTGGTCCATGGCGGTTCCTCTCTAAAACGAATCCGGCAGGGCTATTGCCGCTGCCGGATCATATATCTGGTGCCGAAGGAGGGAATCGAACCCACACGCCGTTGCCGGCACTGGATTTTGAGTCCAGCGCGTCTACCAGTTCCGCCACTTCGGCGAGCTGATCGGGGGTATAAGATACACCCCTGGATCGCCCATGTAAACCCTCACTCCAGGCGTTCGGACTTGGGCGGGCCGAGGATCTCGGCGTAGACCAGGGCCCGGCGCGCCTCGCGGGGGGTGAGCGCCCATCCCTGCTTGCGCGTCCTGGTCCCGCCTTCCTGGGTGTCGGCCGGCCGGCCTCGCCCCGCCAATCCGGTGCTCATCCGGGAGGCAGCCTGGTCCTCCATGAGGCGGAATTCCTCCAGGGACCGGCGCTCGGCCTCGCGGGTCCGCTGGTCCATCTCCCGGACCCGCTGCTCCATCTCCCGCAGTTCTTCCTCGGCCCGGCGGTACTTCCCCTCGCCGGGCAGCGCCTCGGCCGCCGACGCCTCTGGGGAAGCAACTGGCGCAGGAGGGCGCTCCATTTCCACCCGCCTGGGGCGGGAAGGCAGCTGGGGTTCGAAGATATCGGGCCAGGGCCAGCCGCCCTCCTCTTCCTCTGCCTCCACCTCCTTGGCGACGGGGCCCTGCTTGGCGGCGGTCTCGTGGCGCCGGCGGCTCTCCTCCAGGGATCGGCGGCGCCTGCGGCGCTCCAGCAGCGCGGAGGCCACGCTGAAGAGCACGAAGAGGGCAAAAAAGAGCAGCTGGTCCATTCGTTCAGCTCCTCCTCAGGCTTGGGGCTGGGGGGGCTTGCCTTCGTCGCCGGCCCCGGAGATGGAGGTGCGCATCTCGGTGTCGGCCTGGATATTGCGCATCCGGTAGTAGTCCATGATGCCCAGGTTGCCGCTGCGGAAGGACTCGGCGATGGCGCGCGGCACCTCGGCCTCGGCCTCCTTGACCCGGGCGTTCATCTCCTGGACCAGGGCCTTCATCTCCTGCTCGCGGGCAGCGGCCATGGCGCGGCGCTCCTCGGCCCTGGCCTGGGCGATCTTGAGGTCCGCCGCAGCCTGGTCGATCTGCAGCTTGGCGCCGATATTGTCGCCCACGTCCACGTCGGCGATGTCGATGGAGAGGATCTCGAAGGCCGTGCCCGAGTCCAGGCCCTTTTCCAGCACGGTCTTGGAGATGCGGTCCGGGTTCTCCAGCACCTCCTTGTAGGTAGCCGAAGAGCCGATGGTGGTGACGATGCCCTCGCCCACCCGGGCCAGGATGGTCTCCTCGCCAGCTCCACCCACCAGCCTCTCGATATTGGCCCGCACCGTCACCCGGCAGATGGCCTTGACCTGGATGCCGTCCTTGGCCACCGCCGCGATGGGCGAGGTGGTGATCACCTTGGGATTGACGCTGACCTTGACCGCCTCCAGCACGTCGCGGCCGGCCAGGTCGATGGCCGTGGCCCGCTCGAAGGTGAGGGGGATGTTGGCCTTGTCCGCCGAGATCAGCGCCAGGATCACCACGTCCACATTGCCGCCGGCCAGGTAGTGGGCCTCCATCCGGTCCAGGCTCACCTCCAGGCCGGCCTTGGTGGCGCTGATCTTGGGCCGCACGATGGCCTGGGGGGGGACCTTGCGCAGGCGCATACCCATCAGATCCTTGAAGATGCTCACCTTGACCCCGGAAAAGTAGGCGGTGATCCACAGGCCGATGGGGATGAAGTAGGTGAACAGGCTGATGAAGATGATGATCCCGAAGAGGATGAGGATGGGGACTAGGAGTTCCATTGCTTCCTCCCTGTGACGAAATGGAAACGCGTTTCAGACTTTGGTTTCGACGGGGCGCTCCTGCACCACCACCCGGCTGCCGACGACCTCCAGGACAGTGACCGGGGTGCCGCGGGGGATGAAGTTCCCTTCGCTCACCACGTCGACGATCCGCTCCCCGAAGCGGGCGCGGCCGCTGGGCCGCAGCGGGGTGAGTGCCTCGCCGGTCTGCCCGGCCAACTCGGCCAGGTCCGCCGGGCTGGCGCTGTATCCCTCCTGGCTGGTGTTGCCGCGCTGCAGCACCAATCGCTGCCAGGCCCGGTTCCGCAGCACCAGCCAGACCAGCACCCCGGTGAGCACCCCGGTCCAGGCGCCCAACCCCAGGGCCGCCCCCGCTCCCAGGCGCACATAGGCGTAGACGATGCCGGTGAGCAGGGCCGCAAAGCCCAGAATCCCGAAGATGTTGATCCCCGGGATGACGAAGACCTCCAGGAAGAGCAGGACAAAACCCATGACCAGCAGCCCCACGGCATAGGCCCAGGGCAAGGTCTCGGGCGCGAAGATATTCACACCGACCTCACCAGGATGCGGTTGCCGTGGGCGGCGACGATGCGGATGGGTTTGTTGGCCGCGATGAATTCCCCCTCGGCGATGACGTCGAGGCGCCGGCCCCCGAAGAGCCCCACCCCCACTGGCCGCAGATAGGTGAGCGTCACCCCCTCCAGGCCCACCAGCTCCTGATCGTGTTCGGTGGAAGCGGAAACAAAGCCTTCGGAGGAGGGAGCCTGGCGCTGGAGCACCAGGCGGCTGAAGGCCCCGATCCTGGGCAGCGAGCGCAGAAAAAGGGCCGCCAGGCCGATGGCCGCCACCAGCGACACGGTGAGCCGGCTGACCAGCCCGGCGAACTCCTCCAGGCTCCACAGTTCAAAGTCCCCCATCTGGGTCAAGAGCAGGCTGCCGACGATGCACAGGATGCCGGCCAGGCCCACCACCCCGAAGCCGGGGATGAAGAAGATCTCGGCGATCAGCAGCCCCACCCCCACCACAAAGAGGAACATCTCGTCCCATTCGGCCAGGTGGACCAGGTAGTGGCTGCCGAAGAAGAGCCCCAGGGCGACCAGCGAGATGGTGCCGCCCACGCCCCAGCCGGGCGCCTTCACCTCGGCGATCAGGCCGAAGATGCCCACGGCCAGCAGGATGGAGCTGACCACCGGATGGGTCAGGAAGCTGACGAAGTCCTCGGCCCAGTTGGGCACCACCTGCACCACCCGGGCGTCGCCCAGCTCGTACAGTTGCAAGAGGGCGGGCAGGGTCTCGACGCTCTGGTCGGCGATCTTGTATTTGAGGGCCTGGGTGGTGGTGAGGGTGGCGGGGCGCCCGGCTTCGGCGCTCAACTCGGGGATCTCCACCTTGTCGTCCACCATGGCCTCGGCGATCTTGGGATCGCGGCCGGTGCGCTCGGCGGTGGAGCGCATCTCGGCGCGGAAATAGGAGATGGTCTTGTCGCTGGCCTTGTCGCCGGTGGCCCCCTCGATAACCGTGGCCGCCCCAATGGAGCCGCCCTGGGTCATGACGATCTTGTCGCAGGACAGGGAGATCAGGGCGCCGGCCGAGATGGCCCGCTTGTCGATGAAGGCGATGGTCAGAGGGTCGGCGTCGAGGATGGCGTCGCGGATCACGGTGGCCGCGTCCACCCGGCCGCCAAAGGTGTCGATGTCGAAGACGATGGCCGCCGCGTTCTCGGCCTCGGCGTCCTCAATCGCCCGCTCCACAAAGGCGGCCACCCCCGGATCGATCATCCCCCCACCGGTGTGGATCTGCACCTGGTAGATGGTCCGCCCCTGCACGGCCAGGGGCCACAGGAGCAGCAGCAATCCCAGGCGCGCTAAGGTCTTCATGCCTCTGCCTCTCTGGAGCCGATGGGGGTACTGTTCACTGACAATATAATATATCTGATAATATATCTGCCGGGGGTCTCAACCTGAGCGGCGCCTACTGGATCATCTCCCTGAACTGGGCCGGCCCGGCCTCGTCCGTTCCCGGGGTATAGCGCACCTGGATCTCCACCCGGCGGTTCTGGGCCCGGTTCTCCGGGGTGTCGTTGGCCACCAGGGGGTGGTACTCGCCGTAGCCGATGGCCGACAGCCGTGCCCGGTCGATGCCCACCTGGTCGGCGAAGAGGTCCAGGACCTTCATGGCCCGGGCGTTGGACAGCCAGTGGTTGTTGGGGAACTGGGCGTTGTGGATGGGGACATTGTCCGAGTGCCCGCCGATCTCGATGGGATTGGACACCCTGGTGAGCACCTCGCCGATCTCCAGCAGCAGGGCGGCGCTCTCCGGCTTGATGTCGGCCTGGCCGCTGCCGAAGACCGCCTGATCGCGGATGCGGATGATGATCCCCTCAGCGCCCTGGGTCACCTCGATGTTCTCCTGCTGATGGGCGGCTTCCACGATTTCGAGCAGCGCCTGGCGCGCCTGGTTCATGGCCTCCCGGCCCTCGCCTCTGGCCATCGGCGCATAGAGTTCGATCGGGGAGACCAGGACCGGTTCGCCGTGCAGCACCCCCAGGGCCCCCTGCAACGACCCGGCTGCCTTGGAGAAATCCTCCGGCTTGCTGAGGGTCGAAAAGGACAGCATCAGGGCAAAGCAGGCCATCAGCAACCCCATCAGGTCGGCGAAGGTGACGATCCAGGGTGGGGCCGGCACCCCCGGCCTGGGGACATCCTCCTCGTAGGCCATCTCGCTCCCTTCAGCCTGCGGCGCGCCGGTGGGCGGGCGGCAGGAAGACCATGAGCTTGTGCTCGACGATGCGCGGATTGTCGCCCGACTGGATGGCCATGATGCCCTCGACGACCATCCGCTTCATCAGCATTTCGTGGCTGTTGAGGTTGCGCAGCTTTTCGGAGAAGGGCTTGTACACCACGTTGGCCAGGATCGCCCCATAGAGGGTGGTGACCAGCGCCAGGGCCATGCCCGGCCCGATCATCGCCGGATCGGTCAGGTCCCTCAACATCAGAATCAGGCCGATCAGGGTGCCGATCATCCCCAGGGAGGGGGCGGTTTCCCCCATGTTGAAGAGCATGTCCTGCCCGACCCGGTGGCGCTCGTTGAGGATGCGCAGTTCGGTTTCGAGGATGTTCATGATCAGGTTGGGCTCGATCCCGTCCACCGCCAGGCGCACCCCCTGGGCGAGAAAGGGGTCCTCCTCCTCGCTGGCCGCCTGCTCCAGGGCCAGGATGCCTTCGCGGCGGGCGGTTTCGGCATAGGCGACCATCTTTCTGATGAGCGCGTGCGGATCGCTCCTCTTGTGGAAAAAGGTGTTCTTGTAGAGCCGGCCGATGCCCGCGACCGTCTTCAAGGGATAGGAAACCAGGGCCCAGGCCACGGTCCCGACCACCACCAGAGCGATGGCCTCCGGGGAGTACAGGGCCTGGAAACCCTGGTGGCCGGCAAAAACGACCGCCCCGATCAGGGCGAGGGTCCCGATCACGGTTCCGATGTCCACGATATCCCTTTCCTCCGGTCGGCGAGGCTGCCCCGCCTAGACGCTCCAGCGGCTCTCGAAGGCGTCCTTGATGCTCAGTCTGACGATGCTGAAGCGCTTGGCCCTGGGCCGGTAGCGGGTGGTCCATTTCACCGCGTAGACGATGTCTTCGCGCGACCGGCCGTTGCGCCTCAACAGGAAGTAGGTCTGCCGGTCCTCGGCCAGCTGCGCGGCCGAGGGTTGCTGGCCGAGGAGCTTGTAGAAGAGGCCCGCCACCTCGTTGGCCTCCTCCTTTTCGTCGAACTCCGTCCCGACCGCAAAGGTCGCTGGCTGCCGGGCGGCGGCCGGAGCGGGGGCCGCGGCAGAAACTGGAGCCGTACCCGGCTCGTAGATCCGGCGGTAGCGGACGATCATGTCATTGGCGTCGCACAGCTTCTCGCCCAGCCAGCGGATCACGTTGCGGTAGATGCTGGCGCGCAATTCCAGATCCTGCTCCACCAGGTTCTCGAAGTCGTAGGCCTCCAGGGCCAGCACGCTGCTGGGTTCCTCGGCTCTCACCGTGGCCGAGCGCGGCTTGCGGGTGATGAAGCCCACCTCGCCCACCGCGTTGACCGGCTCGATGACGGCCAGATGCCCTCCGTCCTCGGCCAGCACCTCGAGCCTGCCCTTGGCCAGCACGAAAAGCCGATAGCTGGGTGCGCCGTACTCGCACAGGGTCTGGCCGGGGGCGTAGTCTTCGCGCTTGCACAGTTGGAAGAGGCTCTGCAGCTGGTTGGGCTTGAGCCCCACAAAGATGGGCAGCGGTTTCAAGGTGCTGGCTACTTCGTTCATCATGGCCTCGTCTGGACGGCAGTCATCGGGCAGATCCCTGGCCGCCGGCCAACGCGCCCGGCCCAGTCAGACAACTATACATAAAAATCCCCGCTCTATCCAGCAGGGGGGCGGGGCGATTGACGCCTCCAGGGGAGGGCTTATCTTGGGCACCGCAGGGAAACTTCTCCTTCCGCGACTGCGGCTGGACCCGCAACCAGGGGAGGGGGAACAGGTACCCCTGCGAAGGCAAGGAACGGTCTTTTCCCCCCTCTCCCCGTGGGAGGGGGCCAGGGGGTGAGGTCAAATATACCCCGTAGACCCATCTGGCCGGACAGGGCAGGTGCGCTGCCAGTGGATGTACTCCTTGCCGCTGATGGCCTTTTCATTTACCTCCACCCCCAATCCCGGCCGGTTGCGCAGCTCCAGGTACCCGTTCTTGGGCAGATAGGGTTCGTCCACCCAGTCCTTCCACTCTAGATTTTCGGGCAGGATGTACTCGAGAACCATGAAATTGGGGGTGGCCGCGGCGAATTGGACGTTCACCGCGGTGGCCAGGGGGCTCATGGGGTTGTGCGGGGCGACGTCGACGTAGTGGGCTTCGGCGATGGCGGCGATCTTGCGCATCTCCAGCAGACCGCCGCACACGCAGATATCGGGCTGGATGATGTCGGCCCCCTGCGCGGCCACCAGTTCCAGGAACTCGAAGCGCCCGTACAGGCTCTCGCCAGTGGCCAGGGGCACCTGCATCTGGGAGCGCAGCCGCGCCCAGGCCGGCAGGTGCTCGGGCCGCAGCGGCTCCTCGTAGAAGTAGGGGTCGTACGGGGCCAGAGCATTGGCCAGCTGCAGGGCGCGTATCGGCTCGAAGATCTTGGCGTGGGGGTCGAAGGCGAACTCCCACTCCTCGGGGGTGTGCTTGCGGATGTCGGCGAAGTAGCGGGTCGCCTCGCTGCAGATCCTGCCCCAGCGCGAGGCGTCCGGGTCGAGGCGGTAGGGGGAGAGCTTGAAGGCGGTGAAGCCCCACTGCTCGTTCATTTTGTGGGCCTGCTCGGCCGTCTCCTTGCCGTCGCGCCCGCCGATGCTGTGGTACACGCGGACCCGGTCGCGCACACTGCCGCCCAGGAGCATGTACACCGGCAGCTCAGCGGCCTTGCCGCTGAGGTCCCACAGGGCATGGTCGACGGCCGAGATCACCGCCAGGCCGGTGCCACCGGGGGGAAAGCGGAACTGCTGGATGAGCTTCAACATCAGATATTCGATGCGGCGGGGGTCCTCGCCCTTGACCATCTCGAAGATGTAGTCGGCGATCGGTTCCACCGACAGGTCCGGGCCGATGGAATAGGCCTCGCCCCAGCCGTACAGCCCCTCGTCGGTCTCCACCTTGATCAGGCCGCGGGGCCGGCTGCCCCAACGGGTCATGAAGGTCTTGATGGCGGTGATTTTCACAGTCAGTCTCCTCTCTCCCCAGGCAGCAGGGATGCGTGTTGGCGAAACCATTCGACGGTTCGACTAAAGCCTTCTGCCAGCGGGGTGCGCGGCTCCCAGCCCAGCGCCTCCCGGATCTGGCGGTTGTCCGCCACCCAGGTACTGGTATCCCAGATCCGGGCCGGCATGGAGCCCCAGTGCGGCTCAACTGCGATGCCCAGCGCCTTCCTGGCCAGCTCCACCAGCTGGCGCATGGAGGTCTGCGCCCCGGTGCCCACGTTGTAGATGGCCCCGGGGGCCTGTCCTGGCCGGCTGGCGGCCATCAGATAGGCCTCGCAGACATCCTCCACGTACACGTAGTCGCGCATGGTGTCCGGGCTGACCAGGGGCGGCAGCTCTCCCTGCAGACCTTTGCGGATCAGGGCGGGAAAGAGCCGCCCGGGATCTTCGTAGGGGCCGTAGACCGAGTAGAGGCGCAGGGTGGGCAGATGCAGGTTTTGGCTCTGGGCCCTATAGCGGCACAGCAGGGTGGCCGCCGCCTTGGTGCAGGCGTAATGGCTGTTGGGCTCGAGCGCCTCGTCTTCGGCGGGCGGATGGTCCTTGGCCCCGTACTCGGAGGACGACCCGGTATTGACGAAGGCCGCAAAACCGACCCGGGCGCAGGCCTCGACCAGGTTGGCCGTGTCCGCCACATTGGTCTGGATCATCCGCTGCACATCGGTCTGCCAGGAGTAGGCCCCGTACGCGGCCAGGTGGAAGATCCATTCGGGGCGGATCTGCTCGATCAGGCGGTCCAGTCCCGTTCGGTCGGTCAGTTCCACCTGGTGGAGCCGCACCTGCTGGCGTATCCCCTGCAAGCGCCATGCAGCATGTCCCTGGCGCACCAGCAGGTGGACCTGGCAGCCCTCGCGCAGGAGCCGGCGGGCCAGGTTGGCGCCCACAAAACCGGTGGCCCCGGTGATCAGAACCCGCTTCTCAGCCACGCAGGGGCCTCCTGTTTCTTCCCGGCATCCTCTCCCCACCTAGCGCTGCTGCAGGCGCACCACCACGATGCTCCTGGTGGTGTCCTCCTGCACAAAGACAAAGTCCTGGTTGAGCTTCTTGATGACCTGGCGCTGCAGCAAACAGAGTTCCTTCTGGTCCCTGGACATGAAAAACAGATCTCCTGCCCGCAGGCCGTGGTCGAAGTTCAAGGCGCGCTCCCGCGCCGAAGCCAGTAGCGCGTCCTGCTTGGGGTTGCTCATGGGAAAGAGGTTGACCTTGCCGCTGAGGATCAGGGTCTCGGTGGTGAGGTTGGGGACGATAAAAAGGGGAATGCGCTCCTGGGCCGGCAGGTATTTGGCGATCAGGGCCAGCGCCTCCGCGACTTGTGGGTCGGTGGGCTTGCTGGACCACAACTCAATCGCCTGGCCGCTGACCAGGGCCCGGGCGGCCGTACGCTCCCACTGGTCCATCAGGAAGGGAACGCCGAGGACGAACAGGAGCATGCCCAGGCAATAAAAGGCGTACGCCGCCGGCCGCCAGAACCAGGGCGGCAGCGCATCGCGGCTGCGGACCAGGGCGCACAGCCAGTACGCGGCCAGCACCAGCGGTGGGATGCAGATATGGTAGAGGTTGTTGGGGTGGGAACGGCCC
>JACPJE010000250.1 GCA_016187725.1 Candidatus Latescibacterota bacterium
CACACCGGCGCCGGGCTGCTCTTTGTCGTCCCCTATGCCTGGTACCAGGCGCGCCACTGGTGGCTGTACCGCCAGGCCGCCCTCACCCAGGTGAAACTCACCGGGTATCTGTCGCTGCTGGCCACCGGACTGTGCGGGATCTCGGGGTTGGTGCTCACCTGGCAGGCGGCTTTTGATCGGCGCATCAGCTACGGCTGGGACACCCTCCACCTGATCACCACCTTTGCCCTCATCGCCTTTGCCCTGCCACACCTGGGCATCCTGGTGCTGCGCGGCTGGCGGGGGGAGGGCGGGGAACTGCTGGCCGCGGCCCGCCGGCGTTTTGGCCTGGGCACAATCGGGGTGGCCCTGGCCCTGGCCGCCCTGGTGGGGGCCTGGTCGCTGCTCTACAGTCCGGTAGAGTTCGCCAATGTCTTCCCGCCCGACTACAACCTCAGTTACGGGGGGGACCGCCCCTTTGCGCCCAGTCTGGCCAGTACCGCCACCGGGGGGGCTTACGATCCCCGCTCGCTGTCCGGCTCCAGGTCTTGCGGCACGGCCGGCTGCCACGAGGAGATCGTCGCCGAGTGGGAGCCAAGCGCCCACCGCTACGCCTCCATGGACGCGGCCTTCCAGGCGGTCCAGAACGAGATGGCCAAGCAGAACGGGGCCGAGTCCACCCGGTACTGCGGTGGCTGCCACGATCCCATCTCCCTGTTCTCGGGCACCAAGAACATCTTCGCCGAGAACCTCACCGGGCTGATGGGTTACCAGGAGGGGGTCTCCTGCCTGGTCTGCCACGCCATCCAGAAGACCGATATCAAGGGCAACGCCGACTACACCATCAGGCAGCCCCAGCGCTACGCCTACGAACTGCAGGAAGACGAAGGGGCGACAGCGCTCTTCATGCGCGATTTCCTGATCCGCTCCTATCCCCGCTTTCACGTCGAGAGCCTGAGCCACCGGCTCTTCAAGAGCCCCGAGTTCTGCGCTGCCTGCCACAAGCAGTTCATCGACGCCGAGATCAACAAGGTGGGCTGGGTGCAGCTGCAGAACCAGTACGACAACTGGCGCAAGAGCCACTGGAACCACCCCGGCGAACCGGGCAAGACCATCGAGTGCCGCGAGTGCCACATGCCCCTGATCGGCGATTCCAGGGACCCGGGCAGCGGGGACGCCCTCGACTACAACCGCAGCGCCGCCGACGGCAAACACCGCAGCCACCGTTTCCTGGGCGCCAACCAGTTCATCCCGATCATCCAGAAGCTGCCCGGCGGGGAGGAACACGTGCAGCTGACTGAAAAATGGCTCCGGGGCGAGATCGAGATCCCGGAGATCGCCGACAAATGGGCCCAGGGCCCGGCCGTGCCCATCGAGCTGGTGGCCCCCCAGCGGGTGGCTCCCGGCGAACAGGTGGCCCTCAAGGTCAACATCGCCAGCAACAAGGTGGGCCACGATTTCCCCACCGGACCCCTGGACATCATCCAGGCCTGGGTGGAATTGACGGTCAAGGATGAGGCGGGGAACCTGGTCTACCAGTCTGGCACCCTGGACCAGCGGCACTTCATCGAGCAGGGCTCCTTCATCTTCAAGGCCGAGCCAGTGGACCAGTACGGCAATCTCATCGACCGCCACAATCTCTGGGAGATGGTGGGAGTGCGCTTCAAGCGTTCCCTCTTCCCCGGCTTTGGCGACGCCGCCGACTACTCCTTCCTCTGCCCGGGCGGCTCGGCGGCAGGGGCCAAGCCGATGCCCTCCACTGAGCAGCATCAGTTTGCCACCCCCCAGGCCCAAGGCAAGCTCTACGTGGAAGCCAAGCTCCAGTACCGCAAGATCGACCAGTTCCTGCTCAACTTCCTCATGGGCGAGGCGTCAGGGCTGACCACCCCGGTCACCACCATCTCCCAGGACAACAAGGTCATCGAGGTCCGGCCGGAACATATGGGCATGGCCACTCCGGCCCAGGCCGGGGCAGGCGGGTGAGCCGGGCATGGCCAGATCCTGGACCCGGCGGCAGCGGCTGGTCTTCCGCACCGCCCTGATCAGCGGCTTGGCCGTGCTGGCAGTGGCCGCGGCCCTGATCTTCAGGCCGGCTCCGGCCCAGTACGTGCCGGGCGAGAAGATGGAGGGACTGACCGAGGACCTGGCCCGCGCCATTCCCCCCAATTACGTGCCGGTGAAGTTCAGCGAGGTCGCCGGGGAAGCGGGCATCGATTTCCAGCACTTCCACGGCCAGCGCTCGGGGCAGTTACCCGAGGACATGGGCTCGGGGGCGGCCTGGGGCGACTACGACCGGGACGGCGACCCGGACCTGTACATCGTCAACGAGGCCGGCCCCCTGACCATGAACGCGGCACAGATCGCCGCCTCGCCGGCCCACAGCGCCCTGTACCGCAACGAGGGGCAGGGGCATTTTGCCGAGGTATCGCGCGGGGCGGGGGTGGAGTTCCGCGGCTGCGGCCAGGGGGCCTCCTGGGCCGACTACGACGGGGACGGGCACCTGGACCTGTGCGCCACCAGCTACGGCGAGAACCAGCTCTACCACAACCAGGGGGGCGGCGCCTTTGCCGAGGTGGGGCGCCAGGCCGGCATCGGCGGGACCCGGGGCTTCTGGTCCGGAGCCTCCTGGGGGGACTACGACCGGGACGGGGATCTGGACCTCTACATCTGCGGGTACGTGCAGTACCGCTACGACCCGGACCTGGCCAGACAGCAGACCAAGCAGTACAACGCCCTGATCCCCGCCACCCTCAATCCCTCCACCTTTGCCCCCGAACGCAACCTGCTCTACCGCAACCAGGGGGACGGCACCTTTGCCGAGGTGGCTGAGGCCCTCGGGGTGGACAACCTCAGCGGCCGCAGCCTCTCGGCCTCCTGGGCCGACTTCGACGAGGACGGCTGGCTGGATCTGTACGTGGCCAACGACGTGTCGGACAACGCCCTCTTCCACAACAAGGGCAAGGGTGTTTTCGAGGATATCAGCCACCCAGCCTGGGTGGCCGACTACCGGGGGGCCATGGGCCTGGCCGTGGGCGACTGGAACGGCGACGGGGACCAGGACATCTACATCACCCACTGGATCGCCCAGGAGAACGCCCTGTACGACAACCTGCACGCCGACAACCTGGCCGCCGGCCAGCGGGCCCCGCTGCGCTTCATGGACGCGGCTGACCGCTACGGCCTGGGGCAGAGCACCATCGACTACGTGGGCTGGGGCACGGCCTTTGTGGACTTCGACCGCGACGGCCGGCCCGATTTGCTCTCCATCAATGGCAGCACCTTTGAGCGCGAGGACAACCGGGCCTTGCTAGTGCCGATGAAGAGCCAGCTCTTCTGGAATGGCGGGCCGCAGGAGGGCTTCTACGAGGTGGGGGCGGCCAGTGGGCCGGCCTTTGCCGGGGAGCACGTGGGCCGCGGGCTGGCAGTGGCCGACTACGACGGGGACGGTGATGCAGACGCGCTGGTGGTGGTCAATGGCGGCAAGGCCCTGCTCTGGCGCAACGAGGGGGCGCCGGGCCGCCACTGGCTCAAGATGCGGCTGCAGGGCCAGGGGGGCAACCGCCAGGGCTTCGGCGCCCGGGTGCGGCTGGTGGCCGGCGGGCGGGCCCAGTGCCGGCAGGTGGGAGCCACCTCCTCCTATCTGTCGCAGCACGCGGTGGGCGAGGAATTCTTCGGTCTGGGCGCGGCGACCCAGGTAGATACCCTGCAGGTGGTCTGGGCCGGCGGCAAGGTTCAGACCCTCACCCACCTGCCCACTGACCAGCGGGTGGAGGTGACCGAAGCGGGGAGGGCAGATAGATGAGGTCGTGGCTGTTGCTCCTCCTGCTGGCGCTGGGCTGCGGTGGCGACCCGCCCCCCCAGACCGAGGGAGCCGGGGGGCCTTCCGAGGAACACAAGGCCCAGGTCCGCCGCTTCTGGGAACTCTACAACCGCGCTACCTCCCTGCGCCTGCAGGGGCAATGGGAGGTGGCGGCCGCCCAGTACCAGGAGGCCCTGGCCCTGGACCCGCGCCACGAGGATTGCCTCTACTACCTGGGCAATGCCTTCTTCGAACTGGGCCGTTTCGAGGAGGCTGCCGCTACCTGGAAGCGCCTGATCGAGACCAACCCCAACCAGAGTTCCAGGGCCCACGCCCAGCTGGGCATGCTCTATTCCTGCGGGGCGCCGGGCACGCCCTTTGACCTC
>JACPJE010000244.1 GCA_016187725.1 Candidatus Latescibacterota bacterium
GTAGGAGGCCGTGAGGCGTCGCCCGTTTTCATCGTAGCTGGCCCCTTCCAGCAGGGCCTGGCCAACGCCCTGGGCCAGGCCGCCGTGGACCTGCCCGTCCACGATCATGGGGTTGACGACGTTGCCCACGTCGTCGCAGGCCACGTAGCGCTTGAGCGTCACCTTCCCGGTTTCGGCGTCCACCTCGACCACGGCGATATGCGCCCCATAGGGGAAGGTGAAGTTGGCAGGATCGTAAAAGCTGGTGAAATCCAGCCCTGGCTCCAGGCCCTGGGGGTAGTTGTGGGGCACGTACGCGGTCAGGGCCACCTGGCCCAGGCCGATGGATTTGTCCGTGCCCTTGACCGTCCATTTCCCTCCGGCGAATTCCAGATCCTCAGCAGCGGCTTCGAGCAGGTGGGCGGCGATCTTGGCCCCTTTCTCCACGATCTTTTCCAGGCTGCGCACGATGGCCGACCCTCCCACGGCGATGCTGCGCGAACCATAGGTCCCCATGCCAAAGGGCACGGATTCGGTGTCGCCGTGGATGATGTCCACGTCCTCCATGGGGATACCTAAGTGATCGGCCACCACCTGGGCAAAGGTGGTGTCGTGCCCCTGGCCGTGGGAATGGGTGCCCACCAGCACCGAGACCTTTCCCGTGGGCTGCACCCGCACCGCGGCGCTCTCGTACAGGCCCGCCCGGGCTCCCAAAGCGCCCACCACCGCCGAGGGGGCGATCCCACAGGCTTCGATGTAGGTGGAAAATCCGATTCCCAGATAGCGGCCTTCCCCGCGGCCCTTTTCCTGCTCCTGGCGCAACTGGTCGTACCCGGCCAGGTCCAGGGTCTTGCGCAGGGCAGCGGGGTAATTGCCGCTGTCGTAGACCAGGGCGACCTGGGTGGCATAGCCCGGCTGCTGAACCCCATCGAAAGGTGGGATGAAATTTTTAAAGCGCAGTTCGGCGGGGTCCAGGTTCAACTCGTGGGCCGCAGTGTCCACCAGGCGCTCCAGGAGATAGGTCGCCTCGGGCCGGCCAGCGCCGCGGTACGCGTCCACGGGGGTGGTGTGGGTGAAGACCGCGGTCACCTCCACGTGGATGGCGGGCGTCGTGTACAGCCCCTGCAGCAGGGTGCCGTAGAGATAGGTGGGAATCGCCGGCGCAAAGGTAGACAGGTACGCGCCCAGATTGGCGTGGGTCTTCACCCGCAGGCCCAGGATCTTGCCCTCTCTGTCAAAGGCCATCTCCGCCTTGGTGTGGTGGTCGCGGCCGTGGGCATCGGTGATGAAGCTCTCGCTGCGCTCGGCGGTCCATTTCACCGGCCGCTTGAGCTGCCTGGAGCACCAGGTCACCAGGGCTTCCTCGATATAGTGGAAGATCTTGCTGCCAAAACCCCCGCCCACGTCAGGAGAGACCACCCGCACCCTGTGCTCGGGCAGGTTCAGCACAAAGGCGCACATCAGCAGGCGGATGACGTGGGGGTTTTGCGAGGTGGTGTAGAGGGTGTAGTGGTCCCGGGATTCGTCGTAGTCGCCGATGGCGCAGCGCGGCTCAATGGCGTTGGGGATCAGGCGTTGGTTGGTTAATTCCAGGGTGGTGACGTGGTTGGCCCGGGAAAAGGCTTCCGCCGTCTTTTGCCTGTCGCCCAACTCCCAGTCGAAGCAGGTGTTGCCAGGAACGTCCTCGAATACGAGGGGGGCACCGGGTTGAGTGGCACGCGCGGCATCGACGACCGCCTCCAGCACCTCGTAATCAATGTCCACCAGTTCGGCCGCGTCTTTTGCCTGTTCGCGGGTTTCGGCGATGACCACGGCCACGGCGTCCCCCACGTACCGCACCTTGTCCACGGCCAGGACCGGGTGGGGGGGCTCCTTCATCCGGTCCCCATTTCTGAAATTGACCTGCCAGCCGCAGGGGACGCCGACGATGCCTGCCGCTCGGAGATCCTCGCCGGTAAACACGGCCACGACGCCGGGGGCCGACCGGGCCTGCGCTAGGTCGATGCCCTCGATGCGGGCGTGGGCATGAGGACTGCGGAGGATGGAGGCGTAGGTCATTCTGGGCAAGGCGATGTCGTCGGTGTACCTGCCCCGCCCGGTGATGAAACGCCTGTCCTCTACCCGCTTTACTGACTGGCCGATGATCTTTCCCATGGCGACCTCCTAACGCTTTTGGGCGGCGTATTTGACCGCTTTGACGATGTTTTCGTACCCCGTGCAGCGGCAGTAGTTCCCCTCCAGGGCCTGCCGGATCTGGGCGTCGCTGGGCGTGGAATTGCGCTCCAAGAGCTGCCAGGCGGACATGATCATCCCCGGTGTGCAGAAGCCGCACTGCAGACCGTGCTCCACGTGAAAACCTTGCTGGATCGGATCCAGCTCGCCATTCCTGGCCAGTCCTTCGATGGTGGTGATCTCTGCGCCATCTGCCTGGACGGCCAGCACGGTGCACGATTTCACCGCCTGACCATCTAGGATGATGGTACACGCCCCACAGCTGCTGGTGTCGCAGCCCACGTGCGTACCCGTCAGACCCAGCACCTCCCTCAGGTATTGGACGAGCAGCAGGCGGGGCTCCACCTGGTGTTCGTAGGTCTGACCGTTGACGGTGATCTTGAGCGGCAACTTCATGGGTCCACCTCCTTGGTAAGCGCTAGCTGCCTAGCTGGGCAATTCTCTCTCCAGGGCTTTGAAGAACTGGCTGGTGAACATGCGCGCCACCCCGGTCAACAACCGCTGCCCCATCCTGGCGAGCACGCCGCTCAGCTGGGCGTCGCCCGCAAACGAGACCAGGGTATGACCGTTCTCGTTTTTCAAGATAAGCGCGCCGGCAGCAGAGACCGCGCCGATCTTTCCATCGACCTGGACCAGGAGTTTGTAGCTTTCCGGGGCGATTTTTTCGGCCACTTCCAGGGTCCCGGCAAAGGTGCTGTTGACCGGTCCCAGCTTGATGTCGAAGACCGCCTGGTACTTGTCGTCTTCTTGCAGTTGCAATTCCCTGACGCCCGGGGCCACGCGCGTCAGGACCGCCGGGTCGTTCAGCAGTTTCCACAGGACTTCCCGCGGGACCGGGAAGGCATGGGTGCCTTCAAAGTGCATGCTACAAGACTCCGCGCCAATTTGAGCGAGGGAGCAAAGATGGGGTATTATATAACAAGTTTGACTACCCCTGTCAAACGCTTTGACCCCCGGTCTGACGGCATTATATTCTGCCCAAAAGGAGCAGGTATGCAGGACATCTGGGACGAACTCTTGCAGTGGACCAGCGCCGGGCGACCTTTGGCCCTGGCCCGGGTCATCCAGACCTGGGGGTCGTCACCCCGGGGGGTGGGCGCGGCGATGATCGTCGGGGAGGACCTGCAGGTGGCCGGCTCAGTGAGCGGGGGCTGTATCGAGGGCGCGGTGATCGAGGAAGCGCTGCAGGTCCTCAAGACCGGCGTTCCCCGGAAAGTCAGCTACGGGGTGGAGGATGAAAAGGCCTGGTCAGTAGGGCTTTCCTGCGGGGGACAGGTGACGGTCTTTGTGGAAAGGCACCTGGCCAATGCCGCGCCGGCCGTCTGGCAGGCTCTGCAAGAGGCGGTGCAGCAGAACCAGCCGACAATCTTGTTGACCCAACTGGAGCCGGCGGTCGAGCCCCATCTGCTGGTGTACCCGGATGGCCGCCTGGGGGGCGCCTGGGGCCAAGGGCAGGGCGAGGCGGTGGCCGCGGCCCTGGAAGCCTATAGTCAGCGGCTGAACCAAGTGGTCGAAATCGCCGGGAAGCAGGTGTTCGTCCAGGTGTTCCCGCGCCGGGACCGGCTGCTGATCATCGGCGCCGTCCACATAACCATCCCACTGGTGGCATTTGCCCGCACCCTCGACTTCGAGACCACCGTGGTCGATCCGCGCCAGGTCTTTGCCACCCCGGAGCGCTTTGCCCTCCCTCCTCACCACCTCGTCTCTCAATGGCCGGGCCAGGCCTTGTCCGCGTGGGAATTCGACGACGACACCTACGCGGTCCTGCTCACCCACGATCCCAAGATCGACGATGAAGCCCTCCACATCCTGCTGCGCCAGCCCGTGGCCTACATCGGGGCCCTGGGCAGCAGGAAGACCCATGCCAAACGCTGCGAGCGCCTGCGGGAGGCTGGGTTTGGCCAGGAAGAGATCACCCGCATCAAAGGGCCGGCTGGCCTGGATATAGGTGCCCGGACGCCGGCAGAGATCGCCCTGAGCATCATGGCCCAGATCACCGCGGTCAGGAGAGCCCGGCAGGCTCATGGCTGAGTCGTTCGCGCTGGCGGCCATCGTGCTGGCGGCGGGTCGTTCCACCCGCATGCAGACTCGCAACAAGCTCCTCCTCCCCTGGAAGGGAAAGCGCATCCTGCAGGTGGTCGTCGAGACCCTGCTCAGCGTCCCCTTCGCCCAGCTCCTCGTCGTGGTCGGCCACCAGCGCGAGGAGGTGCAGGCCCTCCTGGCAGGTTATCCAGTGCAGATCGTGTACAACCCAAGGTACGCCGAGGGTCTGTCCACCTCGCTCAGGCGGGGAGTGGAAGAGGCCGGCGCGCAGGTGGAGGGGTACCTGTTCGCGCTGGGGGACATGCCCCAGGTGGCCCCGCAGACCCTCCTGCACCTGTGCCGGAGCTTTTCTCTCCATGGACCGAACGCAATCGCCGTGCCCACCTTCCAGGGCCGTCGCGGGAATCCCGTGGTCTTCGGGAATCAGTACCGGGCGGAGTTGCTGCAACTGGACGGCGACCAGGGAGCCAGGCCCCTGGTGCAAAAACACGCGCCGAGCGTGGTCGAGGTGCCCGTGGATGACCCTGGCATTCTCGTGGATGTGGACACCCCTCAGGCCTATGGCGCTAGCCTGGAAGGCGCCCGAACCTTTTCAGCCAGTCCTGCGGGGTCAGCGCTGCCGCCGGGAGGGGCGCAGGGAGAGGGGCCTCCGGGGCCTGGCGGGCCGCCGTCCTCTCCCAAGCCGGATTCTTCCTGAACTGGCCGCGGCGCCAAGGGCGCCGTCCCTGAATCCTGGCGAGCTGCCGGACCAGGTCTTTCAAGCTGTCGAGGTTATGGGCCGGGGCAAAGAGATCGATGAAGGGCAGCGCCACCTGCATGCCGCGGCAGCTAGGTCGATAATCCGGGTTTCCCAGCAAGGGATTCAGCCAGATGAGGCAGTGGGCGCGCCTCTGCAATTCGCCCATGCTGCTTTCCAGCACCTCCAGATCCCCCGTATCCCAGCCATCGCTCATGATCAGGACCACGGTGTTCCGGTCTACCAGGGTGGCGGCGTAGTGGCTGAGGAAGGTCTGGAGAGAGACCCCGATCTTGGTGCCCCCTGACCAATCCGGCACCTCTTTGGAAAGCCCCGCCAACACGGCCGCCAAATCCTTCGCTTTCAAGGTGGGGGTGAGCCGGTGCAAAGAGGTGCTGAAGACAAAGGTTTCGATGCGCCGGTACACGCTCTGGAAGGCGTGGATGAATTGAATCAGGAAGAGGCTGTACAGGTCCATGGATTTGCTCACGTCGCACAGCAGCACCAGCTTTAACTTCTGGAAGCGCCGGCGGCGGAAGGCCAGGTCGAAGAGGTCGCCGCCGCGGCGCAGATTCAGGCGCAGGGTGCGGCGCAGATCCACCTTCCCCCGCTGCTGGGTCTGCTGGTAGCGGCGGCTGAAACGGGTCGCCAGGGCCCTGGCGATGCGGGCGATCAAGTGGGCGATTTCCCGGGCCTCTGCGGCGCTGAATCCGCTGAAATCCCTGCGGGTGATCACCTCAAAAGGGCTGTACCCCGCCGCTTCCTCTTCCTCAGTAGCCTCCTGCCCCTTCAGCCAGTCTTTGATGCTCAGGAAGGACGGTCGGCCTGAGGATGACCGGCCATCTGCTCTTGGCGTGGGGGTCCTGGCACTGCGCTCCTGGGAGCGGCGATTGAGTTCGCCGGCGCGGTCCCAGACTCTCCAGTAGGAATCGAAGTGCTGGTCGAAGACTTCCTGCTCCTCAGCGCTTTTGGCCAGGGTAGTGCGCAGGGCCAGGCGAAAAGCTTCCCCATCGCCCAGGGCTATCCATTCCAGCGCGCGCAGGGCATCGCCTTGTTCGGCCGGGCCTGCCCCCACGCCGCCCTGGCGCAGCAGGCGGCAGAAACCGACCACGTTGGCGCTGAGTTCGCGGTGGAGCGCCAGGTCCTCGAACGGGTTCTTCCGGGAGTGATCAGGGTCCAAGGGGCGCCTGGGCTGCCTGGGAGAGGGCCGGGGTGAGGGTGGAGTGAATGCCCAGCCCCTCCAGAAATTCCGCCAGGGATTCCTTCATCTGGCGGATGTCGTTCCAGTCCTTGAAGACCAGGCCCAGGGTCTCCTCCACGACCTGGAAATCCAGGTGCTTCTGGTGGAGCGCCACCAGGGCCCTGGCCCAGTCCAGGGTCTCGGCCACCCCGGGGATCTTCTCCAGTTTTTGCCGGCGGATCAACTCCATGAACCGGCAGATCTGCTCGGCCAGGCGCGCGTCGATGTCCGCCACCTTGCCGCGCACAATGGCCAGTTCCTTGTCGAAGGCAGGGTAGTCGATCCACATGTAAAAACAGCGCCGGCGCACCGCGTCCGACAATTCGCGGGTGCGGTTGCTGGTGATGACCACGTAGGGGAGGTGGGTCGCCCGGATGGTGCCGATCTCAGGGATGGTGATCTGCCACTCCGAAAGCATTTCCAGCAAGAAACTCTCGAATTCCTCATCGGCCCGGTCCAGTTCATCGATGAGCAGCACCGGGGCCTGGTGGTGGGTGATGGCCTGCAGCAGGGGGCGCTTCATCAGGAAGGGCTCGCTGAAGATGGTGGCCTCTTTCTCTTCCACGGTCCGGTGGCCGCTCTCTTCCAGCTTGATGTGCAGGAGTTGGCGCTGGTAGTTCCATTCGTACAGCGCCGTGTTCGCGTCCAGGCCCTCGTAGCACTGCAGGCGAATCAGGTCGGTGCTCAGGGCGCGGGCCATCACCTTGGCGATTTCCGTCTTGCCGACGCCGGCTGGCCCCTCCACCAGGAGCGGCTTGCGCAGCGAGGTGGCCAGGTACACCGACATGGTGATCTGGCGGTCGGCGATATAGGCTTGCGCTTCCAGCAGCTGCTGGAAACGCGTGGCTTCGTGAGTCGTCATAGCCTGGCCCGGGCAGGGGTTCCCAAAAACAGTGTTCAGAACTTATTGCAGTTGTACTGGCTTGACAAGAGAAGCCTGGACCGCCTGCTGGAGCACCATTCAGATCCACCTGTTGCGGTACTTTCTGCAGCACTCGATCCTGTCACCCGGCAAGTGCGAGCAGTCAGGCGCTCTTTCCCTCCAACCCCTTCAACGCCTCCCGCAACTCCCTCAAGATCCGTTCCCGGTCCATCCCCTCCTTCTCGATCACCCGCACCGTGCTCAACCGCAGTTCCTCCCGCTCCGGCGCGCTCAGGTCCTTGGCGGTGATGACCACCACCGGCAGGTCGGCCGTCTCTGGCTGCCCCCGCAGCCGGCGCAGGACCTCGAAACTGTCCACCACCGGCATCATCAGGTCCAAGAGCAGCAGGTCGGGCCGCTGGCGGACGATCTGGTCCAGGGCCTGCTGCCCGTCGGCGGCCGCCGCGATCTGCCAGCCCTCCTCCCCCAGCAGCTGCCGCACCAGCTCAGCCACTGCCGGGTCGTCGTCGGCCACCAGCAGCCGGCGGCCCCGGCCCTCGAAGCGGCGCAGCGCCTTGAAGAGGGCCTCCTTGTCGATGGGTTTGACCAGGTAGTCGTCGGCGCCCAGGCGGAAGCCCAGCTCCTGGTTGTCGATGATCGAGACCACGATCAGCGGAATATCGCGGGTGGCCGGGTCGCCCTTGAGCCGGCCGATGGCCTCCCAGCCGTCCATGCCCGGCAGCATGATGTCGAGGGTGATGGCGTAGGGGGCCAATTCTTTGGCCCGCTCGATGCCCTCCACGGCCCGGGTGGCGCCCACCACCTGATAGCCCTCCTCCTCCAGCTCCTGGGCCAGCAGGGAGAGCACGTCGGGATCGTCGTCGATGGCCACGATGAGGCGGCGCTGGTCAGCACCGGACGGGGCGGCGGTCTGGGCTGCCGCCGGTTCAGGCCCGCACTGGAGGGGCAGGGTGAGGGTGAAGACGGAGCCCTTGCCCACCTCGCTCTCCACCTGGATGGTCCCTCCCAGCATCTGGGCCAGTTTCTTCGAGATAGACAGGCCCAGACCAGTGCCGCCGTACTTGCGGGTGGTCGAGCCGTCCACCTGGCGGAATTCCTCGAAGATGTAGTCGAGGGCCTGGGCCGGGATGCCGATGCCGGTGTCGGTGACCGACAGGGCAAAGTGGTCCGGGCCCGCCGGCCGGGCCGCGACGGTGATGTTGCCTTTTTCGGTGAACTTGGCGGCGTTGCTCAACAGATTGATCAGGATCTGGCGCAGTCTGGACAGGTCGGTGTAGACCGGAGGGAGATCCCCGCTCACCTCGGCGCGCAGTTCGACCCCGGATTTGACCATCGGGGTCATGGTGCTGAGGCAGCCCTCCACCAGCGCCTTGACCGGGAAGCGCTCGGGCTGGATCTCCAGCTTGCCTGCCTCGATCTTGGACAGGTCCAGGATGTCGTTGATCAGGTTCATGAGGATCTCGGCACTCTGGAGGATTCGTTCCAGGTTTTCCAGCTGGCGGGCGGGGAGCAGCCCCTGGGCCTTGCGGTACACGATCTTGGAAAAGCCGACGATGGCGTTCATCGGCGTGCGCAGCTCGTGGGACATGTTGGCCAGGAACTCCGACTTGAGGCGGTTGGCCTCCTGGATCTGGCGGTTGGCCTCCTCCAGCTCCCGGTTCTTTTCCTGGACTTGTAGATTCGCCTGGGTCAGGGCCTGGTTCTGCTCCAGGGCCTTGGCCGACAATTCCCTGACCTGGCGCAGCTGTACCTGTAATTCCCGGTTGGTGCGCGCCACCCGGTGGGCCAGGTATACCGACATGGAGATCAAGGGCAGCAACACCCAGCCCAGCATCGACAGTTCGAGCTGGTCCCGGCTGAACAGGGGCGAGAGGTTGAGGGCAAAGGCCAGAAACCCGATGCCGATGACCCAGGCGCCACTCTGTTTCTGGCGGACAGCCCGCAGAAGCACCCGCACGTACTCCACATAGATCAGCAGCCACACCCCCCCGACCCACAGCCCCACCGCGTTGAGGACCAGCTGCTGCACCGTCTGCGCCCCGTTGAAGAATCTGGGCAGCAACTGGTAGTCAAAAGGCAGGGTTGAGGCCGGCAGGTCGATCTGCCCATTCAGGCCCAGGTACACAAAGTAGGCAGGGCCGGCCAGCAGGCAGAGGAGGACCCAGAAACGCTTGGGAAAACGGGGGCAGAAGAGCGAGTACAGGAACAACAGGCCCAGCACTCCCACCAGGGCCAGGGCCACATCGCGCAGCAGCACCACATAGCTGCTGACCACCCCCGGGGCGAACTCCAACTGGAAAGCCAGGAAGATGGCCGCGGCGATGAAGCCGGTGTACAGGGCGTAGTAGAGGTTGGGCCGCCCCTGGCGGTCGAAGAGAAAGAGCAGCAGGTGCAGCAGGGTGAAGGCCAGCAGCACCCCGGTGAAGAACATCTGGTACCCGGTGGCCTGCCGGATCTGCTCGCCGCTCTGCGCGCTGCGCTCCTCAGCCGCCGCCCGCACGGTTGCCACCACCTCCCCCACCGGCGCGTCGCCGGCCACCAGCACCGCCATGCCCAGCCGGTCCGGGTACTGGAGTTTGGACACCCCTTCCCCCCAGGCCATCCACGAGAAGGAGCCGTCCGCATCCTTGTCGTTGGCCACCACGTCCAGCCACAGGGTAGCTCCGGGCTCCAGGCGCACCTGGCCCCGGCCCATGCCTTCTAGGTCCAGCCGCCACTCGTAGCGATGGCCGACGGCGTTGCGCTGCACCGCCACCCGGGCGTCCTCCAGCCGGACCTCCCTGCCATACACCCGCGGGGTGCTGCCGTAGAGGGTGTACTGGACCACCCCGGGGATGGGTGGCTGCCCCAGGCTGAGAAACACTTCGCACCCGTCCTCGGTATTCCATCCCTCGTCCTTGGGGGAGGCGATGACCGCGGATTCGTCCTCCACCTCCACGGCCAGGTACAGGGCGTTCTCCGCTTCGCTGTACCCGAGGCGGAACCAGCCCTTGAAGTCCTGTCCGCCCCTGGGCGGCTCGCCGTATTCGGGAAAGTTGAGGGGATAGCGGGTCAGGTCTGCCGGCCAGTCCGATAAGTCGCCGTCGATGGTGACGCCCGCCACCGGGGTGGCCACCGCCACCTGGGTATTGTAGGCCCATGCGGACGGAACCAGCGCCACCAGGAGTGCGAGGGGGATCCAGAAGAGTTGGGTCCTAGAGATATTCATACCATTTGCCCTGCTGGATAATATGCAAAAATCCCGCGCCAAACCTGAACGCGCGGTCCCCGGGGTTGGGGCCGCGCGTTCGCGCTGGGTGATGATTGATTGTTGCCTACTTGCGGACCACCAGGCTCTTCAGTTCGGGGTGCTGGGCGATCACTTCGTATGCCGAAGCCGAGGCCTTGGACCGCACCTCGCTCAAGTCCTTGCTAGTGACCTTGGGAGCCGGGGCCTGGAGGCCTAGGGTGGAGGCGGAGAGAGAGGTCGCGATGGCGACGGCGGCGATGATCAGGGTGCGTTTCATGGCTGCGCTCCTTTGTTGGGTTTCGTTTTTTTATCGGGGTCGATTGTTTCGTCTGCTTCTGGCAGGGGATATGGCAAGGGCTGTGCCAACAGCGCAGGCCAGGGACGAGGATTGGGCGGGCGCAGAGTGTATATAATTTAAAAACAGGACGTTGCTATATTTCAGGCGCAGCGGAGGTAGGGGCCGTGGGCCGGAGCGGTGGCCGGGAGAAGTGCCAAGGAAATGGACAGCTGTGGGCAGAGGAGGAGCTAACTCGTGATAAGTAAGGAATTAACTTGCGCCGGCCAGAATATTGGCAGCACTGGCAATATTCTGGTCAGCTGGCGACTCCGGCCAGCCAATGGCCCAACCAGGAGAGGTTGAGCATATTATGACTATGAAACTGCTCTGCTGGAATGTGAACGGCATCCGCTCGGCTGCGGAAAAAGGCTTTCTGTCCTGGCTGGCCAAGGCCAAACCCCAAGTGCTCTGCATCCAGGAGGCCCGGGCCCGTCCCGAACAGGTGGACCCTCAACTAGTCCAGCCACGCGGGTACCAGAGTTGGTGGGCCTGCGCCGAAAAGAAGGGGTACAGCGGGGTGGTCATCTACAGCCGGGTGGAGCCACTCGAGGTGACCGAAGGCCTGGGCATCCCCCGCTTCGACTGCGAAGGGCGGGTGCTGACCGCCCGCTTTGCGGCCTTCACCCTGGTGAACGCCTACTTCCCCAACGGCCAGCGCGACCACGCCCGGGTGCCCTTCAAGATGGAGTTCTGCGCGGCCTTTCTGGAGTACTGCGAAGCCAGGCGCGCCCGGGGAGAGCATCTGATATTGTGCGGCGACTTCAACACCGCCCACCGCGAGATCGACCTGGCCCGGCCCAGGGAAAACCAGAACACCACCGGCTTTCTGCCCGTGGAACGGGCCTGGATGGACCGGTTTACGGAGTTGGGATACCTGGATATCTTCCGCGCCCGGCACCCGGCACCCGGCCACTATACCTGGTGGTCCAACCGCTCGGGGGCGCGGGAACGCAACATCGGCTGGCGCATCGACTACCATTTCATCTCTCCCTCCCTGCGGGGGCGGGTCAGGAAGGCTTACCACCTGCCCCAGGTTCTGGGATCGGACCATTGTCCTATAGGCATAGATCTGGGGGTATAACAGACACCGGCCCAGCGCTTTTGCCTGGGCCGGGGATCGGACCATTGTCCTATAGGCATAGATCTGGGGGTATAACAGACACCGGCCCAGCGCTTTTGCCTGGGCCGGGGATCGGACCATTGTCCTATAGGCATAGATCTGGGGGTATAACAGA
>JACPJE010000245.1 GCA_016187725.1 Candidatus Latescibacterota bacterium
ACCATCGCCGACCTGGAAGGGGCGGATTCCATCCAGGCCCAACACCTGTCCGAGGCCATCCAATACCGTTCCCTGGACCGTTCAGGGTGATCCTGCGGCAGGAGACAGGCCCAGGCGGCCCGTACCAATTATTGTCTTGGGCAGTGGTTCAGTCCGATTGGAAAACTTGAAGTAAGAGCCTATCCGGAGACCTGCTTTGTCGGCGAGCCCGAGCGAAAACGGCGTGGGCAAGGCGCCCGAAAGAGGCGTATTGCCCAATAAATACGCCGACTGAGGGCAACGCCGACCACGCCGTTTGTAGCCGGGCGCAGCCCAAATGGGATTTTCGGATAGGCTCTTAAGTGGATGGTCCGTCAGAAAAAAAGTCAAGACTCCAAGGGGCATACCGATAAATATTATGTAGTATCACTTTATAGCACATGATAACTAAATCTTGATAAAAACATAATATCCCTCTCTGCCGAGTCGGCAGCTCGAACAAGGAGGTTCCTGCTGATGGCCATACGTATCAACAACAACGCGATCATGGGGCGCGCCAGGGTCGACTTGAACCGCGCCGAACGCGATGCCCAACTCAGGCGCGAACACCTCAACTCCGGGTTGCGCATCAACTCGGCCAGCGACGATGCCAGCCTACTGGCTGTTTCTGAAGGGATGAGGGCCCAGCTAGGAGGGTTGACCGAAGGCACCCGCAACACCGAACGCGCTCTGGACATGCTGCACACCGCAGAAGGGGCGATGAACGAAATCAGCGGCGTGCTGATCCGCATGCGGGAACTGAGCGTCCAGGCGACCAACGGCACCCTCACGGATGACAACCGCGAAGCCAGCAATGCGGAGTTCAACCAGCTCAAACAACATATAGACAGTATCGCCCGCTCGACCCGCTATAACGACCAATCTCTGCTCTTCGGTTTTGGCAACACCACTGACCAGGCCACTTCTACCGTCTTGCAGAACCTGGCGGACAACGGGGTGTTCCACCTCAAGGTCTCCGGAGCCCAGGATGGCACCTATACCTTCGTAGACAGCGGTGGGGATGACACCCTCACCCTGGGCAACGGGGTAGTGACCCAGACCCTGGATCTGGGGGTACTGTTGACCGGCAATCAGGTGGCCACGGGCACGGTCCTGGTCGCCGACTTCGAGCGCCTGGGGGTGCAGGTGGAACTGGCCGGCAACCAGGTGGCGGATGCCGAGGGCAGTTATGCCGATGGGGAACTGGACGGCCAGGTCATCACCGTGGTGGCTGGTACCGGAGGGGATTTTCAGCTGGGCAGCGAAGCAGAACCGGCAGACCGCCTCGAGTACGACTTCCCGGATATGACCGCTGGCGGCGGGGTGTTGAACCTGAGTTTGGCCAGCGTCAACACCCAGGCTTCCGCCCGGGCGGCGATGAATACACTGGACCTGGCCATCGAGCGCACCGCCCAGGAGCGGGGGGCCGTAGGCGCGGTCATGAACCGGCTGGATTTCACCATCAATTTCACCGCCAATGCCATCGAGAACATCCAGTCCGCCGAGTCGACGGTGCGCGATGCCGATTTCGCCGAGGAAACCACCGCCCTGTCGCGCAGCCAGATCCTGGGGCAGTCGGCCCAGTCCGTCATGATCCACTCGCGGGTCTCGGTCGAACAGGTGATGAGTATCCTGCTCGGTTAAGGCAGGAGGCGGAAGATGTGGATGGGGCCGCCGCGCACCTGGGGGCCAGCGGAGAAATCGGCCACTCGGACCATCTGGGTGCTGTCACCGGCGGCGAACTGGGCGAAATAGGCCCGGTTTTTCAGAAAATGGTACTGGGCTGCGCTGAGCTGGGCAGGTGGATCGCCCTGCAGGTAGCGGCCGTAGATGGCTTCGGGCAGGACGAGGTACTCCACCCCCAGTTCCCTGAGTTGGCGCAGGCTGCGCCAGCCCCGGCTGAAGACCCGGCGCGTCTCGGGATCTGCCAGGTCCACCCCCCCCCTGTAGACCTCGGGCACCACCGGCTCCTTGAGCCAGACCTCCAGATTCACCAGCTGGTAGGCCGGCTTCCCTGCCCAGGCTTTTTCCAGTTGTCCCAGCAGGGCGGGCTTCCCCCTGCAGTACTCCCTCAGACTCTGGCGGTTGGTCTCC
Organism: Candidatus Latescibacterota bacterium; assembly: GCA_016187725.1. GTDB lineage: Bacteria > Latescibacterota > UBA2968 > UBA8231 > UBA8231 > SICG01. The sequence continues at coordinate 2,113 of JACPJE010000245.1, forward strand.
AGCTCCAGCCGGGGACAATAGGGCAGCCAGGTCATGGCCAGCCGCGCCCCGGAAGGCACCTGCGCTTCGATCCAGGCAGCGGCCAGGGAGCGGGTATCGGTCCAGGCCAGTTCGCGCACCCTCATCCCACCAACCCAGAGACTGGGCAGCACCCAGCTCCCGATCAGCAGGTACTGCCAGCCGGGCTTGGTGGGCAGGCGGCCCGCCAATTCATCCGCCACCCGGGCCGCCCCGATGGCCAGCAGGGGATAGAAGTGCAGCAAGTAGTGCAGGCTCTCGCGGGTCCAGGAGCCGATGTAGAGGAAGCTGGGCACCCAGGCCGCCAGGAAAAGCCAGTCCAGGGGCCGGCGCTGGAGGCAGGCCCAGATCACCCCGGCCACCATCAGCCCTCCCACCACCAGTTCGAGCTGCACCAACCCGCGCACCACCCACCACCAGGGCGCAGTATCCCGCAGGGTGAACTCCAGGCTGGAGACCTGGTACCTGGCCACCTGTAAATACTGCTGCTTCGCCAGCAGCAGATAGGGTGAACCGATAAAGAGCGCCCCCACCCCGCACCCTGCCGCCGCCCACCACTTCCCCGATTTCAACCAGCCCTTTTCCCCCCGCTTCAGGTGGGCCGCGCCCACGGCCAGGGCCGTGAAGGCCCCGTTGTACTTGGTGGCCACCACCAGCCCGGCAAAGATCCCTGCCCACAGATAATCCGCCCACGCCCCACGGCAGTACACCTTCCACGAGCAGTAGAAGCAGAGCATGGCCAGACACGCCATGGTGCTGTCGGGCAGGGCCTGATGGGCCTGTTCCACCGGCAGTCTGGCGCAGGCCAGGAAGAACGCCGCCACCAGGCCCACCCTCGGGCTGCAGGCTTCGCGCCCCAGCCTGTAGGTCAGATAGAGGGTCAAACCGCTCAACAGGGCGCTCAAGCCCCGGCCCACCAGCGCGGCCCAGGCGGGATTGAGAAAGGACTCCAGCACCAGGGAATCCAGCAGCCCCCCGTGGCGGGGCACCAGCCCGCACAGCCCGGACAGCCAGATGCCGGCGGCCACCAGATAGGAGTAAAAAGCCGGATAGGTGAATTCCGTGGGCTGGAGGGTGCCGGAGCGGAAGAAGTTCCAGATGCTGGCAGCCACGCCGATCTCGTCCACGTGGCCGTAGAACTCGGGGTACCCCTGACTGGTCCCCCATAGCCTCAGGACCAGTCCGCAGAGCAGCAGCAGGGCCAGGGCGATCCTCACCGGCGGCTCCAGCTGTGGCGCAGGATGGTGGCGATGATCTTGTACCCGGCCTTGAGGGTGCCCTTCAAGGTCCCGCTGATCTTGGAAACCCCCAGGCGCCGGCGGTAGCGCACCGGCACCTCGGCCAGGCGCAGGCCGGCCCGCGCTGCCTTCACCTGCATCTCCACGGTCCAGCCGTAGTTCCGGTCCTGCATCTGCAGGCGCCGCAGGGCATCGGTGCGGATGGCGCGAAAAGGCCCCAGGTCGGTGTAGCGCACGCCGAAAAGCAGGCGGATCAGCCAGGTGGCCAGGGCATTGCCCAGGCGCTGTTGGAGGAGCAGGGCTCCAGGCTCGCGCTTCCCCAGCACCCGCGAACCGATCACCAGATCGGCCTCGCCCCGGAGGATGGGTTCCAGCAGGGCGGGCATTTCTTCGGGATAATCGCTGTAGTCGCCGTCGAGAAAGACCACGATCTCCACCGGGCCCAGGGAGGCCAGCCCGCTCAGGCAGGCCTGGCCATAGCCGCGGCGGGGTTCGCTGACCACCCTGGCCCCCAGGTTGCGGGCCACTTCGGCGGTGCGGTCAGTGGAACCGTTGTCCACCACCACCACTTCCTGGGCCAACCCGGAAGGGATGGCGGCGAGGACCTGGACGATGGCCTGTTCTTCGTCGAGGGCGGGGATCAGGACCGCGAGCGAGGGCACCGTGGGGCGGCCCTGGCCGGGAATCAGAGATAGTTCTGCAGCCAGGCCAGGAGCAACTGCACGGCCTCGGGCTTGTTGTGGAGCAGGTCCAGGCCGTGGTCCGAGGAATTGGAGAAGATCTTGACGGTCTTGGGCTCGTTGGTCTTGTCGGCCAGGGTACCGGCAAAGCTGGCGAATTCGAGCTGGCCGGTGGTATCCAGGGGGATCACGTCGTCGGCCCCCACCAGGAAGAGGATGGAGTGCGGGGCAAAGGGATTGAGCCCGGTGCCCACCACCACCGGCTCCAAAGTCCGCGAATCCCACAGTCCGGGGGAGAGGGCCACGGCGGCCTCGATCTGGCCGGGAAAGACCCCCGTGCTCACAAAGGCCACATTGCCTCCCAGGCCGTTGCCGATCAGCGCGACGCGCGAGGCATCGGCCTGCGGCTGGGCCTCCACCCACTTGAGGGCCGCCTGCACGTCCAGGTAGCTCTTTTCGAGGTCTTCCAGCGAGAGGTCGGGGGTGGGGCGGCTGTCGTCGGGCAGGGGGGTCTGTCCATGACCGCGCAGGTCGATGGCCAGGGTGAGGTACTGGCGCTGGAGCAACTGCTCGAGGAAGAAGATCCACTCCTCCTTGCTGCCGAACAGGTCGTGTACCAGGATGACCACTGGCAGGCGCTGGCCGGTCTGCAAGGTTCCCTGCGGATCGCCCAGCAGCGCGCTGATCTGAACCCCGTCGGCAGAGGGAAAGGATACCTGCTGGATCTGGTAGGCCCGGCCCGGACCCGGCCTGAAATCCGGGCCTTCGATCCGGTTTTCCTTCTCGTCGTCACCACACCCCCAGCTCCCGAGCAGGAGCAGGCATCCCACTGTGCACCAGTGCCGCACTGTTTTCATCTTCCCATCCTGCTCCTTGTCGGATATGATGCAGCTAATAAACCATATGATCAGTCAACTGTCAAATCGTGCGCCTTGACAGGGTCAGCGGAGCGGGGTACCCTAAGCCCATGCCTCCCTTCACCATCTGCCCTCCATGATCCAGATCAAAGGCCTGAGCTTCGCCCATCCGGGGGATATCCCCGCCCTGCGGGACCTGGATCTGGAGATCGGCCCCGGGGAGCGCCTGGCCATCATCGGGGCCAACGGCTCGGGCAAGACCACCCTGGCCCGCTGCCTCAACGGCCTGCACCTGCCCCAGGCCGGACAGGTGCTGGTCGACGGCTTCTCCACCGCTGATCCCCAGGCCCTCTTCGCCATCCGCCAGCGGGTGGGCATGGTCTTCCAGAATCCGGATGACCAGTTCATCTCGACCCAGGTCGAAACCGAGATCGCCTTTGGCCTGGAGAATATCGGCCTCCCTCCGGACCAGATGCGGCAGCGGGTGGACCAGGCCCTGGGCGACTTCCACCTCGAATCCTACCGGCGCCATCCTCCCCACCACCTGTCGGGAGGCGAGAAGCAGCGGGTGGCCATCGCCGCCGCCGTGGCCCTGCGCCCCCGCTACCTGGTGCTGGACGAACCCACCGCCCTGCTCGACCCGCAGAGCCAGCGCCAGGTCAGCGCCCTGCTGGCTTCCCTGCGCGACCAGTTCGGCATCACCACCATCCACATCACCCAGCTCCCCGCAGAGGCCGCCCAGACCGAGCGGATCCTGGTCATGCACCAGGGCCGCCTGGTGGGCGACGCCCCGCCTGCCCAGATCTTCGGAGACACCCGGTTGCTGAAAGAGATCGGCCTGGAGGCGCCCTTTGCCAGTGCGCTGATCCTGGCGCTCAACACCCGCACCGGCCGTGCCCTGTCCCCCGCGCTCCACCTGGACGGGCTGGCCGACACCCTCGCCGCACGCGGTCTGGCCGCGCCCACCCCGGTGCCTGCTGAATCAGTCGAGCCGGCCCCCGACCCCAAACTCACCCTCCGCCGGCTCTGCCATACCTATGACCCGGACCTGCCCACCCGGCGCAGGGTCCTCGACGCCGTGGACCTGGATATCCCCTCCGGCAGCCTGCTGGCCCTGCTGGGCCCCAGCGGTTCGGGCAAGACCACCCTGGCCCAGCACCTCAACGGCCTGCTCAGACCCCAGGCCGGGCAGGTGCTGCTGGACGAGCGGGATATCTGGGCCCGCCCCACTGAACTGGCCGCGGTGCGCCGGCGCGTGGGCCTGGTCTTCCAGTTCCCGGAGCTGCAACTCTTCGAGGAGACCCTCGAGGTGGATGTGGCCTTCGGCCCCAGGAACCTGGGCGTCGCCCCCGACCTCATCGAAGGCCAGGTGGACCGCGCCCTCGAACTGGTGGACCTGCCCCGGGCCCACTTTGGGCAACGCCCCCCTCTGTCGCTGAGCGGGGGTGAAAAGCGCCGCGCCGCCCTGGCCGGGGTGCTGGCCATGGACCCGGAGGTGCTGGTGCTCGACGAGCCCACCGCCGGCCTGGACCCCCGCTCCACCCGGCAGCTGACCCAACTCTTCCGCCAGTTCCAGCAGCAGGGCAAGACCCTGGTGCTCATCGCCCACGACATGGACCTGGTGGCCGAGTTGGCCACCCACGTGGCCGTGCTGGGGCAGGGCCGGCTGCAGCTGTGCGGCCCGGCCCGCCAGATCCTCACCCATCCCGATTTCACCCGCCTCAGCGGCCTCGAACCTCCCTCGGCGGTGCAGCTGATGCAGGCCCTGGGCGCCAGGGGCCTGGCCGTGCCCTCCGGGGTGCTCCGGTTCTCGGAAGCCGTCGATTTTCTCGCTGCCGCCCTCTCACCCGATGGATGAAAGATGCCAGATCCTTGCGCCAGCCTGCTGATCCGCGGCGGCCGCCTCATCGACCCGGCCAGCCGCACCGATGCCCCCGTGGACCTGCTCATCGAGGATGGTCAGGTGCGCCGGGTGGGCCGCGACCTGCCCGCCCCGCGCGGCCTGAGGGTGCTGGAGGCCGCAGGTCTGATCGTAGCCCCCGGTTTCATCGACGCCCACGTCCACCTGCGCGAACCGGGCTTCGAGCACAAGGAGACCATCGCCAGCGGCACGGCGGCGGCAGCGGCCGGCGGCATCTGCGCCGTGGCGGCCATGCCCAACACCTATCCCCCCCCGGACACGGCCGGGCGGGTGGAGGAGGCCCGCCGGCGCGCCGCACAGGCACCAGTGCGCGTGTACCCCATCGGCTGCATCACGACCGGCCGCCAGGGCAAGGCCTTGGCTCCGCTGGCAGAACTGGCCCGGGCCGGGGCCGTGGCCTTTTCGGACGACGGCGATCCGGTGGAGGACGAGGGGCTGATGCGAAGCGCGCTCGAACTGGGCCGCCAGTTGGGCATCCCGCTCTTCCCCCACGAAGAGGTCAAG
>JACPJE010000246.1 GCA_016187725.1 Candidatus Latescibacterota bacterium
GGCACTTCGTATTTCACCCAGACCCTCCCTTATGAGGAGTCCCCATGAGCAGCAAACCGCGTATCGCCCTGGGAGGCATCCTCACCGAGTGCAACGAGCTGGGCGGGCCGCCCATCGAGTTGGATTGGTTCGCCCGCTACGACCTGCGGCGGGATGGGGAAATCTTGGAAATGAAGGGCGGGGCTGTGGGCGGGATGCTCGCGGCTCTGCGCGAGGCCGGGGCGCAGCCCGTGCCCCTGCTCTACGCCAGCACCTGTCCGGGGGGGTACCTGACCGCTGCCTGCTACGACCAGCTCAAGGGGGAACTGCTCCAGCGGCTGGCCGCGGCCCTGCCGGTGGACGGGGTGTTGCTGCCCCTGCACGGCTCGGCAGTGGCCGAGCAGACCGGGGACCTGGAAGGGGATTTGATTGCGGCCGTGCGCCAGGTGGTGGGGCCGGCCCTGCCCATCGTCGCCACCCTGGATTTGCACGCCCACGTCACGCCGCAGATGATGCGCTGCGCCGATGCCCTGGTGGCCTGGGAGACCTATCCGCACCGCGACGCCCTGGGCACGGGCCAGCGGGGTGCGCATCTGCTCTTGGAGATGGTGGCGGGCCGCTGCCGGCCAGCCATGGCCATGGCCAAGGTGCCGGTGGTCACCAGCGGGGTGCGTGGGTCCACCGAGTGGGGGGACCCCTTTGGCCGGATCATGGCCGCAGCCAAGGCCCTGGAGGGGCGCGAAGGCATCCTGTCCACCAGCGCCTTTATGGTGCATCCGTACCTGGACCAGCCCGGCATGGGCAGCGGGGCCCTGGTGATCACCGACGGGGACCTCCCCAAGGCCAAAGCCCTGGCCCTGGCCCTGGCCCGGCAGTACTGGGACCTGCGCTTTGAACTGGAACCTCAGACTTACACCCCCCAGGAGGCCGTGGCCCAAGGCCTGAAACTGGAGGGGGGACCGGTGATCCTGGTAGAGGCCGCGGATTGCTGTGGGGGTGGGGCGGCCGGCGACAGCGCAGCCACCCTCAAGGCGCTGCTGGAGGTGGAGTTGCCTGGCTCGGCCCTGGTGCCGGTGGTGGACCCCCAGGTCGCGGCGGTTTGTCACCGAGTTGGGGTTGGCGCCCAGGTGGAACTGGAACTGGGGCACCGGCTGGACCCGCGCTGGGGGACTCCGGTGCGGGTGCGGGGCCGGGTGCTGCGCCTGGGTGACGGCCGATTCCGATACCTGGGCGGGATCTGGGGCGGCACCGAGGGGAACATGGGGCCGGCGGCGGTGCTGGGGGTGGGGCAGATCCAGGTATTGGTGGCCACTCATCCGACCTACGACTGGATGGACGAGCAGTTCGCCGCGTTGGGCATGGCGCCCAAAGCAGCCAAGTTTGTGGTGGCCAAGAATCCGATGAACTACCGCCAGGCGTACGGCGCCTTTGCCCGGGAGGTCTTCGTCCTAGATACCCCGGGGCCCACGCCGCCCACGGTGCGCCACGTAAAATACAAACGCCTGGCGCGGCCCTATTTCCCGGTAGACGAAGAGATTCCCGGTTTCGAGCCAGTGGTGCTGTCAAAGGAGGATTGACGAGCTTTTGGTGGGCTGTTGGGGGCCAGGTCCGTGGGGTGCCCACTCCGGCGTTTCTGAAGTCCCGGACCCGCGACACCATTTATATGGTGTCGCGCCGCGCTTTTGCGCGGCCACCTCTCAGCCCAACCCCCGCAGCACCATTTATATGGTGCTGCGCCCCCTCGCTCCTTAAACTACGCTTCCCCCTGCCCTGCCCTGCGGTCCTGCCCCCGGCCGCTCCCCCAGAAGCCGCCTCCGGGGCACTCCCACGTCCCTGGGAGCCATTGAGGCACTGTAGACTCAGGCGGCGACGAGGTCGAGGTCGGTTTCCTCGGGGGCGGGCTGGTACTCGACCTCGAAGTGGCGCGGGGGTTGAGCCGGATGTTCGAGCAGGAACTGGTCGATCTCCCGCTGGAGCAGGCGGGCGTGTTCGGGGCAGATGCCGTGGGAGTAGTTGCGATAGGTGGTGCTTTTCTCGAAGGGCAGCCATTGCTGGGCCCCCCATTTCTCCAGCCGGTGCATGGGACAGGTGGGCTCCCAGCAGACCGTGACCAGTTCGCCGCGGGTGAGGGCGAGTTCCAATTGCAGACTAGGGGTTTTCATATCCAGGTCCGTCGATTTTTGGGATGGGCATCAGTACTAAATACCATCGGCAGGGGAGTTTTTTTCTCTACTGGTTTTTTGAGGGGCACGACCACGGGGTTGCGGAGACGAGATGCAGTCCAAGCGCACGGACGAGCGCGACCTATTGGCCGAAGCCCGGGCTGTCGGGTACGAGGTGTCCAGAACGCCGCAGAGGGCATCCAGTACGCCCGCCGCAAAAACGACACCCTGGTGATCGTAGTGGCTGACCACGAGACCGGCGGGATGTCGGTGGGCACGGCCTGTTATGAGGGCTTCCCCCAGATCCCCCGCCAGGGCGCCTATCCCGAACACGGTCTCCGGCTGGACAGTCTGCTGTGCATCGGCTGGACCACCAAGGGCCACAGCGCCATTCCGGTGGTCGCCGGCGCCCTGGGCCCGGGGGCCGAGCGCTTGCGCGGCATCGAGGAAAATACCGACCTTTTCCCGATCATGATGGAAACCCTGGGTCTGACCCCCTAGTCCAGAGGAGGCCGCCATGCTGATCGCCACGAACAACCAGATCTACGAATTGGTCGAAGGTCACGAAGCAGCGCCCCCTGCGCTGCAGTTCTCCTGCGCCGAGCAGATCACCGGGATGGAGGAAGGCTGGCAGGTTTCGGCGGTGGCTGCCGGCGACGAGATCGCCCTGCTGGAGGGGCGCCAGCCCCGCTGGCTGGCGGCGGGCATCGCCGAGCCCATCGAATCCCTGCTGCTGGTCGAGGAGGAGCCGCTGCGCCTGCTGGTGGGCACCGAGGGGCCGCACCTGTACCTGCTGGCCGACGAGGGCCGACCCGCCTGCCGGCTGGAGTCCTTCGCCGAGCTGGAATGCCGCCACAAGTGGCACACCCCCTGGGGTGGCCCGGCGGCGGTGCGCAGCCTGGCCCGCCGGGGAGCCTGGCTCTACGCCGACATCCACGTGGGCAGCATCATGCGTTCGCCCGACCGCGGCTTTTCCTGGGAGCCGGTGCAGCCCGGCTTGCACGAGGACGTGCACCAGGTGGTCACCTCGGCGGTGCTGGAGGAGCGGGTGTACGCCAATACCGCGGATGCGGTCTATATCAGCGAGGACCGGGGGCATTCCTGGGCGCACCGCGACCAGGGGCTGGCCACCCACTACGGGCGGGCCATCGCGGTGCATCCGCGCGACCCGGACTGCCTGCTGGCCAGTTTCAGCCGCGGGCCGGGCCAGCGGGTGGAGGGCCGGCTCTACCGCTCAGAGGACGCGGGCCGTACCTGGACCCAGGTGCGGGGGGGATTTCCCGAAACCACCCGTGAAAACATCGACACCTTCCAGGTGACCTTCTCTGCAGGGGGCACGGCCTGGGCGGCGGTGGAGGACACCCTGTACCGCAGCGCGGATCGGGGGGCCAGCTGGGAGGCGGTGTGGAAGGCGCCCGGGCCCATTGCCCTGCTCTCGTGTGCCTGCGCGGATTGAGTGGTCTGCAAAGCCCAATAAGCCCACCATAACCAGGGAGTTTCATATGCTCCGAGAGGAATGCGGCATCTTCGGGATTTTCGGCCATCCGCGGGCTGCAGAGATCACCTACCTGGGCCTGCACGCGCTCCAGCACCGGGGGGAGGAGAGCAGCGGCATCGCCGCCGGTGACGGCAAAAGCCTGCGCCTCCACACCGGGCTGGGCCAGGTGACCGAGGTGTTCAGGGACCACTCCCTCCTCGAACCTCTGGCTGGCCACCTGGCCATCGGCCACAACCGGTACTCTACCACTGGGGGGGACTCGCTGTGCAATGCCCAGCCCTTTCTGGCCGAATGCCGGGATTGTTATGTGGCCCTGGCTCACAACGGCAATCTGGTAAACACCGTTCCCCTGCGGCGCCGGATGCAGCAGAGCGGGGCGCTGTTTCAGACGACCACCGACAGCGAGGTGCTGGTCCATCTGATCGCCCGTTCCCAGGAAGAGCAGGTCGAAGACCGGATCATCGACGCCCTCTCCCAGGCCAAGGGGGCGTATGCCCTGGTCATCGCCACCCAGGACAGTTTGATGGCCGCGCGCGACCCCCTGGGGTTCCGCCCTCTGTGCCTGGGTCAGCTCGGCGACTCCTGGGTGGTGGCTTCGGAGTCGTGCGCCCTGGACATGGTCTCGGCCCGCTATCTCCGGGACGTGGAGCCAGGTGAGGTGGTGGTCATCGACCGGGGTGGCCTGCGCTCGCTGAAGCCCTGGCCCAAGACGCAGCACGCCTTCTGCGTCTTTGAGTTCATCTACTTCTCCAGGCCCGACAGCATCATCTTCGGGGACAACGTGGACAAGACCCGCCGGCGCCTGGGCAAGCTGCTCGCCGCAGAGCATCCGGCAAGGGCGGATATCGTCATCTCAGTGCCCGACTCCAGCAACACCGCGGCCCTGGGCTACGCCGAGGCATCGGGCATCCGCTTCGAGATCGGCCTGATCCGCAACCACTACGTGGGCCGGACCTTCATCAAACCGAGCCAGCAGGTCCGCGACTTCGAGGCCCGGACCAAGTACAACCCGGTGCGGGGGGTGCTCAAGGGGAAGAGGGTGGTAGTCGTGGAGGACTCCATCGTGCGGGGCACCACCTTCAAGCACATCGCCCGGATGCTGCGGGAGGCAGGGGCCGCCGAAATCCACGTCCGGGTCAGTGCCCCGCCGATCATCTCTCCTTGCTACTACGGCATCGACTTTCAGACCCGGGACGAGTTGATCGCCTCGCAGAAGACCGTGGAGCAGATAAAGGAGCATTTGGAAGTGGACAGCCTGGGCTACCTGTCCATGGGGGGGATGCTGCAGGCCATGCCCGACGACGGCGCCGAGTACTGCACCGCCTGTTTCAATGCCCAGTACCCGGTGCAGATCGAGGAAACCCTAGGTAAAGCAGTGCTGGAACATTCGTGAACAGCTTCGAGTCGACCCAGCGTTTCTCCAACCGGGTCGAGAACTACGTCCGCGCCCGCCCGCGCTACCCCCGCACCGCCCTCGACCTGCTGGTGCGCCAGATCGGCCTGACCCCCGAATGGGTAATTGCGGACCTGGGATCAGGGACCGGCTTCTCCGCCGAGCACCAGCAGGGTGGAGAAGTAGTATTCGAGTACGACCTGGAGATCTACCTGGGCCGGCTGGGCTGAACAGCTTGGCTCAGAGTTTAGCGCACAGTCCCGTATTTGCCCTGTTGTTCCGGTGGGATCTTGCCGGCCACCTGCAGCTTGAGTTCCCCATTCTCCTCGGCAAAGGGCCACACCCAGTACTTGGGTTTCCCTCCCAGATAGACCACGGCGGGTTCCTCGGCGCGTGCGGGCAGGCGGAGGATATCGCCGGCCTGCAGGCTGTTCGCCTCACGCACCGGGATCTTCACCCGCCCCAGTTCGGCCACCAGCGGAAGCTCCATCGGACCCAGGCGCAGGCGGTTTTCCAGGAGGAGGCGCTCCTCATTGATCGGGGTGTGCCGCATCCAGGTCTTCTGTCCCAGGCGCGGCAGGATGGACTCGAGGGTGAAGAAGGGGTAACACAGGCTCACCAGCCCCGAGGCGTTGGTCGAGTTGACCTCGAAGGCCAGCAGGATGACGATCTCGCTGGCCGCGGTGATCTGCATGAACTCGGGATTGGTCTCCAGTTCTATGTCTGAGATCTCCACCCCCAGGACGGGCGCCCAGGTGGCCTCCAGATCCTCGATCACCCGCTTGACGATCTTGTTGATCACCCCCATCTCGATGGCAGTGACCTGCCGGGGGTCGCCCCCCTGGGACGATCCTTTGCCGCCGAAGGTGCGGTCCACCGCGGCGAAGACCACGGGCATGGCCACATCGAGGATCACTCTGCCGCTAGTAGGACCCAGGGTGAATTGGTAGGAGCAGGCCGGATTGGACAGGGACATGATGAACTCGGCGTAGGTGGTCTGGTCCACAAAGGCGGTATCGACACTCACCACCTCGCGCATGGCCGAGCTGAAGGTGGAGGCCAGCAACCGGGCGAAGTTGTCGTGCAGGCTCTCCAAGGTGCGGAGTTGAGTCCTGTTGACCCTGGCCGGGTGTTTGAAGTCGTAGGGAGAGACCACCGGCGGGTCGGCTGCCGGGGGGGTGGGGGAGGTCTGCTGGCGCAGCCTGGCATCGATTTCCTCTTGGGGCAACATGTCGGCCATCGGGTATATCCTTTCACACAAACCAGTCTACGACTGCACCGCGCACCACGGTGATTTGCCCCTTTTCCTCGAGCTGCCGCACCTGCTGGACGATGCGCAACTGCACCTGCTCCACCTCGCTCAGGCGCATGGGGCCGAGGAACTCCATTTCCTCGGCGATGAGCGCGCGCACCTGCTCCGAGATATTAGCCAGGATTTTCTGCTTCAACTCCTCGTCGACGGCTTTCAGAGCGACCACCAGATCCTTCTGGTCCACCTCGCGCAGCAGGATCTGAATATCGCGGTCGGTCAACTTGACGATGTCGGCGAAGACGAACATCAGATTGCGCACTGCCTCGGCCACCTGCGGACCCTGGGCGTCCAACTGCTCCAGCACCCTCTTCTCGACGCTGGGGCCGGAGAGGTTGAGGATATCGGCCACCACCTTGGGACCGCCCACATCTTTGTTGCTTGCCAGGATGTCGCGCAGGGACATCTCCAGGCCTTCCTCAAGCCGCTTGAGATCTCCTGCAGGGACACTCTCCAGGGTGGCGATGCGGTAGGCCACGTCTGCCTGCCTTCCCTCTGGTAAGTGCGCCAGGATGCTGGCGGCCTGGGTCGGGTCCAGTTGCGACAGGGTCAGGGCAATGGTCTGTGGGTGCTCTTTGGCCAGGAAGGGAGCGAGCTGATGGGCTGCCACCTCTTTGAGGGAGAAGGGGGGTTCTGATTCTCTGGGTGCAGCAGGCGAGGCCAGGGGGGGCGCAGGCAGAGAGGCCGCAGGAGCAGAGGCCGGCTTTTCTAGCTCCCAGCCGCGTACCAGAGGAGGTGGCAAGGGCGGCAAGGCCTCCACCGCGGCTCTGGAAAGCGGTTTCCAGGGGTCTATGGAAAAAGGCTCTGCCAGCCGGGCACAAAAACCGGCGATGTGCGGGTTGTTCTGGGCAGTCATCTAGGCACCTCCTGGATCTCTACAGGCACGAGTCGGGTGATCCTGTAGGTCATGCGCTCGCTGACCAGGGCGGTCTCTCCCTCTCCCAAAGGCGTGCCGTTGATGAGGATGGGGAACGATTCCCCCGCCAGCCGCGGCAGCACAACGACCGAGCCAGGTCGGAGGGCCAGGGCCTCGGCCAGCTTCAGGGTCCGCCTCCCCAGGTAGACCACGGCCTCTACCTCGATATCCCCGAGATGGGCCAATGCCGCTTTCTCTAGAGTGCCGTTTTCCGCTGTTTCCATGTCACCCTCCCTGCCGGGCGAGGACTTCGGTCAGCCGTACCCCGAAGTACTCGCCCACAGTGACCACCTCACCCCGGGCAAAGAGTCTGCCGTTGAGCTTTACTTCGACGGGCTCGCCGACCATCTTGTCCAACTCGACATGGGAATGCTCGCCCAGGTGCAGGGCCTGGTCCAGGGTCAGGGTGTGCCGGCCCAACTCGACGGAGACTTCGACTTCGACCTCGTCCAGAGAGGACAAGGCATCCTCTGGGAGGGGGGCCAGTTCCTGCACTCCGCTTTTGGCAGCGCTCTCTTTTGCAGCCATAACTCCACACTCCTTTGGTGAAGGCGAATTTCTGTACCGGCCCTACGAACTCTGCCGAAACCGCTCGATGGAAGACTCGCGCGATGGGCCCGGGACAAAGGGGTTGGCGCGCACCCGGATGCCCTGGCGCACCTGTCCCTGGTCGGCCGGCCAGGTCTCGGCCTCTTCCATATCCTGCCGCAACCCGTCCACGCTGCGCTGGAGATCCTGCACCTGGGCGGCCAGACCCCTGAGCATGAGGGCCAGGTCGTCGAGACGGGTGGATTCGGCGGGTTTCTCCAGGTGGGACGCTATCGCTTCCCAGAGGCCCTCTGGAGCCGCCTCGGCGCGCAGTTGGTGGGCAGCCTCCCAGGCGATCTGGTGGGCCTCGAACTCGGCGCGGCAGCGCGGGCATTCGTCCAGGTGGGTCTCCAATTCGCGGCGGCTCGGCGCGGGCAGTTCGTCGTCGATATAGGCCGATAGGTGGCGTTCGCAGGTGAAACAGTTCATCGGATCAACTCTCCAGATAGGGACGCAGGGCATTGCGCACCTGCTGGCGCGCCCGGTGCAGGCGCATCTTGACTGCATCTTCTGAGCAGCCGGCGATCTGGCCGATCTGCTGGTAGGGCATTTCCAACTGGGTGCCCAGCACAAAGAGCAGGCGCTGGTTTTCGGGCAGGGCGGCGATGGCCGCCTCCACTCTCTTGCCCAACTCCTTGCGCATGAGCTGGTCCTCGGGGCTGGAGTCCGAGGGCAGGGGCAGTTCTTCGTCCAGCGGGACAAAGGCAGCGCGCCGCTTTCTCAGGGCGCTGAGGCAACAGTTGGAGGCGATGCGGAAGAGCCAGGTGCCAAAGGCGGATTCACCCCTGAAAGACTGGATACTGCCAAAGGCCTGGACAAAGCTCTCCTGGGCCAGGTCTTCGGCGTCCTGGGGGTTGCCGGCCAGGTGCCGGCACAGTCGGTAGACCCGGTCCTGGTAGAGGTCAAAGACCTGGAGGAAAGCCACTGGGTCCCCCTGCTGGCAGGCGGCGATCAGTCCCAGGTCGATCTGCTCGTCCACGCGCGCTCCTCGTGTTGGACTTCACTTCTTTAGACGCAAGTTCCACTGAAAGGTAACACATTTCTCTCTTGCTTTTAGCGGTATCAGCCGATATATTAGGAACACTCGACGCCATATCCCAAAACGTATTCCAGAAAACAATGACCTCTACCGGCCTGAAGTCCAAGCCCAATACCAAGCGGGACAATAATAAGCGCACCGCCAAGGGTGGACTGCGACGGCCGGCTGATCTGTAACAACGAGTAAAATCACTACTCAACCCGCTGTCGAGTCCTTCGGCAGCGGGTTTTCTTTTTGCCCGAAAGGAGTATCCGATGGAGAAATTGCGCGCAGGTATCCTGGGGGCCACCGGCATGGTGGGCCAGAGGTTCGTCAAACACCTGGCCGAACATCCCTGGTTCGAGGTGGTCGGCGTGGCGGCCAGCGCCCGCTCAGCCGGCCGCACCTACGCCGAGTCGGTGAGCGAGCGCTGGACCATGGATATGCCGGTGCCCGCGGCCATCGGCCGGTTGATGGTGAAGGAGGTGGAGAAGGACATGGACACCATCAGCCGAGAGGTGGACCTGGTCTTCTGCGCCCTGGACATGGACAAGGAGGCCACAGGCAAGCTCGAAGACGAGTACGCCAAACGGGAGGTGGTGGTGGTTTCGGCCAATTCGGCCCACCGCTGGACCCCGGATGTGCCCATGCTCATCCCCGAGATCAACGCCGACCATCTGCAGATCATCCCAATCCAGCGCCGGCGCCTGGGCACCCGGCGGGGCTTTGTGACGGTGAAGCCCAACTGTTCCCTCCAACCCTATGTGCCGGCCCTGGAGGCCCTGGGCGAATTCAGGCCGCTGCGGGCTTCGGTGTGTACCTACCAGGCCCTTTCCGGTGCGGGCAAGACATTCAAGACCTGGCCGGAGATGGAGGACAATGTGATTCCCTTCATCGGTGGGGAGGAGGACAAGAGTGTGCGCGAACCGCTCAAGATCTGGGGCCACATCAAGGGGGAGCGCATTGTCGAGGCCGCCGGCCCAGTGATCTCGGCCCAGTGCCTGCGGGTGCCGGTTTCGGACGGGCACCTGGCCGCGGTCTCGGTGTCCTTCGAGCGCAAGCCGTCCAAGGACGAGATCCTCAGCCGCTGGGCCGCCTTCAAGGGCAAGCCCCAGGAGCTGAAACTGCCCTCGGCGCCCTCGCCCTTCCTGCGCTACTTTGCCGAGGACAACCGGCCCCAGACCCGCCTCGATCGGGACGCGGGCAATGGCATGGCCGTGACCCTGGGCCGGCTGCGGGAGGACAATCTCTTCGACTACAAATTCGTGGCCCTCAGCCACAACACCGTGCGCGGAGCGGCCGGCGGGGCGATCCTCACCGCCGAGTTGTTGAAGGCTGAAGGATACCTGGCGAGGAACTGAGGCCGAGGAATTACCCCGCTGATGGAAACACCCCACGCCCAGACCTACGGGTTCGACCCGCGCCGGCTGGAGAAGAGAGCTGTGCTCTATTCCAGGGATAACAACCCCTATCCCTATACCTTTTCTCCGACCCACCAGGTCGGCCAGGTGCTAGAGGAGGCCCATGCCCGGGAGCAGGCCGGCCAGGCGCTGGCCCTTTGGGTGAGGCTTGCGGGCCGCATCTGGGCGCGCCGGGACATGGGCCGGGCGTGTTTCATGGACCTCCAGGACCAGAGCGGCAAGGTGCAGCTCTACTTCAACCAGAAGATCCTGGGTCCGGCGTGGGAGGAACTTTTTCTGCTCGACCTTGGGGATCTGGTGGGGATCGAAGGCGAGGTGTTTCGCACCCGGACTGGAGAACTCTCCGTGCAGGTGAAGCACTGGCTCTTCCTGGCCAAGGCGCTAGTGCCCATCCCGATCGGCAAGGAGTCGGAGGAGGCGGTCTATTACCGGATGACAGACCTGGAAGCGCGGTACCGGGAACGCCATCTGCACTGGCTCCTCGACCGCCCGGATCGAGAGCGTCTCCGCCAGCGCAGCCGGATCATCTCCTCCCTGCGCCGGCAGATGGAAGCAAATGCATTCCTGGAGGTTGCCACACCCACCATCACCGCCACCTACGGCGGGGCCGAGGCCCATCCTTTTACCACTGCGGTCCGGGCGCTCGACAATCAGGAGCAGTTCCTGCGCATTTCGCCGGAACTCCACTTGAAGAGGTACATCGTGGCTGGCTTCGAGAAGGTGTTCACCATCTGCCAGAACTTCCGCAACGAGGGCATCGACCGCTCCCATAACCCTGAATTCACCATGATGGAGTGGTACGAGGCGTTCACTGACTACGAAGAGCAGATGTGCCGCTTCGAGGATTTGGTGGCTGGGGTATGCGCAGAAGTCTGTGGCTCGGCGCACATCGTCTATCAAGGGACAGAGCTGGATTTCTCCCCTTCCTGGCGGCGGCTGAGCATGCTCGACGCCCTGAGGGAACACGCAGGTGTGGATGCGGGTGCACTCTCTGCTCAGGAGCTACAAGTAGAACTGGAAAGGCGCGGCGTCGAGTCTGCGGAACCCCTCTCCTGGGGACTGGCAGTGGCCCGACTCTTTGAAGTCGCCTGTGAGGGGTGCCTGGTGCAGCCGACCTTTGTCCTGGATCACCCGCTGGAGATCAGCCCCCTGGCCAGGGTCAGGCGCGGGGATGGCAGGTTGGCGGAGCGCTTCGAGGTGTACGTCTGTGGGATGGAGCTGGGAAACGCCTACTCCGAGTTGACGGACCCGCTGGAGCAATTGGACCGGTTCCTGGCCCAGCGCCGAACACAGGGCGAGGCTACCCATCCCCTGGACGCGGATTTTGTGCGCGCCCTGGGTTGCGGCATGCCGCCCACTGGAGGGGTGGGGCTGGGCATCGACCGCCTGGTCATGTTGCTCACGGACGCAGCGAGCATCCGCGATGTGATTCCCTTTCCCATGGTCAAGGCGCGCCAGCCGGCAACCGAGCAGATCAGCGGAACCGGCAGTGAAAGGGTGTGCGGGCTCGCTGTGGATAACAATAGGGATAACAATAACCAGGGCAATAATAACCACACCTCTGACGGAGAAACTGCGATGGCCGGCTGATCCGCTACCCTATCACCGAAACCGACCCGCTGTCGCAGCTCCTGGGCAGCGGGTTTTCTTTTTCCCTCTATTGAAAGGACGAGATCATGCATCCCTATCGCACCCACACCTGCGGCCAGTTGCGCCCTCTGCACGCCGGCGCCACGGTTCGGCTCTCCGGCTGGGTCCACCGCAAGCGGGACCACGGCGGGGTCCTCTTCGCCGACCTGCGCGACCACTACGGTCTCACCCAGGTGGTGTTCACGCCGGACAGCCCCTGTTATCAAGAAGCTGGCCGGCTGAACCGGGAGTCGGTGGTCACGGTCACGGGCCAGGTGCGCCTGCGCCCTGGGGAAGCGGTGAATGAGGAGATGGAGACCGGCCAGATTGAGGTCCACGCCGGGGAACTGGCCCTGCTCAGCGCAGCCGGGCCTCTGCCTTTTGCTGTGGCCGAGGAACAGCCGGTGGCCGAGGCTCTACGCCTGCAGTACCGCTTTTTGGACCTGCGCCGCACCCAGCTTCACCGGCGCATCTCCTTGCGCTCGGCGGTGATCTCCAGCATCCGGCGGCGCATGGTCGAGATGGGATTCTGCGAGTTCCAGACCCCCATCCTCACCAGCAGTTCGCCCGAAGGGGCGCGCGACTTCCTCGTGCCTAGCCGGCTGCATCCGGGACAGTTCTACGCCCTGCCCCAGGCGCCTCAGCAGTTCAAACAACTGCTGATGGTGGCCGGCTTCGACCGCTACTTCCAGATCGCCCCCTGCTTCCGCGACGAGGACGCCCGCGCCGACCGCTCGCCGGGGGAGTTCTACCAACTGGACGTGGAGATGTCCTTTGTGGACCAGGAAGAGGTCTTCGGGGTGATGGAGGAACTCTTCTGCGGGCTCTTCGGGGAGTTCAGCGACTGGGAGATCACCCCGCCGCCTTTTCCCCGCATCCCCTATGCCGAGGCCCTGCGCCGCTTTGGCACGGACAAACCGGATCTGCGCTTTGGCCTGGAGATCGAGGATGTTTCGGCGTTCTTTGCCGGCTCACAGTTTCGGATCTTCCGCAAGACCGTGGAAGAGGGTGGAGTGGTGCGGGTGCTCTGTGTCCCGGAAGTGGTGGACAAACCGCGCAGCTTCTTCGACAATCTGGAGCGCTTTGTCAGAGCCGAGGGCGGCAAGGGGATGGCGTACCTGCTTTTCAAGGAAGAGGGGGTGGAGGGGTCCATCGCCGGGGTCTTGGGCCGCGGGGAAATCGAAGGGCTGCAGGGGTTGACCGGCGCTCAGGCCGGCAGCGCCCTGCTTTTCATCGCCGACGAGGAAGCAAAGGCCGGCAAACTGGCCGGCGCCCTGCGCCTCCACCTGGCAGACCTGCTCGACCTGCGCCAGCCACGGGCGTACCGGTTCTGCTGGATCGTGGACTTCCCCATGTACGGGTGGAACAGCGAAAGACAGTGTCTGGAGTTCTCGCACAATCCCTTCTCCATGCCCCAGGGCGGCCTGGAGGCCCTGGAGCGCCAGCCGCCCCTCGAAATCCTGGCCTATCAGTACGATATTGTCTGTAATGGCCTGGAGCTGTCCAGCGGGGCCATCCGCAACCACCGTCCGGAGATCATGTACAGGGCTTTTGAGCTGGCCGGGTACTCCAAAGCGGTGGTGGACGAGAGGTTCGGGGGCATGATCCGCGCCTTCCAGTACGGGGCCCCGCCCCACGGCGGGATCGCCCCTGGCATCGACCGGATGGTCATGTTGCTGGCCGAGGAGCCCAATATCCGCGAGGTGATCGCCTTTCCCCTCAACCAGAACGGCCAGGACCTGCTCATGGGTGCGCCCGGCTCGGTGAGCCGGGCGCAATTGGACGAGCTGCATATCCAAGTCAAGCCGAGCACGGCTACTTAGCGCCTTTCTTGATGAAGATGTCGCCGTTGGTGGTCTCCAGGCGGATGGGGTTGCCCCCGCCGTTCACCTCGCCTTTGCCGGTGAGCAGTTTGGTGCCCTCGCCCTGGATGGTGATGGGAAAATCGGAGTAGATGCGGTAGTCTCGTCCCACCTTGCGCTCGATGCGCAACTGGGCATCGATGGTGGCTGGCAAGGCGGCGGGCAGGTACAGGGTGAGGTTGCCGCCGGCGGTCCTGAGGGTGCAATGGGCATCGGCCGCCATGTCGGTCAGGGCCAGTTCGGCCTCGATGCCGCCGCCAGCGGTCTCGGCTTCGATGAAGCCGCGGGCTTTGGTGATCTCGATACCGCCGCCGCTGGTGTGCACCCGCACCGGCCCACCCGAACCTTCCACGGTGATGCCGCCCCCGGCGGTCTCGGCATCCACCGTGCCCTGGCTTTCGCCGATGCGGATGCCGCCGCCGGCGGTCTGGGCGCGCACGTCGCCCCCGGCCGGCCCGATGTCGATGCCCCCCCCGGCAGTGCGCGCCTCCACCGAGCCCTGGACCGGGCCGATATCGATACCGCCGCCGGCCGTCTCGGCGTAGACCTTGATGCCGCCCTCGCCGATGTCGATGCCGCCCCCAGCGGTCATGGCCCGCACTTCCCCCCCTGCCTTTTTGATGTCGATGCCGCCGCCGGCGGTTTGGGCGTTCACCGAGCCGGAAACCTCGCCGATGTCGATGCCGCCGCCGGCGGTCTTGGCCAGGCAATCTCCACCCTGGATGCCAGCGACCTCGATGCCACCGCCGGCGGTCTCCACGTCGACCTTGCCGTTTTTGATCTGGCCCACCTCGATGCCGCCGCCGGCGGTCTTGGCCAGCACCTGGCCCTCCAGGTCGCCGATGCTTATGCCCCCTCCAGAGGTCTGCAGGTCGAGGTTGTAAACCTGGGGTACGCTGAGGTGGAATTCCAACTCCACGTCGTCCCAGTCTAGATCGTCCCCTCCCTCCACCCGCACCTGCACATCTTTGCCCGAGGTTTCGACGAAGACCTGGGCGCGGTCGAGCAGTTTTCTGGCCGAGCTTTCAGTGAAAGCCTCGGCCTCTTTATCCACCTCTACGCGTACCTCGTCCTTGTCCCAGGACCGCACCTCGATCCCGCCCTTGGGCGCGGACAGACGGAGGGTGCCTGCTTTGCCGACCGGCACGGTCTTGTCGATGCGCTCGATAAAACCCAGGCCTTCCCGCTCGATGGTGCCTGTTTCCTGGGCCAGGGCGGTTCCTGCCAGCAGCAGTCCGCTGGCCACTAAGCAGCCAATCATAGGTCTCATGGTCATGTTCCTTTCAGAGTTGTTCACCTGAGGGTTTGCGCTCCCGCTGCAGGGCGCGCACGGCTTCGCCGCGGATATAGGTGTTCACTTCGTCCCGGCTCTGTCGCTCCAAGACCTGGAGGGTGGCCGGATCGGTGAACTGCCTGAGGGCTTCGACCGCCTCCACCCGCACCCCAGGGTTGAGGTCGTGTTGCAGGGCCTGGCGCAGGGCCTGGCGCACCTCCTCGTTTTTTGCCAGGTCCTTGAGGGCGTCGATGGCCTTGAGCCGCACGCCGGGATTGTCGTCGTGGGCCAGGGTGTGGATCAGGGCTTCGCGGATGCGGGTGCTGCCCCCTTGGTGCTGGAGCAGATCCAGGGTTTGCAGGCGCGTTCCCGACTCCAGGTCGCCCTGCAGGGCCGTGGCCAGGGCGGTCTGCACGGCCCTGTCCTGCAGGGTACCCTCGACCTGGATCTGGGAGACGGCGTCGAGGACCAGGGATACCTGACCGGTGGCCGGCTCGAAGTGGGCCACACGCAGCGACACGACCTCTAGGTCTTCGGGTTTGAGCAGGCCCACCAGGGAAGAAGGGGTGGCCTGCAGCCCGCCGCGCCCCAGAAAGAAGCCTACCAGGAGGGCGGCCAGCGCCCCTGCGGACCAGGACAGGGGCATGGGGACGAATTGGAACCACGCCCGCAGGCGCTCCAAAAGCGGCGGCCTTTCCCTCTGGCGCAGGGCGGCGCGCAGGAACAGGCGGCTCTCCTGGAGCAGGGCTTCGGGCGCCTGGGGGCCGCTGCCCACCGGAAGGAGCTGGTCGAAGCGCTGCTCGGCGTGCAGCAGGGCTTTGAGGGTGGGATCGCGTTCCAGTTCGGCCTGGAAGGCGGCCCGTGCCGCCTGGTTCAGATCGCCGTACAGATAGCGCAATACCCGCTGGCGCTGCTCTTCGCTGCTCATGTTTTCCTCATCTTTCCAGGTATTCGCCCAACTGGCACCGGAGTTTCTCCCGGCCGCGGAACAGGTAGCTTTTCACGGACCCGGCAGAACACTCCATCAACTCGGCGGCCTCCTCGATCTTGAAGCCCTGGTGGTGGCACAGGACAAAGGCCAGGCGCTCCTTGGGCGAAAGCCCGCCCAGGGCCTGGTGGAGCTGGCTGCGGAACTCCCCCCTCAGGGCCAGGTCCTCGGGGGTGGGATGATCCACCTGCTCGGGCCACCATTCCTCGGGGGGGGGCCGCCGCCCGCGCCGGGAGCGGAAGCGGAGGGCCCGGTTGAGGGCAATGCGGTAGAGCCAGGTGGAAAACTCGCTGTCCATCCTGAACCTGGGCAGGGCCCGGTACGCGGCGAGGAGCGCTTCCTGGTAGATGTCCTGGGCGTCTTCGGTATTGCCGGTCATATCGAAGGCCAGGCCCAGGATGCGCCGGTCGCAGCCGGCCACCAGGGCGGCAAAGGCCCGGTGGTCGCCCTGGCGGGCGCTCAGGAGCAGGATGCGTTCCTCGGAATCCATGCCGGCCTCTTTCTACATCATTAGAGCCTGGCAGCGGGGAAAGGGTTGGCAGCGGGGTACGGGGTGCGTCGAGGGCAACCCCTTACGGCCTTTCTCAAGGCGCGTCCCGCCGCAC
>JACPJE010000247.1 GCA_016187725.1 Candidatus Latescibacterota bacterium
CAAGATGGTCAGGGCCCCCAGGGCCGGCTTGAGCAGGGGCAGGGCCACCCGCCAGTAGATGCCGAACTCCGAGCAGCCGTCGATGCGGGCCGAGTCGATGAGACTATCCGGCACCGTGGACACGTACTGGCGCATCAGGAAGATGGAGAAGGCATTGGCCGAGCCGGGGATGATCAGGGCCTCGAAGGAATTGAGCCAGCCGATGCGGGCCATCAGGCTGTACAGGGGGATCAGCCCCACGTGGAAGGGGATCATCATCGATCCCATCAACAGCAGGAAGAGCCCCCGCTTGCCGCCAAACTCGTACTTGCCGAAGCCGAAGCCGCCCAGGGAGCTGAAGAAGAGGGCCAGCAGGGTGAAGGAGGTGGAGACAAAGAGGCTGTTGAGGAAGAAGCGCCCGAAGGGAATGGGCGGGAAGAGCCGCTGCTCGGTCCCCTCGTCCCGGACCACCGGCTCATACAGACCGCGGTAGTTCTCCAAGGTGAAGTCCGCCACCGACAGCGGCAGCTTGTGGGAGAAGATGTCCCCTGCCGGCCTGAAGGAGGAAAAGACCGTCCACCCCAGGGGCGTCAGGATGGCCAGGGCAAAGGCGATCAGCAGGGCGTAGGCCAGGACCACTCCGGCTCTCTTCATGCCTCTTCCTCCCTGAAGGCCCGCAGCAGGCGCAGTTGCGCCAGGGTCACCAGGAAGATCAGCATTGCCAGGCTCCAGCCCGTGGCACAGGCCAGGCCCAGCTCCGAGGTCTCGAATTTCTGGTACAGGTACATGACGATGGTGCGGCCGTGCCCGCCCGGCCCCTCCCCCTCCAGCAGCACAAAGGGCACGTCGAAGAGCTGCAGGGAGTTGATCACCGCGATCACCACCACGAAGATGGTGATGGGCCGCAGGCCGGGCAGGGTGACGTGGACAAAGCCCTGCCAGCGGCTGGCCCCGTCCACCTGGGCCGCCTCGTACAATTCGCGGCGGATGCCCTGCAGGCCGGCCAGGAAGTAGAGCATGTTGAAGCCGGCCGACTGCCAGACGCTGGTCAGGATGATGGAGGGCATGATCAGGTACTTGTTTTCCAACCAGGCCGCCTCCAGACCCAGCACCCGGTTGACCAGGCCGAAATCCGGGTTGTAGAGCTGGCGGAAGATGATGGCCACAAAGACCCCGGCCACCAGGGTGGGCGAGAAGAAGCAGAGGCGGAAGAAATTCCTCCCCCTGAGGAAGGAGGCATTGACCACCAGGGCCATGCCCAGGGCCACGGGGAGTTGGACCAGCAGCACCCCGCAGGTGTAGTAGAAGGTATTGAAGAGGGCCTGCCAGAACTGCTCGTCCTCCAGGAGGATGCGGTAGTTGAACAGGCCGGCGAAGACACTGGTCTGCAGGGTGCGCTGGAAGCGGAAACTGGTCCACATGGAGGAGACCAGCGGGTAGAGCATGAAGAGGGCGTAGAGGGCGAAGAAGGGCGAGATGAACACATAGGGAATCCAGGGGGTGCGCAGGCGTCTGGCCATCCCCTCATCTCCCTCCCCGGAGCAGGGCTTCGACACTGGCGTAGCGCTGCATGATGCCCTCGATGTACTGGCGGTACTGGTAGAGCAGATTGGCCGGGGTGTCCTCCTGCTGGATGGCCCTCAGGATGACCGTGCCCAACTGGGTGCTGGCCTCGGTCCAGGAGGAGTGCAGGTACACCGGGGGGATCTGGTTGCGCAATTCGGCGAAGAGCCGGCCCAACTCCTGCCCGCCCAGGTAGGCAAAGCGGTCCCCGAGCAGGCGCGGATCTTCATAGGATTCATGCATGGCCGGCATCACCCGGGTCTTGAGCGCCCGGCTCACTGTCTCCTCGCGGTCCAGGTAGAGGAGTTTGGTGAATTCCCAGGCCATCTCCCGGTTTTCCCCCTGCCTGGGAATGACCGTGGTGGTCCCGCCGAAACTGGAGACCCGCCGTCCCCCCGGGTACCAGGCCGGCATGGGCATGGCCCGCCAAAGGCCGGCCTGCTCGGGCACGTTGTTGCGCAAAAAGCCCACGAACCAGTCCGCGGCCAGAAAGCAGAGCACCTCGTCCCGCTTGATGGCCCCCCAGAAGGAGGGCAGGTCGCGGATGGGCCAGGCCACGCGGTGGGTGTGGAAGAGGGCGGCGTAGAAGTCGAGCACCTCCACGGCCTCGGGGCTGTCCACCGCGGGCCGGCGCTGGGCGTCGTAGATGCCGCCCCCCCGCTGGTAGAGCATTTGCCAGAACTCCCAGAAATCGCTGTTGTGCAGGCCGATGGCGTAGTGGGGGTGCCCGGGGTCCACCTCCCTGGGGCGGCTGACCTGTAGGGCCACTTTCAGGAAGTCGCCCCAGGTCTGCGCCGCGGCGGGCAGGTCGGGATAGCCGAGTTGGGAAAAGAGGTCCTGGCGGTAGAGCAGGACCACCGGGTGCAGATCCTGGGGCATGCCGAAGATATGCCCCTGGTAGGACCAGGGCGCGAAGCGGGCCTCCACAATGCGCGAGGGCCAGCCCGCATCCCCCTGTTGGGCCCCCAGGGCTTCCAGGTCCTCAAAGGACACCTCGGCCGCTTCGCCCTTGAAGAAACGGCCGATGCCGGTGATCTCGATCTCGGTGGCGTCTGGGGCGCCGCTGCCGCGCACGAACGCCGCGGTCAGGCGGTTGAGCAGGCTGGCGTGGTCCACCAGTTTGATGTCCACCCTCCAGCCGGGGTGGGCAGCCTCAAAGCGCTCTTTGGCGCTCATGTAGTCGTCGTAATGGGTGCGGGCGAAGCACCAGTACACCAGGCGCCTGCCCTCCAGATGGCCGCTGAAGCCCACCAGCAGCGCCGAGACCACAAAGAGGGCCAGCATCACCAGCGGGGTGCGGCCCAGGGGGAAGGAGTCGAGCCACGCTGCCAGGCGCCCAGGAGGACGGTCCTCAGCCGGATCGGGCTTCACCACCTACACCCCCATGCCTCATACTCCATCATCTCTCTCCCAACACCCTCGCTTTCATCTGTCCGTAAACCTGGGCGAAACGGACTGCCTCCTGGGGGTACTCGCTCCTTGCCTGGGCCAGCACCTCCTCCGCTTCCCGGAATTCCCCGGTCCGCAGATGGAAGCCCATCAATTCGGCGTAGAGCTGCGGCCGGTGGGGCGAGGGCAGCTTGAGCGCCTCGGCGTACGCCCTCTTCGCCTCCGGCCCCTGCTGCAGGGCCATCCGGGCATGGGCCAGGTTCATCCAGACCTCCACCTGGGCGGGCCGGGCCCGGGCAACCTGCTCGAAGATGCCCGCCGCTTCCCCCATCCTGCCGGACAGGGCCTCCGCCGACCCCAGGTTGAGCCAGGCCTGCCAATAGGTCGAATCCAGGCCCACGGCCTGGGCGTACTCGGCCCGCGCCTCGGCGATGCGCTGCTCCCTGGCATAGGCCTGGCCCAGGTTGTAGTGGATGGCCGCGTCCCCCCCCATCTGCATGGGTGGCAGGCCCCAGTTGCACAGCAGGAGCAAGACGACCAGGCCGGCCAGAGCCAGTCTCCCCTGCCAGAGCCGCCGGTGTGCCCACAGCCACCAGGCCCCCTGCGCGGCGAAGAGCAGGAGCACGGGCACCGCGGGCAGGCGGTAGCGGTCCGCGACGAAAAAGGCAGTGGCCGCCGCAAAGTGGGCAACCAGCAGGAGCAGGGGCAGGATCTCTTTGCGGCGCGCCAGTCCCAGGCCCAGCAGGGCCAGGGGCGCGACCAACCCGAAGGGAAAGGCCAGTCCCCCTTTCCACAGCAACCCGCTCAACAGCGCCGAATAATTCCGCCAGTAATAGATGTCCTGGTTGCGCCCCACCTCGTCGCCCTGCCAGCAGGCCCAGGCCTTGCGCCCCAGCAGTCCCAGGTAGGAGAGGGGCTGGCTGCGGATGTACTCCCAGGACTTGGCGTAGAAGAACTGCGCCTTGTGCGAGGGCCGCTCGATGCCCGCCTCCAGGGGCAGCCCCACCAGGTCGTCCCATTCCCAGCCTGGCCGGATATTGACCGTGCGCTCGTACTGGGGGTTGTTGCCGATGTAGAAATTCACCCCGCCGTTGTAGGAGATCAGCACCGCGTCCCCGCCGATCAGGTAATTGCGCAGGCTCACCGGCGCCACGACCAGGACCACCCCGAGGGCGAAGATCCCGGTCCGCTGCAGGGCCAGGGCCCGCCCCTCCTTCCAGCCCTGCTGACAGATCCACCCTGCGGCCAGCCCGGCAAAGACCAGGCTGGGAGCCACAGCCAGGCCAGCCAGACCCAGCACTGCCCCGGCCCCCAGCCAGTGCCAGCGCCCCCCTCCCCTGGCCAGGAGCGCCAACCCCAGCAGGTTGAGGCAGGTGCCCAGGGTGGCCGGCAGCAACTCCCCGTCGTAGAAGATCAGCGGGCCGTACAGGGCAGCGGCCAGGCCGGCGATCAGCCCCACCTCCGGAGAAAAAAACCGCCGCCCCAGCCCGCAGACCAGCGCGCAACTGAAGGCGCCCAGCGCGCCCTGGATCAGGCGGGAAGCGTACCAGAAGGCGCCGGGGAAAAGGGTCTTGATCGCCCCGAGGAAATAGGGGTAGAGGGGCGGCTGCCAGAAGGGTCCCTCCCCCCGGCCCAGCCAGTTGCCCCCGGCCAATTCGGCCGCCTGGCGGGCATAGGTCTCGGCGTCCACCACCGGGTGGCGGAAGAGGGGGCTGTCATCTATTTCAAAGAGATAGAGCAGGCGCACCCCCAGGGCCAGGGCAAAGATCGCCCAAGCGGGATGTCGCCTACACCACTCCATCTCAGCTCTTCAGGCGCTCTGGAACCCCCACTGGCTGGCCGCCCTGGAAGACCTTGGGAAAATGCGGTCCGGCCTGGGCCATGGGCGCCCCGTCCGCTATGGTCACGAACTGCTTCATCGGGTGCCCCCCCTTGGCGTCGTAGCGCGCCTCGCCGGTCATGTAGTGGATGGCGATGGCTCTGCGGGGCCGGGGCGAGTGGTTGCCCGGCGAACCGTGCCAGGTGAGGGAGTGGTGGAAGGAGACCTCGCCCTTCTTCACCGGCCAGGGACGGGCCTGCACCGCTTTGACCTCCGCGTCCTCAGGAGGAGTGAAGCCTGCGAGGCGCCCGAACTCCTCCCGCTGGGTCAGTTGGTGCTGGGTGCGCAGGAACTCGATCTGGTTGCCCCAGGTGTGGCTGCCGGGCACCATCCACATGCAGCCGTTCTCCTCGTCGGCGTCGTCGAGGGGGATCCAGGCCGAGACCGGGGTCATGGGCCGGATGATGGGCCACAGCGGCGCGTCCTGGTGCCAGCGGGTGGCCCCCCCGTGGTTGGCGGGCTTGTACTGTATCTGGTCGTGCCACACCTGCAGATCCCGGTGGCCGGTGAGCTGGCTG
Organism: Candidatus Latescibacterota bacterium; assembly: GCA_016187725.1. GTDB lineage: Bacteria > Latescibacterota > UBA2968 > UBA8231 > UBA8231 > SICG01. Next base: position 5,329 of record JACPJE010000247.1, read on the forward strand.
ATCCCCTTGACGATGGCCGGGTGGTAGATCAGCCGCTCGAAGGCCGGCGAGGCTTCCCAGATATTGACGATCTGCCACACCGGTGTGGGGCCGGGTTTGCCATCGACCGCGCCGCCGCTGATATCGCGGAAGAGCACGGGCGGGGTTTCGTCCGGGCCGAAGCCACCCGGACCTTTGGCCAGGATCGCTGCGAGGCTGTCCCGCAATTCGGCGACCTCATCCTCATCGAGCGCGGGCCCGCCGTTGAGGAAACCCTGGCGGTGGAACTGGTCGATCTGCGCGGTGTTCAGCATGCCTTTCCCTCCTGAGTTTTCGCCGTTGAGCGGTGGTCAAAATTAAACTATCTTGCTCTGCCGTGCCAAGGGCCTTTTTCCCCTTTTAACCACCCTATGCCCCTGATCCGCAGCGCTCTGATCCTGCTGCTCTCCCTGGCCCTGTGCGCCTTCCTCAATTTTGTGGGGGTGCGCGGCTATGTGCTGCTCGACCACTACTCGGGCTTCGCCGATCACTTCAACACCGTGGGCGTGGTCTTCCTGCTCTTCTGGGTGGCCCTCATCGGTCTGCTGATGCGCCGGCGGTGGGCCCTCTCCCCTTCCTCCTTCGCCCTGATCTACGCCACCCTGATGGTGGCCACCGTCATCCCCACCATGGGCTTTGGCGGGTACTTCATCCCCCTGATCGCCGGGGTCTTCTACTACGCCACCCCGGAGAACGACTGGCAGAGTCTGTTGTGGGACCACGTCCCCGACTGGGCCGCCCCCCGCGATTTGCAGGCCATCCGCGGCCTCTTTGAAGGCATCGGGGCCGACCAGCCCATCCCCTGGGACCTGTGGACCACCCCGCTGATCCTGTGGGGATTGTTCATGTTCGCCTTCTACCTGGTCAGCCTGGGCTGCATCAGCCTGGTGCACCACCAGTGGTCGCGCCAGGAGCGCCTGGTCTACCCCCTGGCCGTGGTCCCCACCCTGATGGTGGAGAGTTTTGACCGCCCCTCCCAGAGCTTTTTGCGCAGCAAACTCCTGTGGGCCGGCTTCCTCCTCTCCTGGAGCATGCCCACCCTCAACATGCTGGACCGGGTCTTCGACTTCCAGAGCATCCAGTACGTGGGCATCCCCGGCACCTCCATCTACATCCGCCAGTTCAACCTCAACTACACCGTGTACACGGATCTGTTGACCGTGGGTCTCAGCTTTTTGGTCAATCTCAACGTGCTCTTCAGCGTCTGGTTCTTCCACCTGGTGGTGTCGCTGGAGGAAAGCCTGCTGGGCTATGTGGGCATCAGCCTGCCCCTGCCCACCCAGCCCCACGGCGCCGGCTCGGTGCTCCTGGCCAACCAGCAGATCGGCTCCCTGCTCTTTTTGGTGCTCTCTTCCCTGTGGGTGTCGCGGGACTTTCTCAAACGCCAGTGGCAGCTCATCGCCGGCCGCGAAAAGAGCGACCGCGCCAACCTGCTCTCCCCGCGCCTCTCGGCCCTGCTGGGCCTGGCCGGCCTGCTCTACATGGCCGGCTTTCTGTGGGCCACTGGGCTGGCCCTGGGCTGGACCCTGCTCTTCCTGCTGGTGGGCCTGCTGGTCTTCTTCGGCACGGCCCGGCTCCTGGCCCAGACCGGCCTGGGCCGGCTGCGGGCCGCTTACTCCATCCCGCCCCTCTTCACCAACAACCTGGGCACCGCTCCTTTTGGCAGCCAGGGCCTGGCCGCCATGGGTCTGAGCTTCGTCTGGTCTGCCGACATCCAGCTCTTCCTGATGGGCACCCTGGCCCACGCCTTCAAGGTCTGCGAGGACGCCCGACTCAAGATCGACAGCCGCAAGCTGCTCCTCTTCCTCACCGCTGCGGTCATCGTCAGCCTGGCCACCACCATCCTCTGTTATATCTGGATCGGCTACCGCAAAGGGCTGATCCACGGCTACATCTGGTACTACGTGATGTCCCCCAACTACCACTGGGGCTGGGTGGTCGACACCATCAACAACCCCCACCCTCCCCAGTACCTGGCCACCTTCTTCCTCTTCGTCGGCGCGGGGCTGGCCGGGCTGCTCTCCTATGCCAACCACCACCTGGCCGGCTGGCCTTTGCACCCGGTGGGCCTGGCCGTGGCCCTGACCAACACCGTCAGCGGCGACTGGTTCGGCATGTTCCTGGCCTGGCTGATCAAGAGCCTGGCCCTGCGCTACGGGGGCATTGTGCTCTACCGCCAGTTGCGCCCCTTCTTCGTGGGCCTGATCCTGGGCAGTTGCGTGGGCCTGGGCGGCGCAGAGCTGGTCTACACCTTCTACTATCTCTGAGAGGAGCTGCTGTGATGGTCCTGCCCGCCCTGCTCGCCCTGTTCATCGCCCTCCCGGTCCGCGCCCATTTCCCCCAGGGGGTGACCTACCAGATCTTCCAGTTCCCCGACGGCCAGGTCCCCAGGATGGACGGCAGGGCCGAGGACTGGGCCGTGGTGCCGTCCGAGTACTTCCTTGGTCAGTCCGACCACGAAGAGGTCTTCCGCGGCCTGGGAGACACCTACGACCCACAGGACTTGGACATCAAGAAGGTGGTGGTGGGCTGGAACGACCGCCTCAACCGGCTCTACTTCATGGCCGAGGTCTACGACGACGTGCACCGCTTTTACAAGGAGAAACCCGATTCCCTCAATACCCTGTACAGCCGCACCGCCGGGGCGTACGTGCACGGGGACGATATCTGGGAGATCGTCATCGACGCGGACCACGCCGGCGAGCAGGTGGTCAATTTCTCCAAGGAGGACATGGAGGTGGAGATGCGCCAGCGCAGCGCCTTCACCCAGAACTACCACCTGTACATGCCGCCCCTCAACGGCTACTACTGGCACTGGCTCTGGGGCAAGGCCATCTGGAGCGAGAGCGCCGCGTACTCCGGGGTGGGCTGGCAGTACGCGGGCGAAAACCTCTCCAGCGGCACCTGCTTCTACGAGTGCTACCTGACCCCCTTCGACGACCTGCACCCGGCCGGCCCGGACAGCAGCAAGGTGCACGACCTGCGGGAAAACGCCCTCATCGGCCTGAGCTGGGCCTTCCTCGACGCCGACAGCAGCGAGGCCGAATTCGACGCCTTCTGGAGCCTGTCCAAGAAGATGGAGATGTACTGCATGGGCCAGTACCTGGTGGACTTCCAACTCATGCCAGTGGAGCGGGTGCTTTTCGACCAGAGCCCCTGAGCGCAGGCAGGCCTAGTCAGGCAACACCTGGCGCAGGGGTACAGGCGTCCCCTGGTCGAAGAGCACGCGCACTCAGGCGACCTTGGGCAAAGCCAAACTCTTGGCCGCGTGGTCGAGCACCTCACGCACCTGTTCCAGGGTGACGCCCGGAAACCACTCCACAAACTGGGCGATTTGCGCCCCGTCTTCGAGGTTCTCGAAAAGCGCGGCTACTGGCACACGCGTACCGCGGAACACCCACGCGCCACTCACGCGCTGCAAATCGCGCTCGACCGATGGGCAAGAAGACCAATCTAACATGGTTTCACCTCTTTCCTGACAGCGCGCTTTACCCACCACCTCTCGCTACAAAAAATACCCTGCCCCTTTGCCCTTTCCAAGCACTTTTCGCCATCGCAGCCCTCACCGGTATTCGCGGTAGACCTGGGACCCCGCCCCCCCACCAGAAAATCCAGATCACCGGCCTGCCGGCGAACATCTGCTCGGGGTGCCCCTGGTTCTTGAGCCAGCCCCGCGCCACGAAGCCAGCCATGTCCTGGCGCTCGAACCAGCCAGCGCTGCGCAGTTTTCCCTTTTCTGCCATTGGTCTTTCCTCGTCGCGCATCTCATCCTCCTGCCTTTTCCACCACCCGGTACACCGCAGCGGCGATGCGGTCCTCCACGTCCCCGGCCCAGCGCCAGGCCGGCCTGCCGTACTCGTCCAGATGCGGCCCGCCCTCGTATCCGCCCTCCTCCCACACCCGGCGCGAGGGCATGTACGCAGCCATGTCATTGGCGTACCCGCACACCCAGGCCCGCGCCCCGAACTCCCGCCGGAAGCGCAGGGAATAGTCCACCACTGCCTCGCCGCCCAGGGCGATGAGCAGCAGTTCCTCTCCCAGCTTCCAGGCCTGCACCGGGTAGGGGTAGGAGGTGGGGAACTCCACCCCGGCCTCGATCAGCGCGAGCATCCGCCGCGCCCAGCGGGCGTGCAGGGCGCTGGCTCCCTCGGCCACGGGCATCAGGGTCTCGCGGGTCACCAACTGGTCGTAATCCAGGTCCACGAACTCGAAAGCCGCCTCCAGGCCACTGCTGAGCGGCTGCATGGGCCTCTCCAGCACCTCGCCTACGGCCTCGGCCAGCATCTTCCCGTATCTCTCGCACAACTCCACCTGGCGGCGCGGCAGGGGGTTCTGGTCAGCCCCGCAGGTGTTGAAGAACATCGCCGCCGCGCCCGGGAACCGCGCTTCGAGGTCGAGCTGGGCAAAACCGGGATAGTCGCCGCACCACTGGGTGAAGTTGAGGGTGGTGGGGTGGCAGGCATAGCCGAACAACATCCCGCGCAACGCTCCCCCGCCTCCCCTGATCGCCAACACCGGCACGTAGTGATCCACCGCGCCCTTGAAAGGGACGCCCTCGGCCAGCATCCGCGGCACCTCGGCCTCGGGGTTCTCGCGGCGGTTGACCGCAAAGGTGCATTTGCCCTCCCCGCGCTCTAACCGCGCCGGCTGCAAATCGGCCAATGCCTCGCCCACCGTCTCCGCGGTCTGGTCCTCGAACCAGGTGGAATACTCGTCCACCAGTTGCCGCTGCTCCTCGTCGAGGGGATAGTAATCCACCAGGTCGTCCTTGAGCACCGGGCCGCAGTGGTTGTGGGAGTAGGTGAGCATGAACGCGGCCCGCTCCAGCCCATAGCGTCGCTGGACCTTGGCGTACAGGCTCTCGTACACGGTCTTGGACATGCCCATCTGGTCGGTGGTGACCAGCACTACCCGCTGTCCTCCGGCGTCCTGCAGCGCCAGCACCTTGACCCACAGCTCGTGCAGCTTCCCTTCCGGGGCGCGCCGGGTCCCGTACCCGGCCAGCCACACCGGGGTCTGGGGGGTGATCCCCCGGCGGGCGATGCCGGCCTGCCACTCAGTCCTGGTCTTCATGGTAGCGCCAGCCCTTTTCGGGCGGCAGCAGAAAGTGCTGCACCAACTCCTCGGGCAACTCGATGCCGATGCCGGGCCGCTCGGGCAGGGCTACCGCCCCGTCCACGATTGGGAAGAAGAGTTCCTGCAGGGCCTGGCGCAGGGGAGACCAGTACACCTCGGCGGGGGCCATCTCGAAGATGGGGGTGATGGGCGAGTACGCGGCCAGGTGCACCGAGGCTGCCCCCAGCAGGTGGGTGGACCAGTTGCCCGGGCAGACCAGGGCCCCCCGGGGCTGGGCCAGTTCGACGATGCGCTTGGCCTCGGTGAGCCCGCCGCAGGTGGTCATGTACGGCTGGGCCACCTGCACCCCGCCCCGGTCCATCAGGTCGAGGAACTCCCAGCGGGACACGGTGTGCTCGCCGGCGGCCAGGGGGATGGGCGAGCGGGCCGCCAATTTGGCGTACGCCTCCATGGAGTCCACCGGGAAGGGGGTCTCGAAGAAGAAGATGTCGTGCTCGGCCAGGCGCTCGATGGTGGAAAGGGCGATGCCCACCTCGTTCCACAGATAGCCCACGTCCACGCACAGGGTCACCCCGGGGCCCACGGCCTGGCGGGTCAGCCGCGCCAGCTCGACGATGGTGCCCGGGTCCTGGTGCATAGGCTCCACCTTGAAGGCCCGGTACCCCAATCCGCGCAGCTCAACCACCCGCTCCACCTGCTCCTTGAGCACACTGGCCCGATCCCACTGGTCGGAGATAATGGTGCAGTAAGGGACCACTTCGCGGCCATCGCCGGGGCGCCAGACCTGATGGACGGCCCGCTCGGCCCCGCCCAAAAGCTGGTACACCGGCCGCTTGAGGGCCTTGCCGTAGAGGTCCCACAGGGCCACGTCCATTGCGCCCAGGCAGATGATGGCCCAGCCCCGGCGGTTGCCGTGCAGCATGCTGTTGTAGACTTTGGTCCACAGCCGCTCTGGATGGGTGAGTTCCTCGCCGATCAGTTGCCGGCCGTACAGGGACTCGGGGCCGTCGAGCACGGCCCTGGCCACCCCGGGAGGCACGGTGAAGATCTCCGAGATCCCGGTGAGCCCCTCGTCGGTGTGCAGGCGCACAAAGGCCAGTCCGTGGATGCGCGAGGCATCCACCTTGCCCTGGGGATCAGGATCGCCCAGGACGAATACTTCGCTGCGGGTGATTTTCATCTCAGCGTCTCCCTCGCTTAGATCTGCATCCCCACGTAGATGATGTTGCCGCTCTCCCCGGTGATGAAATCCACCAGGGTCCAGAAACCCGAGCAGGTGATCTGCCCCAGGATCAGCCCCAGGAAGAAGGGCCGCAGCCGCCGGTACAGCCCCACTCCCCCGTACTTGAGCACCAGGGCCTTGAGCGACCAGCCGATCAGGATGCTGAACCAGGTGGAGCTGATCATGTAGGTGGCGCCGATGGGAAAGCCCAGGTAGTGCACCGGCCACCACAAGAAACGCTGTCTGGCGTACATCAGCAAGCCCATGAGCCCCGCGCCGATGGCCGTGAAGAGGAAGCGCGGGCCCACCACCGCAAAATCGGCCAGGGGGTTGAGCGGATTGGCCACCTTGTAGGCCGAATCGCCGTGGATCAACTGGCCCAGCATGTTGTAGAACCACCAGTGCAGGTTGATCCCCCCGTAGGTGTACCCCATCCAGATCAGCGCCCACACCGAACTGGCCAGGGTCACCCCGATGGCCAGCAGCATGGCCCAGAAGAGGGGCCGGCCCCGCACCCCGCCCGCGTCGGCCAGCTTCATCCCGTTGATGGCCGAGGCCATGACCATGGTGCGCATGTCCCCGGCCCAGCCGAAGGTGAAGCCCAGGGTGGCCAGGCCCGGAGGGGTCACGTAGTCAGTGCCCAGGGCCGTGACCACGAAGGGCTGGGCCGTCATCTGCGCCCGGGCGAAACCCAAACCTCCTTCGGCGACGATGCGCGCCAGGCCGTAGAAGAGGGCAAAGGCCACCAGCAGAAAGAGCAGCACCGCCCCTGGGGGCAGACCAGCCAGCCACAGCCAGCCAGCGGCGTAGAGGGAGCCCCCGCAGAGGACGAGAAAAGCCGCCCGGTAGGAGAGGATCTCGTCCCTGTCCTCGGCGGCATCGGGCCGGCCGCTGATCCGGCGCCCCACCTGGCGCAGGTGGCCGCGGGCCGTCCACAGGCCAAAGCCCACCAGCGCCAGCATGGCGCCCATCCCCTGGTAGGAGACGCTCATCGAGCCCTCCATGAACAAATCCTGCCGGCCCGGCAGGGTGTAGCCCAGGGTGTTCTCCACCGCCATCTGCACCTGGGTCAAAAGGTGGAAGAGCCAGATGCTCATGCCCACGTCCAGGCTGAGGAAATAGGCCAGGCCCATCACCGTGAAGCTGATGAACAGGTGCAGGACCATGGCGTTGTGGAAGAGGGGCAGGTACGGGCTGAACTGCAGGGGCGGGATGAAGGGGAAATAGTGGTTCAGGCCCCGGGTGCTGAGGGCGATGAAAGCCACCCCGAAGCCGGCCCAGGTCAGCGGGCTCTTCAGCAGCGGCCCCATCCTCGAGCCGGGCGCCCCCTCCTGGGCCAGGTCCATGGGCAGTTGCACCAGCGGGAAGATCAGCCGCTCGTGGTCCACCCACTGCCTGCGGATGAGCACCATCAGGGCGATCATCATCAGGTGGATGGCGAGGATGAAGGAGCACCAGGCGGCGATGGGGACGGCCCAGGCGCCCCAGGGAATGGGCGCGTCCTTGGGCAGGCCCTCGAAGAAGTACTTGATGGCCTCCGGGTCGTGGGGCACCAGCCAGGGGCGCACGTAGGGCTGGAGCAGTTCGGCCCAGTTGTTCTCGGGAGTAGCGTAATAGTAGACCGCCGGCAGCATGGGGATGAGCTCAGCGGTGAACCCCCAGCTGGGGATGGCCGAGGCGATGAGCAGCATCGCGTACACGGTCACCAGTTCGGCCTGGCTCAGTCCCCAGGAGGGTTTCAACCCCTTGAGCAGGGGATTGAGCAGGCCGGCGAGGAGAAAGAAGAGGAAGACCGCCCCGGCGGTGATGTAGTCCGAGGACATGCCGGCAGTGTTCATGGCCAGCAGGGCGTAGGGAAAGACCGCGCCGATCACCAGGCACAGCAGCGCGCCGATCGCCAGCGCGCGCAGCCCCAAAGGTCCTCCTCGCAACACCCCTCAGCTCCCGGCTAGGCGCCCCTCAGTAGGCCAGGGACACCACCTTGAGGATGTTCTCCCGCCCGACCCGGGCGCCCTCCACCTCGGTGTCGATGCTCAGCCTGGCGCAGTAGACACCAGGGGACACCAGCCGGCCCTCCGCGTCCCTGCCGTCCCAGCCGATGGCGTAGAGCCCGGTGCTCAGGGACCGCTGCTCGGCCAGGACGCGCACCAGGCGGCCGCCCAGGTCGTAGAGGCGCACCTGGATGGGGCTGTTGTCGCCCACGCGCACCACCTTGAAGCGGAACACCGCCTGCTCGTTGATCCCGTCCCCGTTGGGGGTGAAGAGGGCGGGTTCCACCTGGACTTCGTCGATCAGGGCCTCGCTCCTGAAGGCGCCCACCAGGGTGGTGGTGTTGCCGGCGATGGCGGGGCTGGCGTCCCCCGGGTCCACCCGCTGCCAGGCCCCCGAGTCCCGGTGCTGCAGGGCCGCCTGCAGCACCACCCCCGTGGAGTAGAGAGCGGTGCGGAAATCCAGGCGGACCAGTTCAGCCCCGGCGGCCGGGCCGATGAGCGGGAAGCTCAAGAGCAGGCTGTCGCCGGCAGTGGGCACCCGTGCCACCCCTTCTACCCCGGCCATCTGGTCTTCGGCGCCGCGGTACAGGCCGGCGTATTCCAGGTGCATGTCGGGGGGGGCCACCAGCAGCAGCTGGTCGAAACCCGGATCGGTGAGGCTGAAGCTGGGGCGGACGTACAGCGAAAAGCCCCGCTCGCTGCCCAGGGTATCCACCAGGACGGGGGAGACCTCGCCCACCAGGCTCTGGGCCACCGGGTCGGCGAAGCGCAGGTGCAGGGCGCGCAGCTCGGCGCTGGCCTCTGGATCGGCCGAGCGCAGGGTGGCCCGCACCTTGAGGAATTCCCGGGGCGAGGGCGAGGTGATGGGGCTGCCGGCCGGATCGGCATAGGGCTCACTCCAATCGCTCCAGTCGTTGCCCGGCACTTCCTCGGCGGTCACCTCGCCCTTGAAGACGGACAGCAGCTTCTTGTACTCGGCCTCGCTGACCTCGGTGCCGTCCTTTTTGAAATAATGTTGTACCTCGGCCAGCTGGTCGCCGGTGCGGGTCTGGATCAGCACCTGGGTGCCCGGCGGGATCTGGACATCCCAGGCTATATTCAGCAGATTGCGGCTGCCCCCCAGGCGGATCAGGTCCGATTCGAGGACCACCTCGGGCTGCACCCCCTCGCCGTAGAGCTGGATCTCGCTCAGCTGGATGGTGGCCCCGCCCCCGCCGCTGCCGGTGCCGGTGCCGTAGAGGGTCCACTTGAGGCGGAAGAAGCGGGCCCGCACCGGATCGAAGCGGTTGGCCTCGAAGCGCACCCCGCCGCGCAGGGTCTGTTTGCGCTCCACCGCCACCTCCCACTTGAGGCTGCCGTCAGCGGCCCGGGACCCGTCTGAAAATTCTAGGTGGTAATCGCCAAAAGAGGTCCGGAAGGGCCCGTACGCCAGGCGCTGACTGTCGATCCAGAAGAAGGAGCCCAGGTCGAAGAAGATTTCCCGGTCATTCTCGGCCCCCAGGGAGACCACCCCCACAAAGGGCTGGGAAAAACTCTCCAGGTCCCCGTCGATGAAACCGCCCAGACTCAGGGTCTGGAGCGGGGCGCTGGCCGTACCCCCCCGTGCCAGGGTGCCGCTGAGGATCTCGTCCCCCTCGGTCCACACCTCCAGTTCGGCCAGGCGGGGCCGCTCGCCGCGGAAGTAGTGGATGCTGCCCTGGCGCTGGGCGGGCAGGTCCTGGTAGATGTCCTGGTCCACCTGGATCTCCCGCCCGTCGGCCAGGCGCTTGTAGTACTCCACCGCGCCCTGATCCCCGGCGGCCAGGGCCGCGTATTCTCCCTGGGCGACCTGGCGGCCCCGGGAAAAATCGCTGCCGGTCACCACCACCTGCACCAGGCGCAGCCCCTCGCCCTGCACCTCCGGGTCTTCCCCCTGCAGGTCGATCTCGAAGAGGCGCTGGCTCTTGTTGGGCTGCAGCATGCGCAGCACGGTCTTGTACTCCGGGCTGGTGGCCCCCACCACCCGGGCCGGCTTGGTGCCGTCGGAGACCAGCACGTCGAAGAGCAGGAAGGGGTCCCCCAACTCCTCGTCGACGAACTTGAGCACGATCTTCCTGGCGAAAACAAAACGGCCCAGGTCCACCACGAACCACCACTGGGTGGCCAGGTCCACCCCCTCGCTGGGCGGGGTGGGCTCCCAGTAGGTGGCCGGATCACCGTCCAGGGCCAGGGGCACCCCCTGGCGGTTGGAGCCGGCCTGGACCGCGTCGAGCAGGGTGATTTCCTCTGGTTTCTTCTTGGCCAGCGCACTGGGGGTGTAGAGGCGCAGATAATCGACGATGTCGGCGGTGGCGTCGATGTCCTTGCGCAGCCGGTGGGCCCGCACCGCCCCGTCGGCGGTGAACTCCAGGGTGCCCGGGGCGTACTGCCAATTCTGCCATTGCCGGCCGCTGTCGACCACCACCTGGTCGCCCACCAGCCGATGCCCCTGGGCCAGGACCTGGCCGGCCAGCAGCCAGCCCCCCAGGATACCGATCCACTTGACCATAGCTCAATCCTCTGTCAATAGGCCAGCGCGATCCTGCGCGTCCGCCCGGGGCTGGCCAGACCGGCGCCCTCGGTCTGGGTGTCTAGGCGCAGGTGGGCCAGGTAGATCCCCGCCGGCGCCGGATGGTCCTGCTGATCGCGCCCGTCCCAGGAGATCCGCCGGCGCCCGGTGCCCGCCTGTTGCCCGGCGCTGGCCAGGCGCCGCACCAGGCGCCCGCTCAGGTCGCGGATCTCGATCTGGGCCGGACTGGCGTCCCCCACCAGGACCACGGCGAACTCAAACTCGACCCGGTCGTTGATCCCGTCCCCGTTGGGGGTGAAGAGGGCCGGCTTCACCTGTAAATCCGCGATCACTTCCTTGTGCTGGATCACCCCCACCAGGGTCAGGGAATTGCTCTGCACCCCGGCCAGGGCATCGCCCGGGTCCACCCGCTGCCACTGCCCTCCCCCCCCGGAGCGGCGCTGCAGGGCCGCCTCCACCACTGCTCCGGTGGAGTACAGGGCGCTGCGGAAATCCAGGCGCAGCACTTCTACCCCCGATTTGGGGCCGATGAGGGGAAAGGCCAGGCGCAGGGAATCGGCGCCGCTGGGGATCAGTTCCACCCCGGCCAAGGCCAGGCGCTCCAGGCCCTCGCCGGCGACACCGGCCTCCGCGTACAGACCGCCGAATTCCAAGCTCATGTCCGCCGGCACCCGCACCAGCAACTGGTCGAAACCCAGGTCGCCGCCGGCGAATCGCGGCCTGATGAAGAGCGAGAAAGTCTGCGGCTGGCCCAGGCTCTGCAGCTGCACCGGGTCCAGCTCGCCCACCAGGCCCTGGGCCACCGGGTCGGCAAAGCGCAGGCGCACCTGGCTCAGGGTGGCCGTGGCCAGGGGATCTGAGGAGCGCAGGGTGGCCCTGAGCTTGAGGAGTTCCCGCGGCGAGGGCGAACTGATGGGGCTGCCCGCCGGGCCGGCGTACGGCTCTGACCAGTCGCTCCAGCTGCGGCCTTCCACCTCCCTGGTCGTGATCTCCCCCCTGAAGATGGAGAGGAGTTTCTTGTACTCGGCCTCGCTGACCTGGGTGCCGTCCTTCTTGAAGTAGTGCAACTCCTCCTCCAGGTCGTCGCCGGTGCGGGTCTGCAGCAGCACCTGGGTACCCGGCGGGGTGTCAGCCTCCCAGCCGATGCTCAACAGATTTCGGCTGCCCCCCAGGCGGATCAGGTCCGATTCCAGCTCCACCTGCGGCTGGTAGCCCTCGCCGTAGAGCTGGATCTCGGCCAGGTTGGCGACCTGGGCGCCCCCGCTGCTGAGAGTGTACTGCAGCCGGAAGAAACGCGCCTTGAGCGGGGCAAAACTGTTGCCGTCGAAGCGCACCCCGTTCTGCTGAACCTGCTTGCGATCCACCGCCCGGGTCCATTTGATGCTGCCGTCTGCCGCCAGGGTGCCGTCCGAAAAATCCAGGCGGTAGTCGGCGAAACTGCTCCGGTACAGCCCCCGGCCATAGGCCATGCGCTGGGCATCCACCCAAAAGGTGGAGCCCAGGTCGAAGACCAGGCTGCGCTCGGGCTCGGCCCCCTGCACCACCTTGCCGATGATCAGGTTGGAATCGGTCACCAGGTCGCCGTCGACAAAGCTGCGCAGGTTGGCATCCTCCCCTCCGGGCAGGGCCACGGTCCCCAGGCGCTGGAAGGTGCCGATGAGCAGTTCGTCGCCCTGGGACCACACCTCCAATTCGGCCAGGCGGGGCCGCTCGCGGCGGAAATAGCGGATGCTGCCCCGGCGCTCAGGGGCCAGTCGCGCGTACACCGCCTGCCTGACCTCCACCTCCCGGCCGCCGCTGAGGCGCTTGTAGTACTCGACGGCCCCCCGCTCCCCGACCGGCAGCGCCTCGTATTCATCCTGCGCCACCTCCCGGCCGCGGTCCAAGTCGCTGCCGGTCACCACCACCTGCACGAAGCGCAATCCCTCCCCCGCCACGGAGGGGTCCTCCCGGGTCAGGTCTATTTCAAAAACCCGCTGGCTCTTGTTGCGCTGCAGGGTTTTCAGCACGCTGCGGTACTCGGGGGCGGCCGCCCCGCGCACCCTGGCCGGCCTGGTGCCGTCGGAGACCAGCACGTCGAAGAGCAGGAAGGGATCGCCCAGTTCCTCGCCGACGAATTTGAGCGCGATCTTCTGGGCAAAGACCAAACGGCCCAGGTCCACCACCAGCCACCACTGAGTGGCCGGGTCCACCTCTGCGGGCAGGGGGCCCGGTTCCCAATAGGTGTTCAGATCCCCGTCCAGCACCGCGGCCACCTGCCCCGGATTGGAGCCGGCCTGGAGGGCGTCGGCCAGGGTGATCTCCTCGGGCTTTTTCTTGCCCAGGCCCACGGGGACGTTGAGCCGCAGGTACTCGGCGATATCGGCCACGGCGTTGACGTTCTTGCGCCAGTACCGGGCCCGGACCTGCCCCTGGGGCGTCAGCTCCACGGTGCCGGGGCGAAAACCCCAGTTCTGCCAGTGCCGCCGGGCGTCGACCACCACCTGGTCGCCGCTGAGCTGATACCCCTGTCCCTGGGCCGTGGCCTCCCTGCCGGCCAGCAGGAGCGCCAGGCCTATCAGGAGTCTTTTCATCCTCAGTACACTACCGAAAGGGCGCGCAGGAAGCGCTGGTGGCCCAGGCCGGTTCCCTCGGTATCCGCCTCCAGGCGCAGCAGGGCGCAGTAGATGCCAGGCGGCACCAGGGCCCCCTCCTGGTCCCTGCCGTCCCAGCGCACCCGGCGTTGGCCAGTGCCCACCTCCTGCCGCTCCACCAGGCGGCGCAGCAGCCGGCCCCCCAACTCGCGGATCTCGACCTCGACCGGACTCTGGTCACCCACCAGCACCACGGCAAAATCGAAGACCACCTCATCGTTGACCCCGTCGCCGTTGGGGGTGAAAAGCGCCGGGCTCACCCTCAGATTCGCGATCACCTCCCGGCGCTGGGAGGCCCCCACCAGGGTGGTCGAATTGCCCCCTGCCGAGGCCAGGGCATTGCCCGGCTCCACCCGCTGCCACCGGCCCTCTCCGTCGGCGCTGTTCTGCAAGGCCGCCTCCAGCACCGCCCCGGTGGAGTACAGGGCGGTCTCGAAGTCCAGGCGCAACACCTGGGCAGTGGCCGCCGGTTTGAAGGGGGCGAATTTCAGCCACAGGCTGTCCGGCCCGGTGGCCACCACCTCCACCCCCTCCAGGCGCAGGGGGGCCCCGCTGGTCAGCTCCTCCTCGCTCCCCTTGTACAGGCCTTCAAAGCGCAGGCGCATGTCGGCAGGGGCCTTGAGCAGCAGGCCGTCGAATCCCGGATCGCGGGCGGTGAACTGGGGCTGGATGAAGAGCGAGAAGGGCCGCTCCACGCCCAGATCCTCCACCTGGAGGGGCGAGATCTCGCCCACCAGGCTCTGGGCCACCGGGCTGGCGAAGTGCAGGTGGATGCCCCTGAGGACGGCGTGTATCTCTGGGGAGACTGAACGCAGGACGGCGCGGATCTTGAGGAACTCCCTGGGCGAGGGCGAGGCGATGAGGCTGCCCTGGGCGTCTTCGTACGGGGCGCTCCAGTCGCTCCAGTCGTTGCCCGGCACCTCCTCGGTGACCACCTCGCCCTTGAAGAGGGAGAGCAGTTTTTTGTACTGGTCTTCGCTGACCTCGGTGCCGTCCTTCTTGAAGTAGTGGAACACCTGCCCCAGCTCGTTGCCGGTGCGGGTCTGGAGCAGCACCTGGGTGCCCGGCGGGGTGTCGGCCTCCCAGTCGATATTCAACAGATTCCGGCTGCCTCCCAGGCGGATCAGGTCCGATTCCAGGAAGACCTCGGGCTGGTACCCCTGGCCGTAGAGCTGCAGTTCGGCGATCACCCCCAGCATCGAGGGAAAGGTGGTCAGCCTGGGGGTGTAGCGCATGCGGAAGAAGCGCGCCTTGAGCAGCGCGAAGTCGTTGCCCTCGCCCACCACCTTGGTGACGGGCTGCTCGCGGTCGATCACCTGCCGCCATTTGAGGCTGCCGTCCGGGGCGCGCGCCCCGTCCGAGAAGTCGAGCCGGTAGTTGGCGAAGCGCCAGGAATGGTAGTTGGTGGGATTGTACGCCATGCGGTGGGCGTCTATCCAGTAGAAGGAACCCAGGTCGAGGAATATCTCGCGCTCATTGATGATGGTGCCGCCGATCTCCTGGTTCATGCTGGCGTAGCTGTCGATGTCCCCGTCGAGGAAGGTGGCGCCGTTGACCACCTGGGTGGAGGCGATGAACCCGCCCCGCTGGATGGTGCCGTTGACGATCTCGTCCCCCTCGGTCCACACCTCCAGCTCGGCCAGGCGGGGCCGCTCGCGGCGGAAGTAGCGCACGCTGCCCTGACGCCCTGGTTCCAGCTGGCCGTAGACCTCGGGCTTGACCACCACCTCCCTGCCGTCGGCCAGGCGCTTGTAGTACTCGACGGCGCCCTGCTCCCGGCCGTCCAGTTGCCGGAATTCCTCCTGCGAGACTTCCCGCCCGCGGGCGAAATCGCTGCCGTTCACCACCACCTGCACAAAGCGGGTGCCCAGGCTGCCCAGCTCGCTGCCGGTGCCCACCTGCACCTCCACAACCCCCTCGCCCAGATCCCCGTGCACCTCGTCCGCGGCCAGCTGGCTGTCGGCGCCCAGCTCGATCTCGAAGACCCGCTGGGTCTTGTTGCGCTTCAGGGTGCGCAGTACGGTCTTGTACTGGGGGCTGGAGGAGGCCAGCACGTTGCCCGGCTTCAGCCCGTCGGAGACCAGCACGTCGAAGAGCAGAAAGGGATCGCCCAGCTCCTCGCCCACAAACTTGAGCGCGATCTTCCTGACGAAGACAAAACGGCCCAGATCGATATTGAACCACCACTGCGAAGCCAGGTCGATGCCGGGCGTGGGCGCGGCGGGCTCCCAGTAGGTTTCCAGGTCCCCGTCCAGCACCGCCACCACCCCTTCCCGGTTGGAGCCGGCCTGCACCGCGTCGAGCAGGGTCAGTTCCTCGGGCTTTTTGCCCTCCAGGCCCTTGGGGGGATGGTGGCGGAGAAAATCGGCGATATCCCGCACCGCGTTGATGTCGCGGCGCATGAAGCGCGGCTGCACTGCCCCGTCCTCGCCCAGTTCCACGGTGCCGGCGGGAGCGCTCCAGTGCTGCCAGTGGCCCAGCCCTTCGACCACCACCTGGTCGCCGGTGAGGCGGTAGCCGGCCTGCTGGGCCGCGGCCTGAACCCCCGCCAGCAGCAGTATCCCGGGAAAAAACCAACCCATTTTCACCATCGCGCCTCCCCTCAATAGACCAGCGAGACCATCCTCTGGCTGGTGCTGGTCCCCTTGTCGGCCTCCACCTTCAGCCGCAGGATGTACAGACCAGGCTCCAGCACCCTGCCCTCCCCGTCGGTGCCGTCCCACCACTGTGCAGACCGGCCGCTGACCTGGGGGCCGGCAAAGACCTGCGCCCGCTGCCGGCCGGACAGGTCGAAGACCTCCAGGCTCACCGGCACCCCTCCGGCCAAGTTGAGCAGGTTGTACTCGATGCGCACCTGGTCGTTGACCCCGTCGCCATTGGGGGTGAAAGCCCCGGGCGCCAGGCGCAGGTCCTGGATGGACTGGGCGCCCAACTCCTCCAGGTCCACCCGCAGGGCGTCGCCTTCCACCAGCTCGTCCGCGTCCCCAGGGGTCAGGGCCTGGGCCACCTCCTGGGGATGGGCGCTGCTGTAGACCCGGCCGGGGAAGATGGTCCCGTACTTGAAGACCTCGGCGCGGAAATCCACCTCGATCAGCTCCTCGGTCCCCTGCAGGTCGATGGGCGGGATGCGCAGGGCCAGGCCGCGCTCGTCCAGGCGGACCACCTGGTACTCCACCCGCGCCCCGCTGACCCGCACCCCGTCCACCCCCAGGGGCCGGGCGGGGGTGTCGATCTCGATGCTGTCGAAGCCCAGGTCCCCGGCATTCAGGCTGGGCTTGACCCGGTAGGTGAAGGAGGTGGGCTTGCCGGCGGGGGCGGCCTCGGGAAAGATCTCGGCCAGCACCTGGGAGGCCAAGGGCGGGATGGACACGGCGAACTGCAGATAGTCCAACTGGCCCCCCTCGTGCTGGTCCGAGAGGAAGTCGGCCTTGAACTGCACAAAGCGCCGGGGGCGCGACCCGGCCATCGCCGCCTGGCCGGCGGCAAATTCGTAGGGCGGCGCCCAGAACTCCCAGTGCTCGGTGTCGTGGGTGACCCCCGCCTTCTCGCCCCGTTCCAGGGCGTTATAGGTCCCCAGGACCAGGGGCCGGCCCGCAGCGTCGAAGCGGGTCCGCTCGTCCCCCCTGAAGGTGTAGCGCCAGTACACGTTGGGCTCCTCGTCGTCGCCGCTGCGCATGCTCAGCTGCACCCGCGCCCCCTCATCCTGCCGCCCCCCCCAAGACAGGGTGCCCAGACTGGCCAGGCTGCCCAGGTCGATGATGTTGGACACGTACCCGGCGGCGGGCACGTACCCCTCCCCGTAGATCTCGAACTCGGCGATCTCCCAGATGCCGCGAGTGTTCTCCGGGGCCTGGAAGAAGAGCCGCTGCACCGGCTCGGGCGGCAGTTCCAGGTCGATGAGGGGCTTGGTGTTCTCGCGCACGTCATAGGCGATGTTGAAATCCAGTATCGAGGCTCCGTAATTGCCCCCGGTGCGGTACTCCCTGGTCCCGTCCTTGAGCGGGTCGCCGTCGTTGATGCCGATGCGGAAACTCTCCAGGAAGCGCTCGTCCATGTACTGCTGGCGGGGGTAGAAGCGGACGCGCCGGATGGGGAAAGGCCCCCCGAACTCGAAGAACATGTTCTTCTCCGCCGGGCCGTGTACGGCGAAGTGCCCGTCCCCCAGGTAGGCGGTGTCTGGATCGCGGTCGAAGAAGAGGAGGTTGTCCTGGACCTTGGGCTCCCAGCCGGTCCATTCCAGCACGAAGAACTGCCCCCCCTGGTCGATCAGGGTGGGGGTGAGGTTGACCGCAGGGTCCAGCTGCAGGGGCTCGATGGCCTCCGGGGCGATCTTCAGCAGGCGCGACTCGCCGTGCCTGCCCAGCGCCACCGAAGCCCAGGAGAGCTGCACAAACTCGTAGGGAGCCCCCGGATCGGGGGGCGGCAGCTTTTCGCCGCCGATGCGGTAGATGGTGAGGGCTCCTGCCTGGGCCAGTCCCCAGAGGATCAGCAACGCGCCGGTGATCAGCGGCCTCATCGTCCTATCCTTTCTCAGTACACCAGCGAGACCACGGCATCGGCCACCGCCAGGCCCTTGTCCGCCTCCACTTCCAGGCGGAGCACGTAAACCCCCGGGGCCAGCAACTCGCCGGCCGCGCCCCGCCCATCCCACTGCAGGACCAGGCGCCCGCTGGCGTGCGGGCCGGCCTCGATCATTCCCACCTTGCGGCCGCTCAACTCGTAGATCCCCAGCCGCACCGGCACCGCCCCCACCAGGTTCAGCAGATCGCACTGTACCTCCACCTGGTCGTTGACCCCGTCGCCATTGGGGGTGAACACCCCCGGGGCCGCCTGCAGCGACTGGATGTTGCGCTCGTCCAGCGCGCTGAGCCCCACGGTCAGGGTGTTGCTGTCCACCAGGCCGTCGGCATCGCCGGCGGTCAGGGCCTGGTGCACCTCGTGGGGCAGGGCGCTGTCGAAGATCCGGCCGGGGAAGATGGTCCCGTACTTGAAGACCTCGGCGCGGAAATCCACCTCGACCAGTTCCCCGGTCTGCTGCGGCCCCACCCTGGGGAATTGCACGGTCAGCCCACCCTCGTCCAGGCGCACCACCTGGTAATCTACCGGCACGCCGCTGAGGCGCACCCCGTCCACCCCCAGGGGCCGGGCGGGGGTGTCGATCTCGATGCTGTCGAAACCCAGGTCCTCCCGCTTCAGCCTAGGCCTGAGCTTGTAGGTGAAGAGGGTGGAGGTGCCGGCCTGGGCCGCCTGGGGGAAGATCTCGGCCAGGGCCGCCGAGGCCACCGGGGGGATGGAGACGGCGAATTCCAGATAGTCGAGCTGGCCGCTGGCCTTTTCGGTCGAAGCGAAGTCGGCCCGGAACTGCACAAAGCGCCGCGGCTCCGCCGCGCTGAGCGCCCCCTGGCCGGCGGCAAAATCGTAGGCGGGCGACCAGAATTCCCAGTGCTCGGTGTCGTGGGTGACCCCTGCCTTCTCGGCGAACTCCAGCTTGTTGTAGGTGGCCAGGATCAGGGGTTTGCCGGCGGCGTCGAAGCGGCTGCGCTCGTCGCCGCGGAAGGTGTAGCGCCAGTAGGTATTGGGCTCCTCGTCCTCGCCGCTGCGCATGCTCAGGGCCACCTCGCCGCCCTGGTCCTGGCGGCCCTTCCACGACAGGGATCCCAGACTAGCGGGGCTGCCCAGGTCGATCACATTGGAGACATAACTGGCGGCCGGCACGTAGCCAATGCCGTAGATCTCGAACTCGGCCACCTCCCAGATACCGCGGGTGTTCTCCGGGGCCTCGAAGAGCAGGTCGCGGATGGGGGTGCGGGGCATGGGCAGTTCGATCAGGGCCTTGGTGTTCTCGACCGCCTCGTAGGCCACCTCGAAGTCAAAGGCCCCACCCCGGCCGCCGAAGTTGTGCTCGCGGGTGCCGTCCTTGAGCGGATCACCGTCGTTGATGCCGATGATGAAGCGCTCGACAAAGCGGTCGGCCAGAAAGCGCTGGCGGGGATAGAAGCGGATCCGGTCGATCAGGTAGCGCCCCCCCAGGTCGAAGATCACCGATTTGTTCTTGATCACCCCGTAATCCCCCCCCCAGTCCCCGTCGCCCAGGAAGGCGGTGCCCGGATCGCCGTCGAACATGTCCAGATCGCGGCCAAAGGCCGGGTTCCAGCCTATCCAGGTGAGAGAAAGCACCTGCCCCCCCCGTTCCTTGAGCAGCGGCGCCAGGTTGACCGCGGGATCCAGTTGCTGGGGGGCGATGGAATCCATCCCCACCCGCACCAGTTCGACCCGGCCATGCCGGCTCTCCTCCGCTCCGGACCACGGCACCTGCACGAACGAAAACGGCGCGTCCACTTGCGGCGGCGGCAGCTCCTCCCCGCCGATCCGGTAGAAGGTGAGGCTGTAGCCCGGTGCGGGCAGCGCTGCGCCCAGGGAAAGGACCAGGGCCCAGCGCAGCCAGGATCTTCCTTTAGGCATGGAACCGCCTCCTTTCCCGAATTATGGAACCATTATATAAAAAAAGAGGGGGACAGATCAACCGCGATCTGCCCCCCTCCGCCTGGATGGCGCGCGAGTCAGTTGCTCACTGGGCAAAGGAGGCCTTGATATGGCCCCAGGTGTCGTTCTCCACCGCGGTCGGCAGGCGCTCGGTATCGACCGGCAGCAGGATGAAATCACTGATAGAACTGGCATTGCCGAAGATATCCGACTGGCCGCCCAGCGCCCACTTGGCAGTCCTGGGGTCGTCTTCGGAGGGGCCATTGTCGTTGTCTATCACCTGGAGGCCGGCGCCGAAGATCTCGCCCTCGACGAAGTCGTGGCGGATGCTCACCTCGGGACCCTGATAGTTGAAATCGTCCCAGGCCACGGTGTACCACTCGGCCTGGAGGGTGGCTTCGCTGCCTTGGGTGCCATTGAGGGTGAAGGAGGTGGGGCAGCAGGAATAGGGCTCTTTGTCATGCCAGTCAGAGGTGCTCATCCAGAACCAGTTCCAGCCGAAGGGGGCCAGGGCTGGCCAGCGGAAGTGGCCGGTCTGAGCATGGCGGCCGCGGTTGCGCTTGAGTTCCTCGTCGGTGCCCTCGAAGGCCCAGAAGAAATCGCCGCTGTGGTCCGCGTCTATCGAGATCTCGATGCTGTCGTCCTGGCCGCAGCAGCCAAAGCCGCCCCCGTCGCGATCCCAGACATCGTCGAAGCGGTCGTACGCGCGGTAGATGCGATCCAGTTCGTCGTTCCAGGCCATGACAATCCGAAAGTTCAGGTTAGCGGTATCGATTTCACGGCCGATATCCCCTTCCGCCACGGAAGTCTGGAAGATGTCGATCCAGTACTCTTCGGGTATCACATTCCACTCGGAGATGTCGCCGTCCAGGTTGGGCAACTGCGAAGTGGGCCACTGCCAGGCAGCGAAGACCTGGCCTTCGGGAACGTGGGCCCAGGCGCCAGCACTGAACCCCAATACCGAGGCAGCCACGACGAACAATTTAGCTTTTCTCATGACGATACTCCCTGGTTGAAGTTAAAAAACCCTACGTGAAGTCTGTTCTGTTCTGTTCTGTATTGATTTAAATGGAAAAAATAATCTCGTAGAGCATATTTGTCAAGTTCTTTTCATCTGTCACTTCTCTCTGGCCGCAGTGGAGCGGTCGATGACCCAACCCTAGAGCGCGATGGCAGGGTCAAGCGCTGCTCTCCTAGAGCCCGGCAAAGACCGAGAGGAAGGCCAGTCCGGAGGTGCGGCTTTCCCGCTGGCGGCCGACCACCTCCAGGGACCGCCGGTCGTAGCGTATGCCCAGCTGGGTGGTCAGGCTGTAGCCCAGGTAGGGCCGGGTGTTGGTCAGCTGGAAGGCCAGCGCCGTGCCGCGAAAGTCGCCGGTGGGCCTGCCGGGGGCGAGCGCTTTCTCGTCGGCCAGCAATTCGTAGAACTGGCGCCGCTCGAAGCCCAGCTGGATATGGGAATCCCTGAAGAGCTGGAACTGGACCAGGAAAAAGAAGATCCCATCCCACGAACGCCGCTTGGCCAGGCTGCGGCTGAAGGGGGTCTGGCTCAGCCATTCGCTCTTGACCCTGGGCTGGAAACTCAACTGCCTCCAGGAAAACAGGTAGTCGGCCTTGTCGATCAGGCCGAAGAAGCCCGAGACCTCGCGCCCATTGCGGCCCTCCGGGCCCAGCGGGTCAAAGGCCACCAGCGGTTCTCCCTGGGCGTCGAGGAGCACCTCGCCCTGCGCGTCGCGCTGTAACTCCACCTCGGCGTCGCGCTGCCTCCAGGTCTCCCACTTGAAGCGGTGGCGCGTGGACCAGCGGCGCGGGCTGTAATACTCCCAGTCGCCGCAGAGGCTGTTGATCCAGGTGTCCTCCCCGGCCAGGGCGTCTGGCACCGGCTGGTTGCGCCCACTGGTCTCCCCCGGCTGGCCGAAGCGCGGCTCGGGGATCAGCCACTGGGAGAGTTCGTCGGGGATATTGTCCTCGGCCTTCTTGACCATCTCGAAGAGCCGCAGCCTGCCCAGGGCGGGCCAGTCCCGCTCAAAGGAGAAGATGCCGTACAGGGTGCGGTTCTGGCGGTTGGCCGCGTGCAATTCCTGGCTGAGCCGGCCGGCGGTCAGTTCGACCTCTGGGATGACCTGCACGCTGGCGTAGAGGTTGTGGC
Source organism: Candidatus Latescibacterota bacterium (assembly GCA_016187725.1). GTDB lineage: Bacteria > Latescibacterota > UBA2968 > UBA8231 > UBA8231 > SICG01. Next base: position 27,446 of record JACPJE010000247.1, read on the forward strand.
CCCAGTGGTCCTTCTTATAGGGGTAGTCGGGCAGGTCGTCGTTCTCGAAGCGGTCCACCCAGCCGTTGTTGTTCAAGTCGATGCCGAAGAGAAACTCGGGCCGGTCCGAACCGTAGCGCAGGAAAGGCTCCTCGTAGTCGGGGAAGAAATTCTCGCGGTCCCCGTTGCTGTTCTGGTTGAAATCGGAGATGAAGTCGCCGTTCTCGTCGTACCCGGGGAAGACCGCCGGGTCGGCCACCCCTTCTGGGCGGATCTTGAAATCCTGGCCGGGGATGCGGATCAGGCTGCCCTGGAAGATGCGCTGCTGGTCCGGGTGGCGGTCGTTGTCGTCGTTGTCGTCCACCAGGTCGTAGAGCCTGGAAGTGGCCTCGGGGGAATAGTCGGCCACGCCGCGGCCGTCCACCGGCAGGATGCTGGTGGTGTACCCCTCGTCCATGCCGAAGCCCTCCAGGAAGAAGCGCCAGGGGCCGGCGCGCCGGGAGAGGTTGGCCATCCAGCCCACCGCGTGGCGGTCGCCGCCGATGCCGGCGATGCTGCGGTGCTTCTTGGCGATGGTGGTAGGGTACTTGCGGTACTGGGTGTTGACGTTGAACTCGCCGTAGAGGTCAAAGCCCCTGAAGTCGCGCAGTTCGGCGCTCAGCCCGTAGAGTTGGGAGGCGGTGGGCAGGCCGTAGTCGAAGACCACCTCCCGCTGGTTCAGGTGGTTCTTGATGTTGCCAGGCGCCCGGCTGACCACCAGGAACTGGGGCTGGCCCACCGGATTGGTCTGGCGGTCAGAGGCCACCTCCACCCGGTAATCGTTGGCCAGGACCAGGCGGAAGCGCACGTTCTTGATGGCGCTGACGGCGTCCTCGGCCTCGGCCAGGCTGAGGCCCAGCCCCTGCTGCAGCAGCAACCGCAGGGTGCCCTCCTCGCCCTCGCCGCTTTCGGGGGAGAGGATGTACTTGAGGGCGATGCTCTCCGGGCCGTCGGCGGTGAGGAAGCCCTTGCGCAGCTTGCCGCCCTCGCGCACCCCCCTGAAGCCGAGGCTGCTGCCGGTGATCACCGTGTCGCGGGGCACCATTTGCAGACTATCGCCCACCTGCACCTGGCGCCGGAGGGTGGTGGTGATCTCCACGTTCTCGCTGAAGAGCACCGCCCCCCCTTCCTCGTCCTCCGGGGAATCGTCGCTCAGGCGCACCACCAAAAGATTCAGGCGCCGGTCCAGCTGGCCGGAGGTCAGGAGCCCCTTGAAGGGATTGTCGCGGAAACTCTCGCGCGCCCCGTTGATGTTGTGGGCGTTGACCATGGTCAGGCCCAGGGTCAGAAAGTCGTTGACGTCGGTCTCGATCCGGCCGGCGCTGAGGTTGGTGGAATTCTCCACCGAGACGGTGGGGATCTCGGGGTCCACGTCGATGATGGGCAGGGTGACGCGCGAAAAGAGCGCCGTGGCGCGGACCCGGGGGGTGGCCAGGCTGGTGGCCACCCCGTTGAAGCCGGCCTTGCGGAAGGTCATGGGGGTCAGGGTGGTGTTGATCTCATCGCCCACCATGATGGTGTAGCTGTAGTCGCCGCTGGCGTCTGAGGAGAGGATCAGCCGGTCGAACCAGTTGACGTAGCGGGAGTCCTTGGTGATGGCGCTGCTCTCAAAGGCGAGGGGCTGGGTCTGGCGCCAGTTGTAGATCAGCCAGCCCCGGGTGACCAGGTCGCCGTAAAAGTCGTAGAAGTAGGAGCCTTCCTGCGAGCGCTCCAGGTAGCGGCGGAAGTACTCCTCAGCGTAGTTGGTGTAGCGCCACTGCTTGCGGCCGTATTCCTGGAAGAGTTCCTGGGGCAGGTACCAGCGCTGCACTGTGGGGTCCAGGCTGCGGATCTGGACCGCGGTGCCCACCGCCGAGTACAGGGAGCGGTCGCCCACCTGCCTGCCCAGGCGGTTGCCGTAATCGGTCTGGGCGCCGGCCACCGTCCCCCACCACAGGGCCAGGACCAGCGCCAGGGAGAGTGCTCGTCCCATCATTGCACGCCGGCGTACACGGTGATGAAGCTGGTGGTCTCGTTGCTGCCTTCGGAGGACTTCTCGAACTTGCCCGGTTCGCCCTCGCGCACCAGCTCGGTGCGCAGGCGCCCGAAGCGCAAGCCCAGCTGGGTGGTCAGACGGTACCCCTGGTAGTCGGAGGTGTTGGACAGCTGCAGGGCCAGGGTGGTGGCGCGCCGGTCACCGGTTTCCCCGGCCACCCCCTGGGCCACCAGCCGGTCCTCGTCCTGCACCAGGTCCCTGAACCACAGGAGTTCCACCCCGGCCTGGAGCCGGGTGTGCTTGAGCACCGGCAGCTGCGCCACCAGCTGCCCCACCCCCATCCAGTGCTGGTTCTTGGCCTCCTGCACCAGGAAGGGGGTCTGGCGCAGGTACTCGCTCTTGAACTTGGGCTGCACCTCGACGCGGCCCAGCTGCTTGAGATATCCCACCTTGTTGATCAGCCCCAGGAAACTGGCCCGGTCCTCCAGCCGGCGTCCCTCGCGGTCCCGGGGGAGGTCCTGGTTCTGGGCATAGAACTCGTACTTGAACTTGTTGACGATGCTGAGCCGGGGCACCCCGGTGTAGTCGAAGCCCAGCCAGGCGGTGTTGACCCAGGTGTCCTGGGCCGGAAGGATGTCCTCCACCACCGGCTGGATGGGCGGGGCGTCCACAAAGGGGGTGGGCTCGCGCCGGTCGTCGGGAATGGTGTCCTCGGCCCGCTTGAGCAGGTCGAAGACCCGCAGCCGGCCCAGGCCGGGGTAGTCCCGGTCCACGGTGAACATCAGGTAGTTCACCTGGTTCTTGCGCTCGGTGGAGACCATCTGCTCGTCGGTGCGCCCGGCGCTCAGCCGCACCTCGGGAGTGAGGTTGACCCCGGCAAAGGCGTTGTACCCGCGCCGGTCGAGCTTGTACGGGTAGTCGGGCAGGTCGTCGTCCTCGAAGCGGTCTATCCAGTTGTTGTTGTTCATGTCGATGCCGAAGAGGAACTCGGGGCGGTCCACCTCGTAGCGCAGGAAGGGCTCCTCGTAGTCCGGCACCGAGCTGTTGACCGTGGAGTTGTCGTTCTGGTTGAAGTCGTTGATGAAATCGTTGTTCTCGTCCCAGCCCGGAAAGATGAGCCGGTCGTTGGTGATGCCGAAGCGGGTCCAGTCCGGGAAGCGGTCCTGGTCGTCGTTGTCCTCGACGAACTCGTAGAGGTGGCGCTGGGTGTCGTCGTAGCGCACGTCCCCGTTGGCGTCCACCAGGTAGGAGGTGGTGGAATAGGTGGGGTCCATGTGGTAGGACTCGCCGTAGACGAACCAGGGGTACCACTGCCTGGAGACGTTGAAGTGCCAGACGTCGCCCTGCTCGGCGGAGATGCGGTGCTTCTTGCCGGCGGTGAAGGTGGCCGCGTTGGGATACTGGTAGTAGCGCCGGTTGCGGTCCCATTCGCCGTAGAAGTCGAACCCGGCCACCTGGGTGCCCTCGATGGTGAAGCCGCCCACCACGTTGGCGGTGGGCAGGCCGTAGTCGAAGCGCACTCGTTGGAGATTCGAGATGTCCTTGACGTTGCCATCGGCCCGGCGCAGGGTGATCAGGGCCGGCTGCGAGGCGTCGATGCTCTCGGCGCTCAGGGGCGGGGAGGGCGAGGGCCGGCGGCCGGTCTGGCGGTCGGACCAGATGTCCACCCGGTAGTCGTTGGCCAGCACGTAGTCGAAATTCACCGCGATGATGGAGGTGGGGTCAGGGCCGATGTAAGCCGGGTCGTTGAAGTCGTAGTTGAGGACGATGCGCTCGCGGCCGTCGGCGGCCAGGTACCCGCTGCGGCGGAAACCGCCGAAGATCACCGGCCACTCCGAACCGGGCCGCACCACCTCCTGCAGCGAGTAGGTGCGCTCGGCGCCGGTCTCGAAATTGCGGCTGACGATGCGCACCTCGTGGCTGAAGAGCGCCGCCCCGCCCTCGCCGTCCTCCGGGGTATCGTCGCCCAGCACGACGGCGACCGCCGTCAGCGGGGTGGTGCTCTGGCCGGCGGTGAGGCTGCCGGCGATCATGTCGCCGCTGAACAGGTCCAGGGTGGTGTTGGCGTTGCGGCTGTCCACCAGGGTGGCCCCCACCTCGACGAAATCGCCCAGCTGCATGGTGGCCCGGCCGCCGAAGAGGCTGGTGACGTTGGTGCGGGTCTCGGCCTCCCGGGTCTCGCCGATGATCGGATCGCTCACCCTGGCCGCCAGCGCGGTAGCGGCGTACTTGTCGGACATGAAATCGATCTGGATGCCGTTGAAGATGGGCTTGGAGAAGGTCAGCGGCGTCAGGGTGGTGCGCAGCTGGTTGCCCACGGTGATGGCGTAGTGGTACTGGCCCTGGGAATCGCCGCCGATGGTGACCGAGCTGAACCAGCTGTTGAAGCGGGCATTCTGGAAGATGCTGTTGCCCAGTTGCTGGGGCTGGTTCTGGCGCCAGTCGTAGACCAGCCAGCCCCGGCCGATGAAGTTGCCGTAGAAGTCGTAGAAGTAGTCGCCTTCGAGGGTGGTGCTGACGTAGCGGGCGTAGGCTTCGCGGGCGTAGTTGGAGTACTGCCACTGCCGCCAGTGGTATTCGTTGAACAGCTCCTGGGGCACGTACCACTTCTTGACCGCCGGATCGAGGGAACCGAAGAGCACCCCGGGTCCGCGCGGTTCAAAACTGACCCTGCCCCCGTGCCTGAGTCCCAAGCGGACGCCGTAGTCCTGCCCGTACAGCGGCCCGCCCATCAGGACGCCCAGGACGCCCAGGACCGCGCCGATCTTCGCCAGCTCTTTCAAGCCCCTTCCTCCATTTTGCGCTGCCTCCTTCAGTACGCCACCCCGACCACACCCAGTTGTCTTTGGCTGCCGGTGCCGGCCTCCAGGTCCACGGTGAACAGATAGTTCCCCGGCGGCACTAGTTTCCCCTCGTCGTCGCGGCCGTCCCAGGGCCGGGCAAAACGGCCGCTCAGTTCAGCAGCGGCGTAGAGGTGCCGCACCGGGCGGCCGCCCAGGTCGAAGACGCGGATCTCCACCGGGGCCGGGCGCGCGATATTGGTGATGTCGTAGCGGATGGCGGCCTGGTCGTTGGCCCCGTCGCCATTGGGGGTGAACACGGCCGGATCGGCCTGCACGTTGATCAGCAGATCCCTGGCGATGGGCACCTCCACCGAGAGGTTGCCGGCCAGCGGGGTGCCCACCGGCTGCAGATCCGGGTCCTGCCGGCCCCCCCCGCTCAGGTCAGCGGCGTTGCCGGCCACCACCTCCTGCCCGATGGCGGTGCCGGCCTGGCTGTCGCTGGCCCGGCCAGTGAAGGTGGTGCCGTAGCGCAGCACCCCGTTGTCGAACTCGACGCTCAGCAGGGCGCCGCTCTCCTCGATGGGGGGAAAGGCGATGACCAGGGCCTGGTCCCGCACCTCGAGCACGGAAAAGCTCCCCCGGACCAGGGGCAGGCGCTCCAGGCTGGCGTCCGAGAAATCGGCCTCCTCCACCCGCCCGGCCGGCCGGCGGATCTGGACGCGGCCCACTGCCCCGGCGCGCAAGGGGGTGTCGATCTCCAGACGGTCGAAGCCGCGGTCCTCACCCGGCCGGGACTTGTTCATCACCGCATAGGTGAAGCGGGTCTTCTCCCCCACCGCGGCGATGCGCGGGGCGATCTCGCCGATCAGCTCCTCGGCAAAGGGGGGGGAGAGCATCTCGAAGGCCAGGGCCCCCACCCCGGCCGCTGATTCGAACTCCTCACTGGAGAAATCGAGGGCGAACTGGAAGTAGCGGCGGGGCTCCGAGGCGGCGACCTGCACCCCCCCGGCCACGTCGGCGATCCGTTCCGGCTCCACCTGCCCGAGGGCCGCGTCGTAGGGAGGGGACCAGCCGCTCCAGTTGGTCACGTCGTCGCGGATGTCCCCCTTGTCCTCGTTGCGCAGCTTGGCGTAGTCGTTCTGGTCCAGGGTGATGAGTTCCCGCTGGTCCGCGCTCAGGCCCTTGAACTGCTCCAGGGCCTCGCGCACGTCCACCTCGCCGTTGTCGAGCACGGTCTGGATCAACTCGCTGAGCCTGGAATCGGTCACGTCCTCGGCCCGCTTCCAGGGCACCTGCAGGCCGGCGAAGGTGGTCCCCTGCGTGCTGCTGCCGGCCCCCCCACCCACCCTGAAGACGCGCTCACCGGGCCGGACCTTGTTGAACTCCACCGGCTGGGGGTCCACCCCGGTGCGGGTGCGCACCTGCACCTTGGAGAGTCCGGGGTCCCCGAGTTGGTCGGCCGTCCAGCGCAGCCGGCCCAGCAGGGCCAGGTCGCCGAAGTCGAAGACGTTGGACACGTAGCGCGCCTCGGGCACGTAGCCGGTGCCGAAGACCTGCAACTCGGCGATCTCGAAGCCGGCGGTGGTCAGGGATTTGAGGCGGATGAAGCGCACGTACTGGGGCGGGATGAGGATGTCCACCACCGACTCGGTGTTCTGGGTCTGGATGGCCACGGTCTGGAGGATGGGGATGCCCTCGCGCTGGGTCTCTTCGGTGCCGTCATTGACAAAGATCTCAAAGCCCCGCATGAAATCGCTCTGGAAGGGGAAATTCGGGGCGGGGTACGCGGGATCGGCGTTGCGCGGGAAGAACCTGAAACGGTTGACCCCGAAGCGGGCCCCCAGGTCCAGGTCGATGAGGATGCCCAGCACCCGGGCGCTCTGGCCTCCGGCGGCGCTGCGCAGGTCCAGGGCGGTGATGCCGTCGTCGTCGATGATATTGGGCAGGTCAGTGCGGATGCGCTGGGTGTTGGGCGAGGTGATCTCCCCCCCCCGCTCGGGCGAAGCAGCGCCCACGGCGATGTTGCGGGTGGTGTCGGCCCGCTGGGGGAAGATCCAGTTGGACCGGCCCTGGGGAGAGTACTCGATGACTCCGCCGGGGGCATTGGTGCGCTCCACCGTGCGGGTGGTGCGGATCACCGTGGCGGGAATGCCCCCTCCCCCGCTCTCCCAGCTCAGCCCCTGGCTGCCGCCGATGACGATCACCTCGGCCAGAACCGGGCAGGCCGGGCCCAGCGCCAGGGCAAGGGCGGCAAAGCGGATCATCAGGCGGGCGGGCAGGCGCATTTTGTCAGGGGACCGCTCGAGGCTTAAATTTGGGGCGCAACAGGTGTATTTGTAGAATTGGTGGGGCCAAAATAACAATTGACCTTGCACTTCGCAAGTTCTTTGAAAAATCTCCCGCAGCTCCCCTTGGGTTTGATCCGCTCCTGGCTGCCACTGCTCTTCCTGGACGTGGACCAGAAGTGCTATCTTCAGTAGCTTCTTTTCATCACTGACTCTTTGGAGAACTGGGAGCCCGATGAAAATCTCGCGCAATGCGCTGCTGGCCGCGCTGCTGGCCCTGGCGGCCGGCTGCGGCAGCCGACCGGGGGGCCAGGTGGTGGCCCAGGTGGGACCGGAGGAGATCAGCGCCAGCCAGTTGCAGCAGTACATGGACCGCATCCCCAAAGGTCTCAGGCAGGGCGGCACTCCTGTGGAGGTGCGGCGCAGCGTGCTGGAGAGCCTGATCGACCTGCGGCTGCTGCTCATGGAGGCCTTGGCCACCCACATCGAGGAAGATCCGGAATTCAAGTCCCAGATGGCCTCCGCCAGCCTCGGCGCCCTCCTCGACCTGTACCAGCGGCGCCTGATCAACGAGCGGATCGCCCTCACCCCCGAGGAGATCGAGCGCTACTACCGCCAGACCCACCGCGACCGGGCCCTGCGCTTCAGCGGCATCATGCTGCCCACCAGGGAAGAGGCGCTCAAGGTCATCGCCGAACTCAAAGCCGGCGCCGACTTCCACCGCCTGGCCGCCGCCCGCTCCGAACACCAGGAGACCGGGGAGCGGGGCGGCGACAGCGGCGGGTACAAACTGCGCGGCCAGATGAGCCCCGCCATCGCCGAGGCCGTCGCCCACCTGAAAGTGGACGAGATCTCCCAGCCCGTGCCCGTGGAGTTCCAGCGCCAAACCCATTTTGTGGTCTTCAAGGTCCTCGACGAGATGCCCGCACCCCTCTCCGCCTCCGAAAGCCAGATCCGGGAGGACCTCACCCGCCAGCAGCGGGCCGCCCGCATCGAGGCGCTGCAGGACTCCCTGTACCAGGTCCACGCCCCTCAGCTGCATGGCGAGGCCATCGCCCTGGTCAATCGGCGCAGCCAGCAGACCAGCCAGGGAGTGCCCCAATTTTCCGCCGAGGAAGCGCAGGAGGCGGTCTGCACCTTCAAGGGCGGGCAGATCACTATAGAGGACCTGATGGTGACTGCCCAGGAGAGTCATTTCTCCGCCCACCAGTTCGCCGACAGCCTGACCGTCACCCAGATCCTCAAACGCATCGCCATCCCCGCCCGTCTCTTCGAGGTCGAAGCCCGCTCCCTGGGCCTGGACCAGGACCCCCAGCTGCTGGCCAAGCTGGATGAGAAGAGGCAGGAGCTGAGCCTCGAGGTCCTGCGCCAGCGCGACGTGGACCGGCTGGTGCAGGCCACTGCGGAGGACGCGCGCGCCTTCTACGAGGCCAATCCCGCTAAATTTACTTCCCCGGAGACCATCCTGGCCACCGAGATCCTGGTCTCCTCCGACTCCCTGGCCCAGCGGCTCAAGCAGGCCCTGCAGGAAGGCGCCGACCCGGCCCAACTGGCCCGTAAATACACCCAGCGCCAGGGCGCCATCCACCACCATGGCCAGCTCCGGCTCAATGCCTTCACCCAGGTCTTCTTTCAGGGGATCTTCGAGGCGGCCCAGCGCCTGGAGGTGGGGGAGGTGGGCGGACCAGTGCGGGTCAGGGAGGGCTATTCGGTCTTCAAGGTTACGGACAAG
>JACPJE010000284.1 GCA_016187725.1 Candidatus Latescibacterota bacterium
ACCTCCTGGTGCCCGGCCAGGGCGTCGATGACCCCGGGGATCTCGCGCGGGATGCCGGCCCCCACCAGCACGTAGTCCACCCCGGCCAGCATGGCCCCGTACAGGCAGGGCAGCAGGGGCAGCTGGATCTTTTCGAGGTAATTGATCCCCACCGCGCCCGCATGGCCTTCCTTGGCGAGCCAGATCTCGGCGAAATTGCCCAGCACGGTCAATTCCAGCAGGTGCGGGTCTGGGGTGGCCGTGTACAGAGGCAAGGGGAGGAAGGGAGCGCTTTCGACCTTGCCGCCGGGCACGTAGTACCGGTCGATGATGCGCTGGGCCACGGCGGGGATGGGGAAATGGGCGAGGGCGCGGCGCATATGGCCCTCCGGGTCGCCCATCTGCAGGCGCCTGGCCAGGATGCTGTCGAGGGCAGTGCCGGAGACCACGCCCAGTTGCCCGGCCGCGGCCACGGCCCTGGCCAGGCGCCAGTCGGAGATGCCGGCGCCCATGCCGCCCTGGATGATGCGGGGATGCGTCATGATTGCTTTTCCTTCATGGTTGAGAAGTCCTAGTCAGCCAGCTTCCAGTCCTTGTCCAGGCCGGTGTAGTCCCGCACAAAAGGGTGCAGCCTGGAGGGCAGGGCCGCGCAGAAGCGGCGGGCGCTCTCGGTCAGGGCCCAGGGGGCGCGGAAGGGCGGCGCGGTGGGGCGAAAGATAAAGCCGCAGGAGAGGCGCGCCTCGCTGCCCCCATGGGGGAAGGCCGCGTGGTAGGTGCGGGTGTCGAAGATGATCAGGTCGCCCGGCTCGGTGAAGAGGGGGACCACGCCGGGCACGTCGAACTGGTCATACGAATTGGGTTCGGTGTCGGGCCGGTGGAAGGAGCGGCGGTGTTCGGTAAAGGCGAACCCCGTGGGCCCGGCCCAGTCGATGGAGTGGGAATCGGCGATCACCGCCAGGCCGGCGCGGCTGGGGTGGGTGCCGTTGAGGTAGAACCACATGCCGTTGGGCCACTCGCCCCGGTTGAGGATCTCGTTGGGGGTGCGGGCCGGCAAGGGGCTGTACCCGTGCCAGTCGGTGTGCCAGGTCACCGGGGGGGCGCCGACATTTTTCAAGATCGCGGCTGAGCGGTGGACGGTCAGTTCCTCAGTGCCCAGGATGGCCTGGTTGAGGCGGAGGAAATCCTCGTGCTCCAGGAGGTTCCACAGGGGCGGGGCGTGTTCGATGAAGTCGATCTGGACCCGGGTTTCGCCCGGCCCGAGGGTGCGCTCCGGGTCCAACACCCGCCACACCGTCTCCTTGAACTGTTCGACCTGGGTCCGGTCCAGCACTCCCCTGACCACGGCAAAGCCGTGCTCCCGGTTGCAGGCGGCGATGGCCGCGGTTTCGGCGGGGGCGAACTCGTACCGGTAGGGCAGGGTTGCCGGTTGCCAGGAGGCGGGGTCCATCTGGCGCTCCTCGTTGCTCGGGATAGGGATTTTGCGAACATTCTGTAGAGGGCATCCTGCCCGGCTACAGACTTGAAGATAAGACTTTGGGAGGGAGACTGCACATGGAAGCACTGACCGGCGTCGAGCGCATCGGCAAGATCCTCAGGCGCCAGCCCGTGGACCGCATCGGGCTGTACGAGCACTTCTGGGGGGACACCCTCAAGGTGTGGCAGGACCAGGGGCACGTGCGCCCGCAGGAGGACCTGGCCCTGCACTTCGGCTTCGACCTGTCCACCTGCTGGGCCTTCAACCTGGTGGCGCGGCTCGACTTCGTCCCCCAGGTGCTGGAGGAGACCGAGGAGACCGTGCTCACCCGCGACGGCAACGGCGCGGTGCTGCGCCGGCACAAGTTGCACAGCTCCACCCCCGAACACGTGGACTTTGAAGTCAAAGAACGGCCCGCCTGGGAGGCGGGGATCAAACCAATGCTCAAGCCCGAGCCCCGGCGCGTCAACTTCGATGCCTACCGCCAGGTCAAGGAGGAGTGCCGCCAGCGCCAGCGCTTCTTCTGCTGGTCCGGGGTCAACGTCTTCGAACTGATGCACCCGGTCTGCGGCCATGAGTACATGCTGATGGGCATGGCCCTGGACCCGGGCTGGGTGCGCGACATGGCCGACACCTACGCCGAATTGACCATAAATCTCATGGAGATCCTCTTCGCCCGGGAGGGCGTGCCCGACGGGATCTGGTTCTACGAGGACATGGGCTTCAAGGAGCGGCCCTTCATGTCGCCGGACATGTACCGGGAGTTGATCAAGCCGGCCCACGCCCGGACCATCGACTTTGCCCACTCCCTGGGCCTGCCGGTGATCATGCACTCCTGCGGCTTTGTCGAGCCCCTGCTGCCCGACATGGTCGAGGCCGGCATCGACTGCCTCCAGGTCATCGAGGTCAAGGCCGGCATGGACCTGTTGCGCATCCACCGCAACTTTGGCGACCGGCTCTCCCTGTGCGGGGGCATGGACGCCCGCAACCTGGTGGCCAATGACCGCGAAGCCATCCGCCGCGAGCTGGCCGAGAAGATCCCCCAGGTCAAGGGCAACTGCGGCTATATCCTCCATTCGGACCACTCCATCCCCACCACCACCGAGTACCAGACCTACCGGTATTTCGTGGACGAAGGGCTGCGCCTGGGGAAGTACTGAGTTTTGCCGGGAACGGATTTTATCTCGATATTTTTATCCGTTCAAGCACCCAGGAGAAGCGGAGGAGGACCGCAATGCTCGCCAGATTGTTCTCCGGCTCGGTCGGCAAGAAATTCGCCATGGCCCTGACCGGGCTGGCCCTCTATGTATTCCTGGCCGGCCATCTGGCGGGGAATCTGTTGCTCTTCAAAGGGGATGGGGGAGCGCAGTTCAACGCCTATTCCGAATACCTGCTCCGCCACCCCCTGCTGGTGCCGGTGGAACTGGGGCTGATCGCGGTGTTCCTCGCGCACGTGTGGCTGGCCATCAGCGTCAGCCTCGACAACCGCCGGGCCCGCCCCCAGGGCTACCAGGTGGAGCGCGTTTCGGGGGGGCGCAACTGGGCTTCGGCCACCATGCTTTACTCCGGCCTCTTCACCTTTCTCTTCCTGGTCATCCATCTCAGGAACTTCAAATACGCGGACCGGGCCGGGGGCACCCTCTACGAGCTGGTCATCAGGAGTTTTCAGACGCCGCTCTACGCCGGCGGGTACGTCCTGGCCATGATCCTGCTGGGCTTCCACCTGTGGCACTCCTTCCAGAGCGCCTTCCAGACCCTGGGTATAGACCTCTCCCGGCGGCTCAGATCCTTGAGCATCGCGGTATGCCTGGTCCTGGCCGGCGGTTTTGGGGTCATCCCCCTGTGGATCTATCTGAGCACGGTGAGGTAGCGCGATGGCACTGGCAGGTCATGCCCCCGGCGGCCCGCTGGAAGAGAAATGGGAGCGGCACTGCTTTGAGTTGAAGCTGGTCAACCCGGCCAACAAGCGCCGGCGCACCGTCATCGTGGTCGGCACGGGCCTGGCAGGCGCCTCGGCCGCGGCCAGCTTGGGCGAGCTGGGCTACCAGGTGCTCAGTTTCTGCGTGCAGGACAGCCCGCGCCGGGCCCACAGCATCGCCGCCCAGGGCGGGATCAACGCGGCCAAGAACTACCAGAACGACGGCGACAGCATCTTCCGGCTCTTCTACGACACCCTCAAGGGCGGCGACTACCGGGCCCGCGAGGCCAACGTGTACCGCCTGGCCCAGATCAGCACCCAGATCATCGACCACTGCGTGGCCCTGGGCGTGCCCTTTGCCCGCGAGTACGGCGGCACCCTGGCCAACCGTTCCTTCGGGGGGGCCCAGGTCTCGCGCACCTTCTACGCCCGGGGCCAGACCGGCCAACAATTGCTGCTGGGGGCGTACAGCTCGCTGATGCGCCAGGTGGAGACCGGCCAGGTGAAGATCTTCCCCCGGCGGGAGATGCTGGAGCTGGTGCTCATCGAGGGCCAGGCCCGGGGCATCGTGGCCCGCAACCTGGTCAGCGGCCAGCTGGAGCGATACGCGGCCGACGCGGTGCTGCTGGCCACCGGTGGATACGGCAACGTCTTCTACCTGTCCACCAACGCCAAGTCCTGCAACGTCACCGCCATCTGGAGGGCCCACCGCCGGGGCGCCCTGCTGGCCAACCCCTGTTTCACCCAGATCCATCCCACCTGCATCCCGGTCTCGGGTACCTACCAGTCCAAGCTCACCTTGATGAGCGAGAGCCTGCGCAACGACGGGCGCATCTGGGTGCCCAAGAAGGCAGGCGACCGCCGCACCCCGGACCAGATTCCCGAGGCCGAACGCGACTATTTCCTGGAGCGCCGCTATCCCACCTTCGGCAACCTGGTGCCCCGGGACGTGGCCTCGCGCGCCTCCAAGGCGGTCTGCGACGAGGGCAAGGGCGTGGGGTCCACGGGACGGGCGGTGTACCTGGATTTCGCCGACGCCATCGCCCGGGACGGGGAGGCGCTGATCCGCCAGAAGTACGGCAACCTCTTCCAGATGTACGAGGAGATCACCAGCGAGGACCCGTACCATTCCCCCATGCGCATCTACCCGGCGGCGCACTACACCATGGGTGGGCTGTGGGTGGACTACAATCTGATGAGCAATGTCCCCGGGCTCTTTGTGCTTGGGGAGGCCAACTTCTCGGACCACGGGGCCAACCGCCTGGGGGCCAGCGCCCTGATGCAGGGTCTGGCCGACGGGTACTTCATCATCCCCTACACCCTGGGCGGGTACCTGGCCGGCACCTCCATCCCCAAGGCGGGCACTGACCACGCGGCCTTCCGCGAGGCCGAGGAGGCCGCCGCTTCCCGCCTGAGTCGGCTGTTGGGGGTCAGGGGCAAGCGCACGGTGGACGACTTCCACCGCCAACTGGGCCTGCTGATGTGGGATTATTGCGGCATGGGGCGTAACGCCGAGGGCCTGCGGCACTGCAAGGCCCAGGTGGCCCAGATCCGCGAGGAGTTCTGGCAGAACGTCACGGTGGCCGGCACCCCGGGGGAGTTCAACCAGGTGCTGGAGCGGGCGGGCCGGGTGGCTGACTTCATGGAGTTCGCCGAGTTGCTGGCCCACGACGCGCTGATGCGCGACGAATCTTGTGGAAGCCATTTCCGCGAGGAGCACCAGACCGAGGAGGGCGAGGCCCGGCGCGACGACGAGCACTTTGCGCACGTGGCGGCCTGGGAGTTCACCCAGGTGGGAGCCGACCCCATCCTGCACCAGGAAGCGCTGGTGTTCGAGCGCGTCTCTCCCAGCCAGAGGAGTTACAAGTGAATCTGACGCTTGAGGTGTGGCGCCAGCCCCACGGCCAGGCGCCGGGCCGGATGGCGACCTATGAGGCTGCGGGCATCTCTCCGGATATGTCCTTCCTGGAGATGCTCGATGTGGTCAATGAGGAACTGACACTCAAGGGCGAGGAACCCATCGCCTTCGAGAGCGACTGCCGCGAGGGCATCTGCGGGACCTGCGGCCTGGTGATCAACGGCGTGCCCCACGGGCCGGGCAAGGGCACCACCACCTGCCAGCTCTACATGCGCAGCTTCAGGGACGGGGACACCATCCACGTCGAACCCTGGCGGGCGGCGGCCTTCCCGGTGATCAAGGATCTGGTGGTGGACCGCTCGGCCTTGGACCGGATTATCCAAGCCGGCGGCTATGTCTCGGTGAATACCGGCTCCGCGCCCGACGGCAATGCCCTGCTCATCCCACAGGAAACCGCCGAGGAGGCCATGGACGCGGCGGCCTGCATCGGCTGCGGGGCCTGCGTGGCCTCCTGCCGCAATGCCTCGGCGCGGCTCTTCGGGGCCGCCAAGGTCAGACACCGGGGCATTCTGCCCCAGGGGCAGCCCGAGCGGGTGCGGCGGGTGCTGGCGATGGTGGAGGCCATGGACCGGGAGGGGTTCGGCAACTGCACCAACGAGTACGAGTGCGAGGCCGTGTGTCCCAAGGAGATCTCGGCAGGGCACATCGCCTTCTTCAACCGCGATTACCTGAAGGCGGGGCTCAGGAAGAGATAGACGCGGGGGAAGGGGCTACTCGATGCCGTGTTCGGCTTCGTCGCGCGGCCGAGGTTTGAGCTTGTGGCCGTCGATCAGGCGCACGCAGGTGTTCCAGCGCAGGATCGCCTCGTCGTTGCCCGGGGGGCGGATGGCCTCGGCCTTGGCGAACCACTCCATGGCCTGGAGGAAGAGGTCGTAGGCGTCGAACCAGGCCCCCGGATATTCCCGCTTGAGCCGGGCCCGGGCCTGGCGTTCGTAGATGATCCCCGAATAATAGCTGCGTTCGTACTCGCCGTGGAGCCGGGGAATCAGCGCCAATACCTGAGAGACCCCCAGGGCCGCAGTCTCGGCAAACTGGTCGGTCAGGGCCAGGATCAGGGTGATCAGGGCCTGCTGGTGCTCCGGCTCCAGGGACAGGATATCGCAGCAGATGCTCTCGGCCACGGCCGGCTCATTGAGCAGCCGGTAGCGCTCCGCCCGCTCCAAGGCCCTGGGGAGGGCCTCCACAGACAGGGATTTGAGTTCGAAGGGTTCGGGATTCACGGCGATTTCCGCTCACAGGATCTTCAACAGGATGTAAGCGGCTGCGGCAGTGCCTGCCAGGGCGCCGCCGTAGCAGAGGACATCCATGGAGAGGCGGAATTCCCTCACCCCCAATTCGTACAGGGAAAACCGGATGCGGTGGGCCGCGTGGTACAGGGGGAGGACGATCAGGACGAAGAGGTAGAGTTTGACGAGGGGATGGGAGGCCAGGGCCTGCATGCGCTCATAGCCGAGGGCTTCTTCATCGAGCAGTCCGAGCGGCACGGCCAGGCCATCCACGAGGATGTGGACGGGCACCAACAGCGCTGCCACGATTCCCCCCAGGGAGAACATGCCCCACCAGAAGGGCTCCTTCTTGTCCATCTTGTACATATGCTATTCCTCACCTCAAAAAGAACCAGGCGATGAGCAGCGAGGCGGCGATCCACGCGCCAAAGGCGCCGGCGGTCACCAGTACCGGGGGGACGGTCCACTTCCCCAGGCGGACGACCTGGATCTTGCCGAGCACCCCGAACCAGGTGCAGGTATGGTACAGGGCAAAGACCAGGGCCACTGCGTAGAAGATGAGGAACCCGGCAGAGCGCAGCGAGGTCTGAAACAGACCGTACACCTGAGGCCCCTTGGAAAGCAGGAAGAATTCGTAGAGGTAGAGCAGGACAAACAGGGCGACGAACACGCTGCTCAACTCCCGCATCATGAACAGGAAGTATCGGCGGTGGCGCAGCCACCAGGTGGCCGGCATGGGCGGGCGATACGTCTTATAGGGGGGCTCACCTCGGCGCTCGCTCATCTTCTCCCCCACGGCAAGAGGACGGATTTGAACCAATCCTTGGCAATGGCGACCTTGGTGCGCTGGATGGCGGCGGCCGGGTCCACGTCCTTTGGGCACACCTCGGAGCACTCGCCCACAAAGGTGCACTCCCAGATCCCCTCGCTGCTGGCGATCACCTGCTTTCGCTCTTCCCGGCCCTCGTCCCTGGAGTCGAGGTTGTAGCGGTGCGCCAGGGCCAGGGCCGCCGGGCCGATGAACCTGGGCTCCAGCCCGTAGACCGGGCAGGCGGCATAGCAGAGCATGCAGTTGATGCACATGCTGAATTGTTTGTACTCGGCCAGTTGCTCCGGGGTCTGGAGGTACTCTCCCGCGGCCAGGGGCTTTTCCTCTTCCCGGATGATCCACGGCTTCACGGCCTGGAGCTTCTCCATGAAGTCGTCCATGTCGATGACCAGGTCCCGGACGATGGGGAAGTTGGCCAGCGGAGCGATGCGGACCTCCCCAGGGTAGTAGTCCCGCAGAAAGGTGGCGCAGGTCAGTTTGGGCTCGCCGTTGACCATCATGCCGCAGCTGCCGCACACCCCCATCCGGCAGGACCAGCGGAAGGAGAGGGTGCCGTCGACCTGGTCCTTGATGTAGTTGAGGGCATCCAGGACCACCCAGTCGTCGTGGAAGGGGATCTGATAGACCTGCTCGGCGGGGACCTCTTCCTGGTGGGGGCGGTACCTGGTCACTCTCAGGGTGATGGTCTTTTCGTTCATGCCCTCCCTCTCTATCAGTACTTCCGCTCCTCGGGCTGCCAGCGGGTGATGGTCACCGGGAGGTATTCGACTCGGGGTCTCCCTCCCTCGGCGCGGTAGGCCAGGGAGTGCTTGAGGAAGCGCGGGTCGTCCCGGGCCTCGAAGTCCGAGCGGGCGTGGGAGCCCCGCGACTCCTGCCGGAGCAGGGCACAGGTGACCAGGGCCTCGGCCACGTCCAGCATGAAGCCCAGTTCCAGCGCCGCGATGAGTTCGGTATTGAACACCTGCGAGCGATCCTCCAGCCGCAGGCGGTTGTAGCGCTCCCGCAGCGCGGGGAACTGCGCGCAGGTCTTCTCCAGCCCTTCTTCGGTGCGAAAGATGCCGGCCCCTTCCTCCATGGCCTTGTGCAGGTCGCGGCGGATATCCGCCATCCGCTCCTGGCCTGTGGACTGGAAGTATTGCGCCTGGAGGCGCTTCTCCTCCTCTCTGGCCAGGCGTTCCAGCGCGGCGTTCGAAGGCGCCTCCTGCTCCAGGGCGTACCTGGCCGCGGTTCTTCCGGCGCGGGCCCCGAACACCAGGATTTCGGAAAGGGAATTGGAGCCCAGGCGATTCGCCCCGTTCATGCTGACGCAGGCGGCCTCGCCCGCGGCATAGAGCCCCTGGACCGGGGTCTTCCCCTCGATGTCAGTATGCACCCCTCCCATCATATAATGGGCCACGGGGCGAACGGGGATCGGCGCGTAGACCGGATCGATCCCCACGTAGTTCTTGGTCAGCTCTCGCACGAAGGGAAGTTTTTCGTCGATCACCTTCTCTCCCAGGTGCCGCAGGTCCAGGTGGACATAGGTCCCATAGGGGCCTGAGAAGACCCGGCCGGCCCGCTCCTCGTGGACAAAGGCACGGGAGACCATGTCGCGGGGCCCCAGCTCCATCCGGGTGGGCAGGTAGTCCTTCAGGTAGCGATCTCCCTTGTTGTTGAGCAGGTACCCGCCCTCGCCGCGGGAGGCCTCGGTCATGAGGATGCCGGTGCCCGGCAGGCCGGTGGGATGGTACTGCACGAATTCCAGGTCTTTCAGCGGGCAGCCCACCCGGTAGGCCAGGGACATGCCATCCCCGGTCTTGATGGCGGCATTGGTGGTGAAGGGGAAGATCCGCCCCGCGCCTCCGGTGCAGATGATCACGGCCTTGGCGGGGATGGCGTGGAGGCCGCCGGCGCGCAGGTTGAGCGCCGTCACCCCGCATATCTTCCCGTCTTCCACCAGCAGCGAGGTGACGAACCATTCATCGTACCGGGTGATGCGCTGGTATTTCAAGGAGGTCTGAAACAGCGCGTGCAGCAGGTGAAACCCGGTCTTGTCCGCGGCGAAGAGGGTCCGCTTCACGCTCATGCCGCCAAAGGCGCGCACGCTCATCCGGCCGTCTGGGTCCCGGTTCCACGGGCAGCCCCAGTGCTCCAGCTGGATGACCTCGTCGCGGGCCTCCCTGACAAAGGCCTCGACCACGTCCTGGTCAGCCAGGAAGTCGCTGCCCTTGATGGTGTCGTAGGCATGGGAGTCGAAGTTGTCGTCTTCGCGCATCACCGCCGCGGTGCCCCCCTCGGCCGAGACCGTGTGGCTCCGCATGGGGTAGACCTTGGAGATCACCCCGACGCTGAGGCGGTCGTGCGCCTCTGCTGCGGCGATGGCCGCGCGCAGCCCCGCTCCTCCCCCTCCCACGATCAGGACATCATGCACAGGAACATCCATGCTTCAGCTCTCACCTTTCATGTCTGTCCGGCAGGCAAATCGCCTACATAGATAATGATTCCCGCCGGGCGAGTCAATCAAAATTCTCGCTGCTCAGCCAACGGGCTCCACCGACCGCTCCAGCAGTTTCTGCAAGGGCTCCGGAAGGCGCTGGTAGATCTCCCGCCGCACCCGGGGCCACAATTCGGGCCGGTGTACAAAGCGGGGGATGTACGCGGCGTTGGCGCCCATGCGGTGCTGATCAGGGGTGGTGTTGGGGCCGTTGCGGTGCCAGGTGGCCCCGTGCCAGATGAGCACCGCGCCCCTGCGGCCCGTGGCAGCCACTTCGCCTTCGACCGGAGTCGAAGGCGGCGGTTGCCCGGAGCGATGAGTGCCGGGGACCAGGCGGGTGGCGCCGTTCTCCGCCGTGAAATCCGTGAGCATCCACATGGTCTGCAGGAGCAGGGGCCAGGGCGGGTAGGGCCGGGGCACATCCCCAAGGGGCCAGTCGGCGTGCAGCCGGCCGCCGGGCGCCCCGGGCTGACACCACATCATGCAGACATTGTTGACCAGATAAAAAGGCGCGCCCAGGAAACGCCCGGCGATGCGCAGCACTGCCGGGTGCATGCACAGGGGGGCCAGGGCGGGTATAAAATTGAGCGCCCCCTCCAGCTTGGCGTACCCGCTCCGGTCGGCCATCAGCTCGCGCGCTCGCGCGTCCAGCCGCGCGGCCTCCTCCTCCTCCAGCAAGCCCTCCAGCACGGTGTACCCCTGGGTCTCCAACTGCCGGCAGGCGACCTCTTCGGCGGCGCTCATTTCTAGGCCTTGGTAGTTACCGAGGCCGCCCCCTGCGCCTGGCTGACCTCCTGCCAGTGGCGCTCTCCCACCTCCCTGACCTTCTCGTCGTCCCAGCGCTCCAAATAGGCGTACTGGCCTTTCACCTCGGGGCGGAAGGGCGGGTTGTGGACGGTGTTGTAGCAGCAGATCAGGGCCCAGCGCGGATCGGGGCTGTCGTTGGCGTCGGAGCGGTGCAAGAGGTTGCTGTGGAAGAAGAGGGCGCTGCCCGGCCCCATCTCGCAGTAGACCTTTTCCAGACGCTGGAGGATGAGGGCGACGCGCTGCGGGTCGGCGCCGGTCTGGTCGGCGACCTTGCCGTGCTCGATGCGGCCGAGTCGGTGGGAGCCGCGGATCACCTGGAGGCAGCCGTTCTGGCGGGTGGCCCGGTCCACGGCGATCATGCAACTGCCCATGTCCGGGTAGTGGAAGCCGCTGTACCAGTAGCCGAAATCCTGGTGCCATTCCCAGGCGCCCCCGCCGAAGGGCTCCTTGATCATCATCTTGTGGTGGTAGTGGTAGACCTCGGCCCGCAGCAATTGCTCCAGGGGTTCGACGACGCGCCGGCTGTGCACCAGGGCGCTGTAGATGTCCTCGGGCAGTTCGTAGCGCAGCGAGAGGCGGCCCATCCGGCCGTCGGCATCGCGGCGGTCCACGGCGATGGCGGCCAGTTGCTGGTCGGCGTGGGCGATTCGGCTCAACAACTCCATGTCCTGGCGCGCGAGGTGGTTCTCGATGATCAGGAACCCGTCCTGATCGAACTGGCGGATCTGCGCGGCGTTCAGCTGGGGTGCTCCCATGAAAACCTCCGGTGATTTTTGCGGGACTGCGAGTGTCGCAATATACACACAAAAACCGCGCCCCAAAAAGGGCGGCGCAGCGCGAATGCAAATCTCCCTTGACTTTTGAGCGATTCTGAACTTATTTAGGCTTGTTATAAGCTTTTGTTTATCAGCTACTAATGCTGTGTGATGCCAAATTTCACAGCAGCGCGAGAGGAGGTGTTCCCTTGCAGACCATCACCAAAAAAGATCTCACCGGCTCGGTGGCCGAGGCCATCGGCTGCAAGAACAACACTGCCGCCAAGATGATCGACAGCCTCTTTGAGGCCATGCGGGAGAACCTGATCCAGGGCAACCGCATCGAGATCAGGGGCTTCGGTGTACTCGAGGTGAAGAACACCCAGCCCAAACCCGCGGCGCGCAATCCGCGCACCGGCGAGATCGTCTACGTGCCGGCCCGGCGCAAGACCCACTTCAAGCCGGGCAAGCAGCTCAAGGAGGCCCTCCACCAGTCGCGCGAGGAAACCCCGCCCCCAGTGCCGCCGGCGCCACCGGCCTAGCTCTTCTTCACCTTGGCCGGCCGGCCGGTGCGCGCCGATTCCCAGGCGGCCTCGGTCAGCTCGATGACCCGCAGCCCGCACACCGGCGGCACCTGTACCGTGTCGCGGCCCAGGACGGCGTCGACGAAGTTGCGGTCCGGGGTGGTGCCCCCGGGCAGATTCGTCGGGGTGTGGCTGTCGTTGGACAGGGCGGTCTTGTAGGTGATCTCGCCGTTGCGCAGGTAGACCACCGCCTTGCTGCCCCAGATAGTCAGGTCCTCCCACATGCCCCCGGCGGGCGAATTGCCCACCACCGAGATGTTCCCCAGGGCTCCGTTCCTGAAGCGCAGGGACAGGGCCGAGTTGATGTCCACCTCCGAGGCGAAGTTCTGCTGAAAGGCCTGCACCTCCTCCACCTCCAGTCCGGTCATCCACAATAGGATGTCCAGCAAATGACTCCCCGAATCGTTGAGCTGCCCCCCTCCCGATAGCGACAACTGCTGCCGCCAGCTGCCCATGGTACCGCGGTACCAGTTCTGGTCCTGCAGGGCCGAGATGAACTGGATCTCGCCCAGTTCGCCGGCTGTGATCTGGTTGCGGAGGTAGCGGAACTGGGGGGCCAGGTGCCGCTGGTAGGCGATCATCAAGATTCTCCCCTGCTCTTCGGCCTTTTCGATCACCGCATGGGCGTGCTCCACGCTGCAGACCATCGGCTTTTCGGTGAGCACGTGCAGCCCCTTGTCCAGCGAAGCCATGATCTGCTCGAAGTGCAGGGTGTGGGGGGTGGAGATCTCCACCGCGTCCAGGCCCACCTGATCCAGCAGTTGGCGGTAATCGGTGAAGGTGGGGACCGCCGCCAGCGCCGGGTACCGCTCCTGCACTCTGGCCAAACTCGACTGACTGGTGTCGCACAGGGCAGCGACCTGGACCTCGGGCATCTCCAGGGCGCGGCCGATATGGCTGGTGGCATTGCCGCCGCAGCCGATGAATCCTATCCGGATTTCGCTCATCTGTTCTTCCTTTGTCGTTTTGAGGGCCTCATCAGGGTTGAGGTAGAATCTATTAAACCAGCCCCGGCGGGGCCACCGGAGGGCGAGGTTCGACTTGACTTTGCAGCAGCGCTTATGGTATCTTGAAAACACGCGCCTCCACTTTTCAGTGAGTTTTTGTGATGTACTCAGCCTTTGCCGCCCCCCTCTACCCCCTCCAGCCCCAGGGTTGGACCATGGGTTTCGTCCGGACCGTCATGCTCATCGCGGCGCGCGGCGCGCAATGGAGGGAAGAGCCTTAGATTGAACCACTCGTTCCCATTGCCCGCCCGCCGTCGAAAAGCCTTCGACAGCGGGCTTTTTTTTGGGGAGTTTGCCGTGTTAGCTATTGAAGTACGCCGCCTGAGCAAGACTTTTCTCGCCAAACACAAGGCCGCCGGTTTCCGGGGCAGCCTGCGGGCCCTGGTGCGGCCCGAGATGCAGGTGGTCGAAGCGCTGCGGGAGGTATCCTTCGCCATGGAGGAGGGGGAGCTGCTGGGTTTCATCGGCCCCAACGGGGCGGGCAAGTCCACCACCATCAAGATCCTCACTGGCATCCTCCACCCCAGCAGCGGGGAGGCCAGGGTGCTGGGGCTGGTCCCCTGGCGAGAGCGGCGCCGGCTGGCCTTTCAGCTCGGCAGCGTCTTCGGGCAGCGGCCCCAGCTGTGGTACCACCTGCCGGCCATCGACACCTTTCTGCTCTTCGGCGAGATCTACGAGGTGGAGAGGTGGGCGCTGCGCCGGCGCATCGGCGAGCTGGCCGAGATCTTCGCCATCGGGGACCTGCTCGATATCCCGGTGCGCAAGCTCTCCCTGGGGCAGCGCATGCGCTGCGAGGTGGTGGCCTCGCTCTTGCACAGTCCGCGCCTGCTTTTGCTGGACGAGCCCTCCATCGGCCTGGACGTGGTGGCCAAGCAGCGGCTGCGCGAGGCCATCCGCCGTCTCAACCAGCAAGAGGGGGTGAGTGTGCTGCTCACCTCCCACGACGCGGGCGACATCGAGGCCCTGTGCCAGCGGGTGATCATCGTCAACCACGGGCAGCCGGTTTTCGACGACCAGGTGGCCGCACTCAAGAAGCGCTACCTGAAGTTCAAACACGTGGAAGCCCGGTACGAGCGGCCCCTGGCGCCGGATTTCTGCGTGGCCGGCGCCGAGGTGCTCAGGCTGGAAGAGGGCGAGGTGGTGCTGAGCTTCGACGCGCGCCAGACCCCGGCCGGAGCCATCGTCGAACAGCTGGCCGGGGCCGGCAACCTGGTGGACCTGGTGATCTCGGAGCCGGCCCTCGAAGAGGTGATCAGGGAGATCTACCAGGAAGCGGGCCAGTTGCAGCCGGTGGAAGGAGGGACGCCGCCATGAGGAGGGCCCTGGCCAAATACTGGGCCATCTTCAAGACCCAGCTGGTCCACAGTCTGTCCTATCCGGCCGACCTGCTCAGCCGCAGCCTGACCATTGTCCTCTTCCTGTGGATCTTCTCCCATCTGTGGGCCGCGGCGTACGAAAGCGCGGGCCAGGAGCGCATCTCCGGGCTCTCGCGGCGGGACACCCTGTGGTACCTGATGATCGCCGAGGTCATCGTCCTCAGCCGGCCGCGCCTTTCCGCGGCCATCGCCGAAGGGGTGAAAAGCGGCAGCATCGCCTACCTGCTCAACCGGCCTTACAATTTTTTGCTCTACCAGGCCGGGGTGGGGTTGGGGGACAGCGCCCTGCGCCTGCTGTGCAACGCGCTGGCCGGCGGGGCGCTCACCTGGATCATGGTCGGCCCGCCCCCGGACCTGGGCCACTGGTCGCTGGTGCTGCCGGCCATCGCCGGGGCCTGGGCCATCGACTTCTGCATCGGGGCGATGATCGGGCTTTTGGCCTTTGTGGCCGAGGAGGTCTCGGCCTTCGAGTGGATCTACTCCAAAATGACCTTCATCCTGGGCGGGCTGCTGGTGCCCCTGGATTTCTTCCCCGACTGGCTGCGCACTGCCTCGGGGTACCTGCCCTTCGCGTACATCGTGTACGGGCCGGCGCGCTGTTTCGTGGCCCCTGACCAGGGGCGTTTCCTGGGGCTCTTTGCGGGTCAGGGGTTCTGGCTGGTGGTGCTGGGTGGGCTCTTGTGGCTGGGGTACCGCCGCAGTGTGGCGCACCTGAACATCAACGGAGGATGAAGCTATGGGACAGTTGCGTTTTCTGGGCGCCTTATGGAAGGCCAATCTGCTGGCGGCCATGGAGTACCGGGGCGCCTTCTTCTCCCAGGTGGTGGGCATGGCCCTCAACAACGCCATCTATTTCACCTTCTGGATCCTCTTCTTCGAGCGTTTTCCGGCAGTGCGTGGCTGGGGGGTACACGAGATGCTGGTGCTCTTTGGGGTAGCGGCGGGTGGTTTCGGCCTGGCGGTGTACCTCTTCGGCAACGCCTTGCGCCTGGCCGAACTGATCGCCGGTGGCCGGCTCGACTATTACTTGTCCCTGCCGCGGCCGGCGCTTTTGCACGCCATGGCCAGCCGCAGCGTGGCCAGCGGCCTGGGGGATTTCCTGTACGGCTGCCTCAGCTTTGCCCTGTCCGGGCCCGGTTCGGCGGCGGAGGTACTGCGCTTTGTGCTGGGGGTGGTCTTCGCGATGGCGGTGTTCCTGGGCTTCATGGTGCTGGTGCAGAGCCTGGCCTTCTGGATGGGGCACGCCGGCCTGGTGGGCAGTCAGGCCATGAACGCCATCATCAGCTTTGCCCTCTATCCCCTCGACCTCTTTGACGGCACGGCCAAGCTGGTGCTCTTCACCGTGTTGCCGGCGGCCTTCATGGGGGCGGTGCCGGCCGAGTTCGTGCGCTCCTTCACCTGGCAGGGACTGGTCCAGCTCACCGGCGCGGCCCTGGTCTTCCTGTTTCTGGGCCTGGCGGCCTTCCACCGGGGGCTGCGGCGCTACGAGAGCGGCAGCGCCATCCAGGTGGAGGTGTGAGCGGCTTCAGGAACGGGGATATCCGCCGTACTCGCGCAGGGCCTGGCGCATGGCCAGGATATTCTCGGGGGGCACGTCGACCTGGATGTTGTGCACGGCGGCAAAGACAAAGCCGCCCCCCGGGGCCAGGTCGTCGATGCGGCGGCGCACCTCGTCGCGCACCTCTTGGGGGGTGCCGGTGGGCAGCACCTGCTGGGTATCCACCCCGCCGCCCCAGAAGGTGAGGGAGGAGCCGAACTCGCGTTTCAACTCGCGGCTGTCCATGCCTTCGGCGGCCACCTGCACTGGGTTGAGGATCTCCACCCCTGCCTCGATCAGGTCGGGGAGGATGGAGATGAGGCTGCCGCAGGAGTGGAAGAAAAGTTCAGCGTGCGGCGCCAGTTTCTTGATGCCGGCCAGGAGCCGGGCCAGGCGGGGCTTGAAGATTTCCCGCCACAGGCCGGGGTCCACCTGCAGGCTGCGCTGGGCCCCGTAGTCGTCGCCCTCCTGCACCACGTCTACCCACTGGCCCACCCGGCCCAGGGCCGCCTCCCAGTAGCGCAGCTTGAGTTCGATGATCCGGTCGCAGAGGGCCTCGGCCAGCTTGCGGTCGGCGGCCAGGTCGCAGAAGAAGTTCTCGTAGCCGCGCAGCCACTGGCCCATCTCCAGCATGCCAGGGCTGATGCCCCCCAGCACAAAGGCCTTGCCGGCCTGGCGGGCGGCCCGGGCAGCCTGCTCCAGATGCACAAAGCGGGCCGGGTCCACCGGGTCGGGCCAGGCGTAGCCTTCGATGTCGGCGACGCTCTGCGCCCCGGCCAGGGGAGAGGCGCACAGGTCGTAGTAGTAGCCGCCCTCTATGGGCGTGCGCCGGGTGATGCCCCACTCGTCGGTGCAATAGCGGTATTCCCCCTCCTGGCGCAGGACCAGTTTCCAGGTGGACTGGGCATCGGGCCGGGCGCCGCGCGCGTCGGTCTCCAGGGCCTGGTGCAGGTCATCGTCCACCCAGCCCAGCTGCTGCATCAGGTGCCAGACCCGCGGCTCCCGCTTTTCCAGGCCCAGGGCCCGGCGCAGCTGCACCAGGGCCTCGCGGTGGATGCCGGTCACGGGGGTGGAGGAGAGGTCGAAGGGCACGCGGTCGGGTTCCTGGTGCCGGAGGGTCTGGAGCAGGCGCTGGCGGGAATCCATGGTCCACCTCCTGGGGGGATGGTCAATGGGAGATGGACAGGCAATATCCGTGCCGGGCTGGATACCTGGGAGGAGGTGTGGAATTAGGGACAGGGGAGTCCCGGCGCAGGGGGGTGGAGGGACAGTGGCGCCGCTAGTGGCGTGGGGAGGTCGATCCAGGCTTGACTGACCGGACTAGATCGAGGATATTGATACACATGAGCTTAGCTCCATCTCATCCATCAAATGGCGGATGAAAAGATGGATTTTCTGAATCTGGACATACGGGGTGTTACTGTGGTAGTAGTATTGGTCTTCATGCCGGTGATATTCTACTTGCTGTTGAATATCATGGTGGTGGTGGAAAAGGTCCTAAGTTTCATCGAGAAGATCCTCATCGCCATCTTCGGGGAGTTCGTCGGGCGCATTTTCCGCGTGATCTTCGGAATACTGGGCGCCATCATCGGCGTGCTCAAGGCCATCGTGGACGTGTTCAGGCCGAAGAAACGCTCGCGCCGAACACCGAAATAGGACGCTGAAAGGTTGGCGTCGGGAGCGACCCACTCCGGCTTTTCCCCAGGCGCGTCCTTCACCCTCGCTCGCTGCGCTCGGCTGCCCCACAGCCCCACCCCCGCAACACCATTTATATGGTGTTGCGCCTCGCTTGCTCTGGCTCCGCTACCCTGCCCACCACCACGCGGACTTCCCTTCCCAGCCACTCCCCGGGAAAAGCCTTCAGGGTCATCTCCCCGCCGCAGTCGCTGTATCAGTCGCACAGCACCCGCAGATCCCCCTGGCGCTGGGTGAGGCCCTCGCGGTCGAAGTGGGCCAAGAGGGCCAGGGACCAGCGGCGGTTGGCGCCCAGGAGGTCGCGGAAGGCAGCCACGGTGACGGAGCCCTGCTCCTGTAGATAACAGCGCAGCTGGGCCCGCACCCGCTCCAGGGCTTGGGCGTGCAGGAAAAGGCCGCCTTCGAGGGGCACCACGGCGCCCAGGCTCATCACCGCTTTGAGCAGGGTATCCACCTTTCTAGTTTCCAGTTGCAAGAGTTTGGCCAGGCCCTCGGCGTCGGGTACCTCGGCCAGGGAGGAACGGTTGAGGGCGTCGAGCAGGCGCTGGCGCAGGGTCTCCTCTTCAGCGGAGAAGCGGATCTGGTGGGAGGCGGCGCGCACCACCGCCCCTTCGCCGGCGATGCGGCCCTTCCGCTCCAAATCTTGTAAAACCTGGTCGAAGAGTTCGGGGGCGACGCGGCGGTCGGCCAGACTGCGCAACTCCTCGCGGTTGGGGCCGGCCTTGAGCGGCTGGGCCTGGTGAAAGGCCGCCAGCGTCTCCTCGGCCCGTTGGCGCAGCGCGTTCCATTGGGTGACGTGGATGGCCGCCGGCAGTCCTCCCAACTGCACGCGCACGATCTTCCCGCCCAAAGCGCCCAACACTTCCTCCAACTGCTCCAATCCCAGCCCCAGTTCGCCGGCCAGGGCCAGGCAGGGCCGCGCCCCTTCGGGAGCCAGGCGCAGCATGGCCTCGGCCACTGCCCGCGGGTTCTCCTGTTCCAGGGCCCCCAGGTGTTCCCGCAGCGCGGCCTCGTTGCGCCGGTGCTTGATTGGCTGCGGGTCGAGGATGCGGCCCCCGCCGATGGTCAGGGGCGGAGAATAGCGGCGGATCACGAAGCAATCGCCCCAGGCGGCCACCAGGGGGGCTTCGAGGCGCAGCTGGGCCAGGGCGCTGGACCCCGGCTCCAGGGTCTGGCCCTCCAGCAGCACCACCCTGGCCATCACCTCAGCGGTGCCCAGGTGCAGGCGCACCCGGGATCGGGTCTCCAGGACCTTGGGACAGGAAGGCAAGAGGCGCAGGCGCACGTCCAAAAGTTGGGTGGGGCGGAAGTACTGGGGGGCCACCAGGGCGTCGCCGCGGACGATCTGGCCTGTTTCCACCCCGGGCAGGTTGAGGGCGGCCCGGTCCCCGGCCTGCACCTGGTCCACCTCGCGGCCGTGCTGCTGCAGGCCGCGCACTCTCAGACTTCGGCCCGCCGGGGCCAACTCCACGTGGTCGCCGCTCTGCAGAGTCCCCGACCAGACGGTGCCGGTGCACACCAGGCCGAAGCCCTTGACCAGAAAGGCGCGGTCCACCCACAGGCGGAAGGGGCCCCCCTGGCGCTGGGCGCGGGTCTGGGCCATCAGGGAGAGCAGGAGCTGTTTGAGCGCATCGACGCCGGCCCCGGTGTGGGCCGAGACCCGGGCGATGGGCGCTCCTTCGAGGAAGGTGCCTTTCACCAGCTGGCGCAAATCCTCCTCCACCAGCGCCAGCCAGTCCTCCTCCACCAGATCAGTCTTGTTGAGGGCGATCAGACCCCGCTCGATGCCCAAAAGCTGCAGCACGTCGAGGTGCTCGCGGGTCTGGGGCATGACCCCGTCGTCGGCGGCCACCACCAGCAGGGCGATGTCGATGGTACTGACCCCGGCCACCATGGTCTTGACGAAGCGCTCGTGGCCGGGCACGTCGATGAGGGTGGCCTGGTCGCCCAGAAAGGCAAAGCCTAGCTCGATGGTGATGCCCCGGGCCTTCTCCTCGGGGGCGGTGTCGGTGTCCATGCCGGTGAGGGCCTTGACCAGCAGGGTCTTGCCGTGGTCGATGTGGCCGGCAGTGCCGATGATGGTGTGCATTTCACTTGAAGGCATTTTGTCGCCCGCCTATATTCTGACCCCGAGGAGGACCTGCGCCATGTACTTGAAAGAACTGCGCCCCTATCAGCTGCGCCAGGCCGTGGAACAGGGCTGGGGAGCCAAACTCGTGGCCGAGGGCTGATCGTGGCCAGGGCCGAAGTCCTGCACCTGGACCCAGATCACCTCAAGGGGCGGCACCTGAGCCGGGCCGCCGAGGTGCTGCGGGGGGGAGGAATCATCGTCTACCCGACGGACACCATCTACGGCCTGGGCTGCGACATCACTGCCAAGCGGGCCATCGAGCGGGTGCGCCAGATCAAGGGGCGGGACGCCAAGAAGCCCATGTCCTTCGTCTGCGCCGACCTGACCCACATCAGCCGCTACGCCCAGGTCTCCAACTACGCGTACCGCATCCTCCGGCGCTTTTTGCCCGGTCCCTATACCTTTGTGCTGCCGGCCACCCGCGAGACCCCGCGAATCTTACAAAGTCGCCAGCAGACCGTGGGCCTGCGCATCCCCGACCACCCGGTGCCCATGGAGCTGGTGCGCCTGCTGGGCAACCCCATCCTGAGCACCAGCGCCAACCGCAGCGGGCAGGAGGTGCGCACCGGGCCGCAGGAGCTGGAGGCGGATCTGGGGGGGGAGGTGGAACTCATCCTGGAGTGCGGCGAGCTCCCGGTGCTTGCGTCAAGTGTGATCTCGTTGGTGGGCGACCGGCCGCAGATCCTGCGCGAGGGCCAGGGCGATCTGAGCTACTTCCGGGAGGAGAGGTGAGTCTGGACGACTGCGGGGTCTGTTCCTGATCCTTCTGCTCTTCCTCCTGCTCGAAGTAGTCGCCGTAGAGCTGGCTCAGTTCGGGGGTGTCGCGGACGAATTGACGCCACTCGGCCAGCAGCGCGTCGCCGGCCACGCACTTGGCGCAGGGGATTAATAAGTTGTGCTGGTCCACGCCCAGCCAGCCCCGGTCGTAGCAGCGCTTGCAGTTCTTCTTGGCCTTGTGTCTGGCCACCATCTCCCTGGCTTTTTCCAGGTACTGGTCGGGCAGCCGGGGTATCTCTTCCACGTCTTCCTCCTTTGGCTGAAAACGCTGTGAAAGATCGGACAAAGAACCCCAAAGCGCAACGCATCCGGATCGGTGTCCTGCTGCTGTGCCTGCTGCCACTCTCCGCCCAGGCCTTTGCGCCCTACGCCAGCCGCAGCGAGTTCCTGCTCACCCCTCCGGGCAGCCTGGGCACGGGTCTGCAGGGGTACGCCAATCCGGCCCTGCTCAGCTATGCCCAGGGCCTGGAGACCACCCTGGCCTGGTCCGGGGCCCCGGCGGAACAGTGGGGCATCTTTTCCAGTTTTCACCGCCTGGGGTTTGCGGCCATCCACCAGCAGGAGTCCCGCGATGGGTTGACCCGCTACCACCTCTCGCTGGGGGTCGGCGACCGGCGCCTGAGCAGTGGGCTGGGGTACGGCTGGTCCACCAGAGGTCGGGCTCAGTTGTGGGTGCTGGGCGGGCTACTGCGGCCCCTGCCCCAGCTCTCCCTGGGCGGAGTGGTGGCCGCCAGTCCCTCGCTGAGGTCCCGTGAGTTGAGCGGCGATTTGTCGCTGCGCCCCTGGGGGGACGAGCGCCTCACCCTCTTCGCCGACGGGGCCAGGGCCAGCCGCAGGGCCGGCGGTCAGGGGGAATGGAGCGTGGGCGCGGCCCTGACCCTGCGCCCCGGCCTGACCCTGACCGGCCGCTATTTCGACAACCGCACCCTCAGCCTGGGGCTGCGCCTAGGCCTGGGGCAGGCAGCCCTCCACACCCAGTCGCGCTTCGACCGGGACGGGGAGCACGCCTACGCCGTGTACGCGGTGGAACTGGGCGCCTACCGCCAGAGCGCCCTGCGCGACTGGGTCAGCCCCCGCCGGCAGTACCTCGAACTGGAGCTGGGTGGGCCGGTCAAGCACCGGCGCTTCGCCCTCTTCGATCCGGGCCACACCCTGCGGGAGCTGCTGGAGCTGATCCAGCGGGCCGAGGAGGACCCGCAGATCGGCGGCCTGGTCGTCAATGCGGCAGGGATGCGCGCCAACCCCGAAATGGCCTGGGAACTGCGCCAGCAGTTGCGCCGGTTAAGGGTGGTCGGCAAGAAGGTGGTGATCTACATAGAACGGCCCGACCTGGAGGACTACCACTTCGCCTCGGTGGCCGACCACCTGGTGCTGGACCCGGCCGGCGAGTTGAGCCTGGAAGGCATGGTGGCCGGGCAGACCTATTTCAAGGGAGTCCTCGACCAGCTGGGCATCGGCTTCGAGGAATGGCGCCTCTTCCCGTATAAATCCCTCTTTGAGACCTACACCCGGCAGGACATGTCCCCCGCCGAGCGCGAGCAGCTCCAGGCGCTGCTGGCCGACAACTACCAGCTAGTGATGGGCGAGATCGGCGAGGCGCGCCGGCTGGCGCCGGGCACCCTCGACAGCCTGGTGGACCAGCAGGCGTTTTTCCTGCCCAGGGAGGCCCTGGCAGCGGGGCTGGTGGACCGGCTGGGCCGCTGGGAGGAGCGGGATCAGGTGGTGGGGGAGCTGGAGGGGCGCAGCCGCACCCTGCGCAAACCCGAGGCCTATCCCTTCGCCCAGGATGAGGCCTGGGGCGAGCCCCGACGCATCGCCCTGGTCTATGCTCTGGGGCTGTGCGAGCTGGACAAGGGTATAGAGGCGCGCGAGCTGGCCGAGGAAATCGTCGAGGTGCGCGATGATCCGCGCATCGGGGCGGTGGTGCTGCGGGTGGATTCGCCCGGGGGCGACCCCCTGGCCGGCGACCTGGTGGCTGAAGCGGTGCGCAAGTGTCGGGAGCGGAAACCGGTGGTGGTTTCGCAGGGGTACGTGGCGGCCTCGGGCGGGTACCAGCTCTCCATGAACGGCAGCGCCATCCTCGCCGCGCCCAACACCATCACCGGCTCCATCGGGGTGATCGGCGGCTGGCTCTACAACGATGGCTTCAAGGAAAAACTGGGCCTGGCCACCGACAAGGTGCAGGAAGGCCGGCACGCCGACCTGGGTTTCGGGGCCACCCTGCCGCTTTTGGGCATCTCCCTGCCCGACCGCAACCTGGACCCGGAGGAAAAGGCCCGGGCCCAGCGGGCCATCCGCGCGGTGTACGACGAGTTCGTCGCCGGGGTGGCGCAGGGGCGGGGCCGCAGTCCGGCCGCCATCGACTCGGTGGCGCAGGGGCGGGTGTGGTCGGGCACCCAGGCCCTGGGCAAGGGCCTGGTGGACCGGCTGGGCGGCCTGCAGGCCGCCCTGGCGCTGGCCAGGGAGCAGGCGGGTCTGGCGGCGGACGAGGCAGTGCAGGTGCTCGAATTTCCGCGCAAGCCCCTGCTCAATCCGGCCTTCCTCAGGCCGCCCCTTTTGGAGAGTGGACTAGGGCGCCGCGCCGGTTTCGAATTGCTGCAGTTCCGCCTGGAGCACAATGGCCGGCCCCTGCTGCTTTTGCCGGCCGAAACCTATGGCCAGTTCTATCCCGAGGAGAATTCCCGATGAGCCAAGACGCCCTGCACCTCTACGCCGAACTCGGCGCCCGGCCGGTGATCAACGCCCTGGGCCACATGACCATGCTGGGCGGGTCCACCCCCTCGCCCGCCGTGCAGTCGGCCATGCAGCTGGCCTCGCGTTACTACGTGGACATGGACCAGCTGCTGGAGAGCACCGGGCGGATCATCGCCGGGCTCTTGGACTGCCCGGCGGCGCTGGTCACCCCCGGCTGCGCCGCTGCCCTGTACCTGGGCACGGCCGCCTGTATGACCGGCAAGGACCCCGAAAAGATGGCCCGCCTCCCCGAGACCGAGGGGCTCAAGCGCGAGGTGGTGATCCAGCAGGGGCAGCGCTACAAGTACGACCGGGTGGTGCGCATGACCGGCGCCCTGATCGCTGAGGCCGGCAGCACTGAGGGCACCACGCCGGCACAACTGGAGGAAGCCCTGGGGCCGCAGACCCTGGCCCTGCTCTACCCGGCCCACGACGAACGCGAGGGGCTGGTGCCGCTGCGCCAGGCCATTGAGCTCGCCCACCGGCGCGGAATCCCGGTCATCGTCGACGCGGCCAGCCGCGTGTACCCGGTGGAGGGCCTGAAGAAGTACAGCGCCTGGGGGGCGGACCTGGTGGGGTACGGGGCCAAGTACATCGGCGCGCCCAATTCCACCGGCATCCTCTGCGGCCGGGCCGACCTGGTGGAGGCGGCCCGCTTCCACAGCTTTGCCGCCTTCGAAAAGCACAGCCTGCCCGGGGCGGGCCGGCCCCTCAAACTGGACCGGCAGGAGGTGGTGGGGGTGGTGGCGGCGCTGCGGGAATGGCTGAGCATGGACCACCAGGCCCGCTTTGCCGCCTCCGGCCGGCGGGGCCAGGGCCTGCGCCAGGCCCTGGAGGGCCTGCCCGGGCTCACCTTTGCCCCGGCCGCGGGCGAGGCCCCCTGGCTGCGGGTGGAATTCGACGCGCAGCTGGCCGGGCAGAGCGCCGCCCAAGTGGCCGCCCGCTTGCGCGAGGGCCAGCCCAGCATCTGGGTGGGGGTGCAGGAACGCGCCCTCGCTTTTGATCTGGGAACGGTGTGGGAAGGGGACGAGGTGGTCATCGCCCGGCAGTTGCGGGCGGCGTTGAGCTGAACCTCAGGTCCGGTGCCTGGACCAGGAGTTCCGCACCAGCATCGCCCAATATCCCGCCAATGCCCCCAGGGCGCCCACCGGCACCGCGCCTACGGAGAGAAAGAGCAGGGCAAGGGCCGGGGTGGTCTCCGGGTGCTCGCCGGTGTAGATGGGCAGGAGGGCCTCCCAGATGCCCCAGGCCAGGAAGGCGGCGATCGCCACCAGCCCGCCGAGCAGGACGGGAAGCATCGCCGCCCGCCAGGGGGTGCGGGCCATGCGCAGCACCGCCAGGGCCAGCATGCCGTAGGGGAAGAAGCGGAAGAGGGTGAAGAAGAGGTAGCGGTCGAGGGTGAAGCCGGCAAAGGCTTCAGCCCAGGCCTGGCCCAGGCCCCGCTGCCCCACCGTCAGCGCCAGGATCAGGCGTACCGCGTGGTGGTCCAGCAACAGGGCGGCCAGCAGCAGCAGCAAAAACCACCGGGCCTTGGGCATGCCCGGGATCAGTCGCCGGCCCAGGCGCCTTTGGCCATCATCCCGCCGTCCACGCAGACATTCTCGCCGGTCATGAAGGAGGCCTTGTCGCTGGCCAGGAAGAGCACCAGACCGGCCACGTCCTCGGGCTGGCCGATGCGGCCGAGGGGGTGGGCCTTGCCCCAGGAGCCCACCAGGTCCTCCTTCTTGAGCCCCATGCCCCGCGCTGCCTCGTCCACCAGCGGGGTGTCGATGGTGCCCGGGTTGACGGCCAGCACCCGGATGTGATCGGCGGCGTATTCGAGGGCCAACTGGCGGGTGAGGGAGAGGATGCCCCCCTTGCTGGCCGCATAGGCCGAAACTCCCTTGGCCGCCTGCAGGCCCTGGACGCTGGCGGTGTTGATGATCACCCCGCCGCCGCGCTCTTTCATCACCGGCACGCAGTACTTGGCCATCAGGAAGCAGCTCTTGAGGTTTACGTCGATGATCCGGTCCCACTTCTCCTCGGGCAGTTCGTGGGCCGGCACGTAGCTGTCGGGCGGTTGGATGCCCACGTTGTTGCACAGCACGTCCACCCCGCCCCACTGCTGGGTGGCGCTGTGGACCAGGGCCTGGCAGTCAGCCGCCGAAGAGGCGTCGGCCCGCTGAAAGCGGATGAGGCCTTCCAGGCCGGCGGCATCCTGCTCCAGTTGGGCGCCGGCTTTTTCGTCCACATCGGCGCAGAGCACCCGCGCCCCCTCCCTGGCGAAGGCCAGGCAGAGCCCCCGGCCGATGCCCTTGGCCCCGCCGGTGACGATCGCGGTTTTGTCAATAAAGCGCGACATGCTCAATCCCGGTCCCTTCCCCGGGCCCTTCCCCTTCCCCTTCCCCGGCCCCGGTCATGGGGGGAGATCCTGCGCCGTCTCCTTCGCCCGTTGTGGTCGTCATCGTCATCGTCGTCATCGTCGTCGTGATCGTCGTCGTCGTGATCGTCATCGTCATCGTCATCGCCGTGGTCATCGTCGTCATCTCTGCCAAAGGCCGTCTCGCTCAGCAGAAAGGTCTGGACCATCGGGGCGATGTACGGGAGCTTGCTGATGAACTCCCGGCGGCTCTCCCTCTCCTGGTCGGAGGCGGATTCTTTTTCGTTGTCGCGTTGATTTTCCATGGCTCTGCTCCTGTGGAGGCCTACCTACAATATACCCACGGATGGCCTGGGCTTCAACCCTTCTCGTACAGGTCCTCAGGGTTGGCGGCGGCTAGTTCCGTCAGGAAGGCGCCCAGTTTGCGCCCCAGCGCCTCCAGACAGCGCCGGCCCTTTTCGGCGGTGGCGGCTGCCGGGTTGCCCACCCCGGTATCGGCGGTGGCCTGCAGCCAGTCGCGCTGGGTCCAGGCCAGGCCGCTGCGCAGGGCCTCGATCCTGAACTTGCGCTCG
>JACPJE010000074.1 GCA_016187725.1 Candidatus Latescibacterota bacterium
AGGTGACCGCCGTGGGCGCCGGCCTGGAGAGCAAGCCCTCCACCTTCCGCGGGGCCAGGGCGCTGGAGGATCTGGTGGGTCCGGCCACTCCCGAGGGGCTGGGGGGGGTGGGGCAGGTGGGAGGGGTGCAACTGCGCTGGAGTGCCCCCTTGGC
This sequence comes from Candidatus Latescibacterota bacterium, assembly GCA_016187725.1. GTDB lineage: Bacteria > Latescibacterota > UBA2968 > UBA8231 > UBA8231 > SICG01. Next base: position 155 of record JACPJE010000074.1, read on the forward strand.
CGACCGCGACGATAGCCCCCTCAGCGGCCTGGCCTTCTATGTGGTCTACCGGGGCGAGAGTGAGACCAGCCTGGTGGTCATCGACACCGTGGCAGCGGCTGAAGAGACCTATAAAGACCAGAGCGTGGAGGAGGCCACCACCTATTTCTACGCCGTGGCTGCCCTGGACGGAACGGGCCACAGCAGTCCTCTGTCTTCCCTGATCTCGGCGACGACCCCTGGAGTCCTCCCTGTTTCCGGACTGACAGCCACCGGCGACATCGAGCAGATCGAATTAAGTTGGGATCGCAATCTCAATGATGATCTGTCGGGCTATAATGTTTACCGCGCTACTCGCTCTGACAGGGCGTACGCGCGCCTGGCAGGTACCGAAGGTGCGCCCTTCACCACGGGCCGCACTGCCTATATCGACTCGAACCTGGCAGGCGGGCAGGTCTTCTTCTACAAAGTGAGCGCCGTCACTACTAGAGGAGAAAGCGCCTTGTCGGAATTCGCCGGCGCCGCTACCCTGCATGATACCCGGCCCCCGGCAGCGCCGGTACTCTTCGACATCGCTCCGGTGGCCAACCTATCCGGGAGTCTCCAGCTTTCCTGGAGGGCGCCAGTTACCGATGTGGGTGGCGCCACGTTGACCGGGTTGAGCCTGTACCAGATCTACCGAGCCGAGGTCGGCTCCGGTCCCTTCTTGCCGGTCGGCAACTCGGCGAGTACGAACTTTTCCGACACGGCCCTGGCTGACGGAACCACTTACTACTATCAGGTGGAAGCCCTGGATGAGAGTGGCAATGCAAGCCCACTCTCGACCGTGCTCTTCGCTACCACCGACGGGGTAGCCGCGCCTCACCTATTGAAGCTCTCCATCTCCACCCCTTCCGACACGACCCAGGCGCTGGCGGTGCTCATCTCCTGGGATGCGCCCGAGGGGAGGATCGCGCAGTATGAAGTCCAGCGCACTACCGTGGCCAACAGCACCCGGAATGCGGACTATGTGGCGATCCTGCCGCACACCGCGGACACCAGCCGGCTGGACAGTACCGTAGTGCGCGGCACGGCTTACTATTACCGGGCCCGGGCGCGAAACGCGGAGAACCGCCTCAGCGACTGGACCCTTCCCTACTCGATCTTGGTCCCGCCCTGAGACCCAGGATCACTCCTGCTCCCGAGCCATCTGCCACTTCAGGACCGCGTCGAGGATTTCGTCTATACTTTTCGGGCGCAGGGAGGAATTATCTTCTGGCGGGGGAGAAAAATGGTCCTGCAGTTGGCGCATGCTGCCGGCGATGGTGTCGATGGCCAGGGACAAGTGCTGGCGGTCGTCGGGGGAGATGCCGAGTTGTTCGCTCCGCTCCAACTCGGTTTGCAGGAGTGAGTACACCTCCAGCATCCGTGCCGTCTGGACCTTGATGCGGTCGATGCGTTGCTTATTGGAAGATGCAGCCATGGGTTTTCCTTTCCGGTGGCGCGGCACAGTGAGCAGGGAGTGACCTCTGAGCAAAGCAATACCCGTTCCATCCCTTGGCGCCCCACCCCGCCGTCATGTCGCCCCTTGAACTGCGCGCCCTGGTGGGCGCTTTCCTGCGGGAGGTGGCCGGGGTCCGGGCCGGGGAGACGCTGCTCCTGGCCCTTTCCGGGGGCCTCGACTCCACCGTCCTGCTGGATCTGCTGGACCAGCTCAGGCACGAATTGGGCACCGGGCTGTGCGTGGCTCACTTCGACCACCAGCTGCGCCCCGGCTCCGGGGCGGACAGCCGCTTCGCCGCCGAACTGGCTGCCGCCCGCGGTCTGCCCTTTTCTGGTGGAAGCGGGGACGTGGCCGGGCACGCCCGCCGCCATCGGCTCTCCCTCGAGGCGGCGGCCCGCCAGCTGCGCTACGAGTTCCTCGACGAGGTGGCGCGGGCCACCGGCTGCCAGTACATCGCCCTGGCCCACCACGCCGACGACCAGGCCGAGACCCTGCTCATGCACCTGTTGCGCGGCAGCGGTGCCACTGGCCTGGGGGCCATGCACCCGGTGCGCCAGGGACGGTACCTGCGCCCCCTGCTAGCGATCGAACGCCCCGTCCTGGCAGCCTATGCCCGGGCCGAGGGACTGGCATTTCGCGAGGATCCTTCCAACCGCGACCTGCGCTTTGTGCGCAACCGGGTGCGCTGCGAACTGATCCCCCAGCTACAGGCGCGCTACAACCCCGCGCTGGTCCAGGCGCTGGGGCGGACGGCCCGGATCCTGCAGGCCGAGGACAGCCTGCTGGCAGAGCTGGCGCAACAAGCTTTGCAGACAGTCGTTTGCGAGCGTTCAGCCCTCAAGATTGTCCTTGCTGCCCCTGCGCTCATAAATTATCATATAGCTGTACAGCGGCGGATCGTGAGGACGCTCTTCGAGGCCCAAGACCAAGGGCCTTTTGATTTTGCCCAGCTAGAAGCAGTGCTGGAGCTGGCCCGCCAGCCAGCCCCCGGCCTCCTGCCCCTGCGCGCCGGCTGGCGCATGCAGCGGGCAGGCGAGCGCCTGATCCTGCGCCGCGGCCAGCTGCCGCCCGCAGCGGAAAGGGTCCAGAGCCCCGGCCAGACCCGTGTCCCCACCCGGCGCTGCACCCTGGTGGCCCAATCGCTGCCGGCCGCGCGTTTCCCCGGGTTGAAGGAGCGCCTGGGCGCCTGGTGTGCAGCCCTCGATGCCGACCAGCTGGCCGAACCTCTGATCCTGCGCAGCCCGCGCCCTGGAGACCGCTTTCAGCCCCTGGGCCTGCAAGGCCGCAAGAAGTTGAGCGACTTCCTCATCGACCGCAAATGGCCTCGCATCCTCAGGGACGAGCTGCTGCTCTTGACCTCTGGCGACCAGATCGCCTGGGTGGCCGGCCTGGAGATCGGCCATCCCTTCAGGGTCCGGCAGGACACCCGCCGGCTCTTGCTGCTGGAAATGCAGTGGGAAAGTTGAGAAGCCAGGAGCATGGACAGAAAAGAAGATCCGTCGCGGGAAGGCCCTGAAGCGCGCCAGCGCCCCAGGGAAGACCGCCCTCTGCGCCCCGGCCAGGACGACCGCTCCCGGTCGCGCTGGCGCCGGCCCATGCGCACCCGCGCCTTCTGGATCTTCTTCTTCCTGGTGCTGGTCTTCGCCTTCAAGTTCTTCGGCAGCATGCCATCCGACGCCCGGGTCATCTCCTACAACCAGTACCGGGAGCACCTGCGCAACGGCTACATCGAACAGGCCGAGATCATCGGCGATTCCGAGTTCCACGGCACCCTGCGCAACGGCCAGCGCTTCGTGGTCAACCTGGGCCCCATCGACGCGGCCACCAAGCAGGAGTGGGAGGCGATGGGGCTCACCTTCGTCTTCAAGGAAAAACCCTTCCAGTGGTACAGCGTGCTGATCACGGTGCTGCCCTGGGTGCTCTTCATCGGCATCTGGATCTTCATGATGCGCCAGATGCAGGGCGGACCGCGCGGCCTCTTTTCCTTTGGCAAGAGCCGCGCCAAACTGCTGATGGAGGACAAGAAGAAGACCACCTTCCAGGACGTGGCTGGTGCCGACGAGGCCAAGCAGGAACTGGAGGAGATCATCGAGTTCCTCCGAGATCCAAAAAAATTTCAGCGCCTGGGCGGGCGCACCCCCAAGGGCGTGCTGCTCATCGGGCCGCCGGGCACCGGCAAGACCCACCTGGCCCGCGCCGTGGCCGGTGAGGCCGGGGTGCCCTTCTTCAGCATCAGCGGTTCAGATTTTGTCGAGATGTTCGTGGGGGTGGGTGCCTCGCGGGTGCGCGACCTCTTCGAGCAGGCCAAGGTCAACGCCCCCTGCATCGTCTTCATCGACGAGATCGACGCGGTGGGCCGCCACCGGGGGGCCGGCATCGGCGGGGGCCACGACGAGCGCGAGCAGACCCTCAACCAGCTTTTGGTGGAGATGGACGGCTTCGAGTCCAACGACGGGGTGATCCTCATCGCCGCCACCAACCGCCCGGACGTGCTGGACCCGGCCCTCCTGCGCCCGGGCCGCTTCGACCGGCGGGTGGTGGTGGGCCTGCCCGACGTGCGGGGCCGCGAGGGCATCCTCAAGGTGCACACCCGCAACACCCCGCTGGCCACCGACGTGGATCTGAAGCACCTGGCCCAGAGCATGCCCGGCCTGGCCGGGGCCGATCTGGAGAACGTGGTCAACGAGGGGGCATTGCTGGCCTCGCGCCGCAACCGCGACAACGTGACCATGCAGGATCTGGAAGAGGCCAAGGACAAGGTGATGCTGGGGGCCGAGCGCAAGAGCCTGGTGATGACCCAGGAGGACAGGAAGCTGGCCGCCTATCACGAGGCCGGCCACGCCCTGGTGGCCAAGCTGGTGCCCGGGGCCCCGCCCATCAACAAGGCGGTCATCGTGCCGCGCGGCCAGACCATGGGCATGGTCTCCTTCCTCGCCGACGAGCGCCACTCCATCTCCGAGTCCCGCCTCAAGGCCCACCTGGTCACCTCGCTGGGGGGCTGCTGCGCCGAGTTGTTGGTCTTTGGCGAGCGCACCACCGGCGCCCAGGGGGACTACAAGCAGGCCACCTCCCTGGCCCGCTCCATGGTGTGCGAATGGGGCATGAACAAGAGCCTGGGCCCCCTCTCCTTCGGCAACGACGACGACCACGTCTTCCTGGGCAAGGAGTTTTCGCGCATCCGCAATTTCAGCGAGCAGACCGCCCGGACCATCGACCAGGAGATCCGCGAGCTGGTGGTCGAGGCCGAGACCCAGGCCACCCAGTTGCTCAAGACCAACGAGGCCAGACTGCACGAACTGGCCAGCGCCCTGCTCGAGTACGAGGTGCTGGACAGCCGTGAGATCGACCGCATCCTGGCCGGGCTGCCGGCCAAGGTCCCCGAAGGGGACAAGGTCCCTGAAAGGGATAAAATCCTCGAAGAGGACAAGGTCCCTGAAAGGGATAAAATCCCCGAAGGGGACAAGGTCCCCGAAGGGGACAAGGTCCCCGAAGGGGACAAAGCCGGCGAAAAGCCGCAGCCCCAGGCCCCGGAGGCCGGCCAGACATGATCTGGGAACTGGGCGACCGGACCCTGGACTTCCAGGAGCGCCTCCAGATCATGGGTATCCTCAACACCACCCCCGATTCCTTCTTCGACGGCGGCTGTTACCTGGACCCCGGACGCGCGGTGGAGCGGGGCCTGCAAATGGTGGAGGAAGGGGCCGACCTCCTCGACGTCGGCGGCGAATCCACCCGCCCGCCCCTCTATGGAGAACGCCAGCCGGTGAGCGCCGATGAGGAATGCCGGCGCGTGCTGCCGGTGCTCGAGGGCCTGCGCCGCCACAGCCACATCCCCATCTCCATCGACACCACCAAGGCCGAGGTAGCCCGCCGCGCCCTGGAGGCCGGCGCCGACATCGTCAACGACATCAGCGCCCTGCGCGCCGACCCCCAGCTGGCCCAGGTGGCCGCTGCCCACCGGGCCCCGGTGATCCTGATGCACCGCCCTCCTCCCACCCCGGACCCGGCCGACCCGGCCGCCACGGTCAGAAACTTCCTGGCCCAGCGCCTGGCGGCGGCCCGGCAGGCCGGCATCGGGTCCCTGGCCGTGGACCCGGGCCTGGGTTTCGGCAAGTCGGTGCAGGACAACTTCGCCCTCCTGCGCCGGCTCGAAGTCTTTGCCGGGCTGGGCTGCCCGGTGCTGGTGGGCGCCTCCCGCAAATCCTTCATCTGGAAGACCCTGGACCTGAGCCCGGACCAGAGCCTGGAGGGCAGCCTGGCAGTGGCGGCCCTGTGCGCCGCCCAGGGGGTCCACCTGCTGCGGGTGCACGACGTCAGAGAGACGGTGCGGGCCGTGCGCGTGGCCCAGGCCGTGGCCCGGGCCTGAGCAGGGGGAGGCGCTGGTGCTCAAGGACAAGCTGGTCCTCTTCCATCTCTTCGGCTTTCTGCCGGTCTCGCTGATCTCCATCCTCGACATCCTGATCGTCAGCTTCATCTTCTACCGCCTGATGCGCCTGATCCGCGGCACCCGAGCCTCGCAGATGCTCTTGGGCTTCTTCCTGCTGGTGAGCGTGGCCCTGGCCGCGCCCCTCTTGCAAATGGAGGCCTTCGCCTGGCTCCTGGATCAGGTGCGCTCGATCTTGTTGATCATGCTGGTCATCCTCTTCCAGGCCGAATTGCGGCGGATGCTGGTCTCCCTGGGCCAGAGCCAGGTGATGAGCTGGTTCTACAAGAAGGAGTCCAACCGGGTTATCGACGCGGTGGTGGCCGGGGCCGTCCAGCTGAGCGAGCGCGGGTACGGGGCGCTGATCGTGCTGGTGCGCGAGGTGGGCCTGGGCCCCATCATCGAGTCGGGGGTGCCGCTCAACGCCGAGGTCTCCGCGGATCTTTTGACCACCATCTTCACCCCCCGCTCCCCCCTGCACGACCAGGCAGTGGTCATCCAGAGCGAGACCCTGGTGGCCGCCCGCTGCACCCTGCCCCTGGCCGAGGAGGTGGAGGACGAACGCCTGGGCACCCGCCACCGGGCGGCCCTGGGCCTGTCGCAGGAGTCGGACGCCGTATGCGTGGTGGTCTCGGAGGAGAGCCGGTCCGTCTCCCTGGCCATCGCCGGCGAGTTGACCCGCGGCCTGAGCGCCCAGCAGCTCAAGCAGCGCCTGACCGAACTGATGACCCGCAAGGAACCGGCCGCCAAGAAACCGTAAATTCCTCCTTGACACTGCCGGCGGGCCCGCCTATATTATCCAAATAATTATTTCCTTTTTTGAATAAATATCGACTATGAAGGGCAAGGAACTCCGCCAGGCCAGGATCCGCGAACTCTTACAGGATACCGACCTGGAGACCCATCAGATGCTGGCGACGGCCCTGCGCCGCCGCGGCATCCAGGTCAGCCAGTCCACCCTCTCCAAGGACCTGCGCGAGCTGGGGGTGGTGCGCATGCCCCGCCCCGAGGGCGGCTTCCGCTACGCCGTCCCCGAGGCCGGCGCTGCCCCGCGCGACCTGCACCTGCTGGAGCGGGAATTGCGCGACTACCAGGTGCGGGCGGTCCGGGCCCAGAACCTGGTGGTGGTCAAGACCCTGGCCGGCCACGCCCAGAGCCTGTGCGCCGCCATCGACCGCATGCAGTGGAGCGAGATCCTGGGCACGCTGGGCGGGGAGGACACCATCCTGATTATTGCCCCGGCTGATCAGGACGCTGAGGCGCTGCTCCAGCGCCTCAGGGAAATCACCGGAGATCTGGCCCCATGACCGACTTGCAGGTCTATATCGACAAGGCCGCCACCCTCATCGAGGCCATGCCCTATATCCAGGACTTCCGGGGCAAGACCGTGGTGATCAAGTACGGCGGCAGCACCATGATGGATAAAGGCGAGATCGACCCCGTGTTACAGGACATCGTCTTCATGGAGAGCGTGGGCATGAAGCCGGTCATCGTCCACGGCGGCGGGCCGGCCATCGACCAGCGCCTGCAGGAGCTGAAGATCGAGAGCAAGCGCGTCAACGGCCTGCGGGTGACCGACAAGGCCACCATGCAGGTGGTCGAGGAGGTGCTCTTCGGGGTGATCAACGCCGGCATCGTCGAAACCGTGCACCAGTTGGGGGCCCGGGTGGTGGGCGTCTCGGCCAAGGAATCGGGGGTCATGCACGTGCGCAAGCACTTCGCCCAGACCCCCGAGGGGAAGGTAGATCTGGGCTTTGTGGGCGAGGTGACCCGCATCGACGCCACCCCGCTGCTGGAGCTGATCCAGGAGGGGACCATCCCGGTGGTGGCCCCCATCGGCCGAGGGGTGCGCGGGGGCAGCTACAACGTCAACGCCGACACCGCCGCCGGCGCCATCGCCGCGGCCCTGCACGCCGAAAAGCTGGTCTTCCTCACCGACGTCAAGGGCATCATGCGCGACTCGGCCGACGAGCAATCGCTGCTCTCCACCATCCACGTGCGGGAGGTGGACGACCTGGTCTCCGCCAGCGTCATCAAGGGGGGGATGATCCCCAAGGTGGGCGCCTGCGTCCAGGCAGTCAAGGCCGGGGTGCGCAAGACCCACATCATCGACGGCCGCATCCCGCATTCGATGCTGCTGGAGTTCTTCACCAACGAGGGCATCGGCACCCAGATCGTCCAGTAATCCGAAAGGGGAACGAAAAATGCGCACTGCAGACATCATCGCCCTGGAGCAGCAGTACATCCTTCAGACCTACAGCCGGCCCGAACTGGTCCTCGAGCGGGGCAACGGCGTGTACCTCTTCGACCTGGACGGCAACCGCTACCTCGACTTTGTCAGCGGGCTGGCGGTCAACGCCCTGGGCTACGGCGACTACGACGTGCTCAAGGCCATCGAGGCCCAGGCCGCCAAACTGATGCACGTCTCCAATCTCTACCACACCATCCCCTCGGCGCGGCTGGCCCAAAAGCTGGTGGAGCACTCCTTCGCCGACCGGGTCTTCTTCTGCAACAGTGGCACCGAAGCCTGGGAAGCCTCGCTCAAGTTCTGCCGCAAGTGGGGCAACACCACCTTCGAGCAGAAGCCCAAGTACCGCTTCATCGCCATGCACAACTCCTTCCACGGCCGCACCTATGGGTCCATCTCCACCACTGGCCAGCCCAAGTACCACAAGGGCTTCGAGCCGCTGCTGCCGGGCATCGACTTCGCCGAGTTCAACAACCTGGCCGCGGTGGAGAGGCTGGCCGGCGACCAGACCTGCGCCGTGCTGGTCGAGCCGGTGCAGGCCGAAGGGGGGGTGTACCCGGCCACCCAGGAGTTCCTGGCCGGGCTGCGGCGGCTGTGCGACGAGCGGGGGATGCTGCTGGTCTTCGACGAGGTACAGGTGGGCCTGGGCCGCACCGGCTCGCTGTGGGCCTATCAGCATTACGGAGTGGAGCCCGACCTCATGACCCTGGCCAAGTCCCTGGGGGGCGGCCTGCCCATCGGCGTGGCCCTCTTGCGCCAGCAGGTGGCCGACCTCATCAAGCCGGGCGACCACGCCGCCACCTTCGGGGCCAACCCGGTCTCCTGCGCCGTGGCCCTGACCGTCTTCGACAAACTCATTGCCCCTGGCTTCATGGAGGGGGTACGGGGGAGGGCCGATCACTTCCACGCCCGGCTGGGCAAATTGGTGGCCCGCTGGCCCGAGCAACTCAAGGAGGTACGGGGCCGGGGCCTGATTGTGGGGGTGGTGACCCAAAAGCCGGCCGCCGAGTACCTCGCCGCCTTCCGCCAGCGGCAGATCCTGGTGGCCTCGGCCGGCCCCGACGTGGTGCGTTTCCTGCCCCCCCTGGTCACCGACAAGAGCCACCTCGACGAGGTAGTCGACGTCTTCGACGAGATCCTGCACCAGGCATGAGCGGGGACGAAAAAGCGTGGGGTGGCCGTTTTGCCGGCGCCACCGCCGAATTGATGGAGCGCTTCAACGCCTCCATCGGCTTCGACCGCAAGCTGCTGGAGGTGGACATCGCCGGCAGCCAGGTCCACGCCCGCGCCCTGGAACGGGCCGGGGTGCTCACTGCCGAGGAGGTCGCGCGCCTGAGCGCGGGCCTGGAGCAGGTGCGCGCCGAATTCTCGGCCCCGGGCCACCCCTTCAGCGCCGGCCTCGAGGACGTCCACATGGCGGTGGAGCACCGGCTCACCGAGCTGATCGGGCCCCTGGGCGGCAAGCTGCACACCGGCCGCAGCCGCAACGACCAGGTCAACCTCGACGAGCGCCTGTACCTGCGCGGGGCCATCGCCGTCATCCGTCTGCGCGTCCGTCACCTGCAGGCGGTGCTGGCCGACTCGGCCGAGGCGCACCTGGAGGTGATCCTGCCCGGGTACACCCATCTGCAGCAGGCCCAGCCCATCCTCTTCGGGCACTACGCCCTGGCCCTCTTCTGGATGCTGGAGCGGGACCAGGGCCGGCTGGCGGACGCCTGGAAACGCGCCGACTTCCTGCCTCTGGGGGCCGGGGCCCTGGCCGGCAGCGCCTACCCCCTCGACCGCCAGTTCATGGCCGGGGAGCTGGGCTTCAGCCAGGTCACCCCCAACAGCCTCGACGCGGTCAGCGACCGCGACTTTTTGCTGGAGGCCCTGGCCGCCCTGGCCATCCTGATGATGCACCTGAGCCGCTTCTGCGAAGATCTGATCATCTGGTCGGCGCGCGAATTCGGCTTTGTCGAGCTGGCCGACGCCTTTTCCACCGGCTCCAGCATGATGCCCCAGAAGAAGAACCCCGACTCGCTGGAGCTGGTGCGGGGCAAGACCGGCAGGGTGTACGGGGATTTGTTCTCGCTGCTGACCACCATGAAGGGCCTCCCCCTCACCTACGCCAAGGACCTGCAGGAGGACAAGGAACCGCTCTTCGACGCCTTCGAGAGCGTCCAGGATTGCCTGGAGGTCTTTGCCGGGGCCTGGCAGACCATGCAACTGCGCCCCGCGCGCATGGAAGCGGCGGTGGACGACGCGGCCCTGGCCACTGACCTGGCCGACTACCTGGCCCGCCAAGGGCTGCCCTTCCGCGAGGCCCACCACGCGGTGGGCCGGCTGGTGCGCTTCGCCCTCGACGCCGGCCGCACGCTGCGCGGCCTGACCCTGGAGGAACTGAAAACCCACTCCCCCGCCTTCGGCGAAGATGCCCTGGCCCTGCTCGATCTGCGCCGCAGCCTCAGCCTGCGCAACATCGAGGGCGGCACCGGGCCCCAGGCCCTGCGGGCCCAGCTGGAACAGGCGCGGGCACTGCTGGGACCCCTTCCCGAACTGAGCAAACCGAAACACGACGCCTGCAGGTGAGCAGAAAATACCGCGTGGCAGTAGTCGGGGGCGCCGGCACCTGGGGCCGGCACTACCTGCGCACCTATGCCCAGCACCCCCGCTGCCAGGTGATCGCCCTGGTGGACCGCGCCAGGGACCGGCGCCAGGCCTTTGCCGACCACTACGGGGTCCCCGCGGTCTTCGACAACGTGGAGGAACTGCTGGAGCGCGAGGTGCCCGACATCGTCTCCGCCATCCTGCCGGTGGCCTACACCGCCGGGGTGGTGTTGAGCTGCGCCGAGGCCGGGGTGAAGGTGGTCTCGTGCGAAAAGCCCATCGCCGCCCAGTTGTCCCAGGCCGATGAACTGGTGCGCCGCTGCCGCGAACTGGGCACCATCCTGGGCTGCGGCACGGCCCGCTGGAGCCCCCCCTACGTACCCCAGACCATCGACTGGATCAGGGCCGGCAATATCGGCCCCCTCACCGAGGTGGCCATGCCCAATGGCCTGGAGCGCGAGGTCTCGGGCGGGGCCTGCCACGACCTGGTGCTGATGCGCCTGCTGGCCGGCAGGGAGGTGGAATGGGTGGAGGGTTGGACCCTGCCCCCGCTGCCCACCTTCGCCAACCCGGAGGCGGCCGACGACACCGAAGTGGACTGCCCGGCCTACGGCCTCCTGGGCCTGAGCGGCGGCATCGTCTGCGAAGTCCCCCCACCCAATCCCGACCGGCGCGCCCCCTGCCAGGTCTCCCTCACCGGCGAGGAGGGGCAGGTGTGGATCTGCCACCCCCGGCCCGTGCTGGTACAGGGCAAGGGCACCTCCTCCACGCCGGTCTTCCCCGATTTCCTCGACGAGCCCCCGCCCCAGGACTTCTTCATCCCGCTCATCGAAGATCTGATGAGGGCCTTCGACACCGGCGAGGACTCCCGCTGCAGCGGCCACGACTACCGCCAGGTCCTGGAGATCGCCATCGCCCTGAAGCAGTCAGCCTACCGCAAACACCAGCGTATCGCCCTGCCCCTGGCCGACCGCTCCCTGCGCCTCTTCCCCCATCCCTATCGCCTGCGCGGGGGGGACCTGGCCGGCTGGGAGAGCATCGGCTACACTGGGCCTCCGCAGGTGGCCTGAAGCACAGGGAGCCTGGGAGGGATACCGGCCGGCACCAAAAAATTAGCCCAGACTCCCAAATTCCATTATTTTTGTTTTTTTCTGTTCGTCACCTTTATAGCTAGTCACGGCGTTCTTTCGCGCTACTCTCTACAGGAGGGATTCTGACCATGCTCCATACCTTGTATTCATCCCGGCGCGCGTTGCCGGCGCTCCTGACCGTGGTCCTGGGAGCGGGCCTCTTCCTCTTTTCCGCCTCCGCCGCCTTGGCGGAGGGTGCTGCGGCACCGGGGCACCGCCCCGGCGGTGAAGTCAACATCAAACTGCCCGACCTCAGCGGGGGTGATTTCTTCGGCTTCACCGGCAGCCAGATCCTGCTCTCCGGCCTGGTAGTCTGTGTCCTGGGTATGCTCTTCGGCCTGGCCAACTACAAGGCCCTCAAGAATATGCCCGTGCACCGGACCATGGCCGAGATCTCGGCCATCATCTACGAGACCTGCAAGGCCTATCTCCGGCAGCAGGGCAAGTTCTTGTTGATCCTCTTCGCCTTCATCGGCGCCATCATCCTGGTCTACTTCTCCCTCACCGGGCTGACGGCGCCCAGGATCGCCACCATCCTCTTCTTCAGCCTGGTGGGCATGGGCGGCAGCTACGGGGTGGCCTGGTTCGGCATCCGCATCAACACCCTGGCCAACTCGCGCACCGCCTTCGCCAGCCTGGCGGGCAAGGCCCTGCCGGTCATGGCGATCCCGCTGCGGGCGGGGATGAGCGTGGGCATGATGCTCATCTCGGTCGAGTTGCTCTTCATGCTGGCCATCCTGCTCTTCATCCCCTCCGAGGTGGCCGGCGCCTGCTTCCTGGGCTTCGCCATCGGCGAGTCGCTGGGCGCGGCCACCCTCAGAATTGCCGGCGGCATCTTCACCAAGATCGCCGACATCGGCGCCGATCTGATGAAGGTCGTCTTCAAGATCAAGGAGGACGACGCGCGCAACCCCGGCGTGATCGCCGACTGCACGGGCGACAATGCCGGCGATTCGGTGGGTCCCACCGCCGACGGCTTCGAGACCTACGGCGTCACCGGCGTGGCCCTGATCTCCTTCATCGCCCTGGCCGTCAACGAGCCGGCGGTGCAGGCCAAGCTGCTGGTCTGGATCTTCCTGATGCGCGTCATGATGGTGCTGGCCTCCGGGGCCTCCTACCTCATCAACGAGGCGATCAGCAAAACCCGCTACACCGATGTCCAGAAGTTCCATTTCGAGGCCCCGCTCCACCAGCTGGTCTGGCTCACCTCGATCGTGTCCGTGGTGCTGACCTTCATCCTCTCCAGCCAGCTCATCCCCGAGCTGGGCGGCAACACCGACCTGTGGTGGCAGCTTTCGGTGGTGATCTCCTGCGGCACCCTGGCCGGCGCCATCATCCCCGAATTGGTGACGGTTTTCACCTCCACCAAGTCCGGGCACGTGCGCGAGGTGCTGGCCTCCTCGCGCGAGGGCGGCGCCTCCCTCAACATCCTCTCCGGCTTTGTGGCCGGCAACTTCTCCTCCTACTGGATCGGCATGGCGATCATGGGCCTGATGGCCATCGCCTTCTGGATGAGCACCATGGGCCTGGGCGCCCTGATGGACGCCCCGGCGATCTTCGCCTTCGGCCTGGTGGCCTTCGGCTTTTTGAGCATGGGGCCGGTGACCATCGCCGTGGACTCCTACGGCCCGGTGGCCGACAACGCCCAGTCGGTGTACGAGCTGTCGATGATCGAGGCCGTGCCCGAGGTCAAGGCCGAGCTCAAGCGCGACTTCGGCTTCGACGCCAACTTCGAGGTGGCCAAGGAACTGCTGGAGGAGAACGACGGGGCGGGCAACACCTTCAAGGCCACGGCCAAGCCGGTGCTCATCGGCACCGCGGTGGTGGGCGCCACCACCATGATCTTCTCCATCATCATGGCCCTCACCCACAAGCTCACCCACGGCATCGAAAACCTCTCCATCCTCCACCCGCCCTTCCTGCTGGGCCTGATGGTCGGCGGGGCAGTGATCTACTGGTTCACCGGCGCCTCCACCCAGGCGGTGACCACCGGCGCGTACCGCGCGGTGGAGTTCATCAAGCGCAACATCCACCTGGAGGGCACGGAAAAAGCCTCGATGGAGGACAGCCGCAAGGTGGTGGAGATCTGCACCCAGTACGCCCAGAAGGGCATGTTCAACATCTTCCTGGGCGTCTTCTTCTCCACCCTCGCCTTCGCCTTCGTCGAGCCCTTCTTCTTCATCGGCTACCTGATCTCCATCGCCCTCTTCGGCCTCTTCCAGGCCATCTTCATGGCCAATGCCGGCGGGGCCTGGGACAACGCCAAGAAGATCGTCGAGACCGAACTGAAGATGAAGGGCACCGAGCTGCACGACGCCTCGGTGGTGGGCGACACCGTGGGCGACCCCTTCAAGGACACCTCCTCGGTGGCCATGAATCCGGTCATCAAGTTCACCACCCTCTTCGGCCTGCTGGCCGTCGAGCTGGGCGTGTACCTGGTAGGACAGGGACAGGGCGATCTGAGCCACGTCCTGGCCGGGATCTTCCTGCTCGCCGCGATGGTGTTCGTGTGGCGCTCCTTCTACGGCATGCGCATCCAGAGCGGTGGCGGCGCTGTGGCTGCGGCGGCCTGAGCCCTGGTTGGTGCTGATACCCAAAGGGGGGAGGCGGCTCAGGTCGCTTCCCCCCTGTTGTTTCCAGCTGCCCTCCCTCCTTGCCGCGCCCTGTCTCCCCGCCTATGTTTGAGGCAAAAACCCCGGTGAATCCAGTGGCCAAACCAACCGATATCCGCGTGTGCTCCGCTGCCCTCTACTTCCTGCCGGTCCGCACCCGCATGCCCCTCAAGTTCGGCAGCGAGACCCTGACCCACGTCACCTGCGCCCGCGTGAGAATGCGGGTGGAGGACCGCCAGGGCAAAAGCGCCCAGGGCTGGGGCGAGACCCCGCTGAGCGTGCAGTGGGTCTGGCCCTCCGCCCTGCCCTACGAAGAGCGCCACCAGGCCCTGCAGCTCTTCTGCCTGGAACTGGCCCGGGCCTGGCCCGGCTTTGGTGTCCAGGGCCATGCCCTGGAGGTAGGCCACGCCTTTCTGGAGGAAGCCCTCCCCGAATTACAGGAGCAATTCAACGAGGGCCGGCCCCAGCCCCTGCCCTACCTGGCAGCCCTGGTCTGCAACGCGGCCTTCGACCTGGCCCTGCACGACGCGTACGGCGCGCTGCACCAGCTCCCGGTGTACGATACCTACCACGCCGGCTTCATGAATGCCGACCTGGCCCACTTCATCGAGCCGGCCCCGGGCAGCAGCCTCTCCTTTGCCGGCAAGTACCCCGCCGATTACCTGGTCCGCCCGCGCCCCAACCGCCTGCCGGCCTGGCACCTGGTGGGCGGCAAGGACCCGGTGGGGGCGACCGACCTGGA
>JACPJE010000075.1 GCA_016187725.1 Candidatus Latescibacterota bacterium
ATGAGGCCCAGGCCTTCAAGCAGCTCGAACTGACGCGCACCCGCTTCGACAGCCTGGTGAAGATGACGGCCCTGGCCCTGCTGATCCTCTTCGCCTGCAGCTTCCTCTTCTGGTCCTTCATCTGGAAGCTGGGCCCCATCCCCTCCTCGGCCTACCCTTATGTGCAGAAATTCTGGCCTTTCCACGCCACCATGCAGGCCTTCTGGGCCAAGTCCACCCTGCCGGGGACGGCGGCCAAGGGCATGGTGACCCAGATCATCAACTGGGAGTACATCGCCGCCGGCCTGGGTTTCAGCGGTCTGTTGTATTGGGCGCTGGGAGCACTTGGGGCGCCCATGGGCCTGTTCTACGGCTTTGTGGGCGGCCTGGGGCAGTGGCCCCATTTCGCCATCCCCAATTTCCTGGGCGCGCTGCTGGGGCGCTGCTACCTGCGCCAGCGCTTCGGCGAGGAACGCTGGGGTTCGTACGCCCCCATCCTGCTGGCCGGCTATTCCTGCGGCGTGGGCCTGATCGGCATGACCTCCATCGCCGTGGCGCTGATCTCCAAGGCCATCTCCCAAGTGGTGTTCTGAGACGCGGCGCCCTGCGCCAGTCCTGCTGGCCGTTGACCACCGATATCGACATGGGGTTCCGTTGCTGCCGGAGCTTCTGGTCCCACCGCTAGCCGTGCAGGATGGGGTGGCCGGTGCCGGGGAAAAAGATCACGTCCACAATGAAGGAGATGCCCACCCCTAAGAAGTGACCGGCGATCAGGCCGATGAAGAAGGGGGTGGCCTTGCGGTAGAGGTCGAAGCCGCCGAAGCGCATGATGGTGCTCTTGGCAGCCCAGGCGATAAAGATGGCCGCGGCCTGGCGGCGGATCATCCACACCGCGGCGATGGCCAGGCCGATGGGGTGCAGGGGCCACCAGGGGAAGCGGTACTGCATGAAGGTCAAAAAAGTCATGCCCAAGGCGCCGAGCCCCAAGAAGCTCAGTTTCTGCAGGTTGGGAGGGGTGGGAGTCTTGATCCTAGCCATGACATCGTCGAAGGTGAGCACCCCGGCCCCGGCGGAGACGCGGTATACCCAGGAATTGAAGTTGGAGGCTCCGTGATCGTAAGCCATATAGAGAATATTGCTGAGCGAGACGGCAAATCCCAGCACTACGGCCAGGGCGATGGCTAGAGAAAGATCGCGCCGGCTCATGCGCATGAAGTCGTGCAGCTTGGCCGCGTGGGCTGCCGAGGGCATGAAAATCGACTGCACATCCCCAAAGAACGAATAGGACAATCCCAGAGCCACCAGGCCCGGCGGCGCGATGGAGCTGGTCCCCAGGGTCGTCATGGTCATGGCCTGGCTGACCACCGGGGTGGTCAGGTAGTAGACTCCGGCCTGGACCACCAGGCGGGTGATACCCAGGTAAGCGATCAGCACGCCGGCCAGGAAGAGGAGGGCTACCGGGTAGGACATACCAGCGCGGTGCAGCCAGGCCAACATATAGACCAAGCCCAGCAGCAGGCCACTCACTGCTACCCGGTAGGATAGCAGTTCACGAGAATCATCGATGGGGGAGTGGGAGTTCCAGGCCTTGCTGAAGACCTCCTTGAGGTGGTCGCGAGCTACCCACAATCCCCACAACACCATCACCATGAACGCTCCCCAGCACTGCCACGAAGTGGAAGGCAGGCCCCAGACAAAGGCATTGGTTTCGGTGACGCCCAGGCCAAAACGATTGAAGAGACCTTCTTCCAGCAGCGTGAAGAAGTAGAAAAACCAGATGCTGAACGACACATTGAGGTTGGCAAAGTACATGAAGCCGACGATAGGGAAGTAGATACAGATATTGACGGGAGGGAACCCTCGGGCGATCTGTACAGGGTACTCCCAACTGATCTGGGGGAAGAAGTGGAAGAAGAAGCCGATGATGTTCCATAGGACAATGGAAAGGGGGACGGCCACACCGGCCCAGAATAACCTCCTGCGCATGACAGGCGGTACCCGCCCTGGGGTGCCGGTATCGGCGAGCAAAGCCTGGGGGACCTCCATGAGAGGATAGATGAGGCGCTCGCGTTCAACCCACTGCTTGCGCAGGATGACCACCAGGGCAAAGCAGACAAAATAGAGGGTCCAGATGAAGCTGAGCCACCAGAATAGCGGCATGGCCCAGGCGCGCAGCAAGGTGTCCCAGGGCACGGGTTCACCCAGGGGCAGTCCTTCGAAAAACCAGGTCATGGCCAAGCCTTCGTTGCTGGGCATCAACCACTTGGGTAGGTAGGGCAGGACGTACTGATCCCACTGGTTTTCAGCAGAGGCAAAGTAATAAGGCGTGGTGGGGATGGCGAGGAAGTACCCCACCAAAAAAGCAGGGATGCCGCTGACCACCAGGCCCATGACCAGGACAGTGATCAACTCGGCGGAGCGCAAAGCCCAGCGAGGGTTGAGGGACTTGAGCAGAATGTTGAAGAGGATAAAGCAGATGAAGGGGAAGCCCACCCCGATAGGGAAGAACGACCAGGTTATTTCCGAAGAGCCTATGGTCCAGATCGCAAAGGGAGCCCCCAGGCAAAGGAGCACTACCTGAATACACCCGAGGCCTAAAGAGCGCCAGGTCAGGCCGCTGGTCGGGGGAAGACCTATATTTTTGGGCATGGGAGGTATCGGGAAAGAGGCCAACAGCAGTTCTCACAAGATATTCCCCCTGCGAAGCCAGTGTCAAATACGACAGGAGAGGTGATTCCATGTCCAGAGTGGTGAACATCGGTTTGTTGGCCCTGGCGCTAGGCATGATCGCCGCGGTGGGGATCTTCGACCCGGTGGCCATCAACCAGCGCGTCAGCGCGCTGATGGGCTGGGCCCCGCAGCCGCCGGTGAAGGCCAGGCTGGTGCCCCAGGAGGAGGCGGATCAGATCCGCCTCCTGGCCGAGGCGATCTCCGCCGGGGAGGTGGCGGCCGAGATCGAGCGCTTATCTTCCTTTGGCTCGCGGGTGACCGGGTACCCGGGAGCCCAGCAGGCCGGCGACTACCTTCTCCGGCGCTTCGAAGAACTGAGGCTGCAGGGCATCCGGGTGGAGGACTTCGAGGTGCCGGTGCCGGTGGACAAGGGCGCCGAGCTGGAGATCGAGGGCGGGGGAAGGGCACGGCTCTACTGCCTGTGGCCCAACGGGGTGCGCACCCCCTCGCTGCCCGAGGAGGGCGTGGAGGGGGCGCTGATCTACGGCGGCAAAGGGTCGATGGCCGAGTTGGATGGCAAGAGGGTGCAGGGCAGCGTGGTGCTCTTGGACTTCGACTGCGGCCAGGACTACCTCAACGCCGCTGCCCTGGGCGCGCGGGCGCTGGTCTTCACCGAGCGGGGCGAGGTCAGCCGCCAGCAGGCGGCCGACAAATTCCTCAAGGTCTCGGTGGACGTGCCGCGCTTCTGGATCCGCAAGGAGGGCGCCCAGGAATTGCTGGCCGCCCTGGAACAGCGGGAGGTGCGGGTCAGGCTCAAGGCGCGCATGGACTGGGAGACGGCCCAGGGGCGCAACGTCTACGGCTGGCTGCCCGGCCTCGACGAGGCGCTGCCGGCCAAGAGCCGCGAGACGCCCCAGCGCTGGAAGGACCAGACTATTGTCATCGAGGCTTACTACGACGCCATCTCGGTGGTGCCGGCCCTGGCCCCTGGCGCCGAGAACGCCGCCGGCATCGCCGCCCTGCTCCAGCTGGCAAAGATCCTGCAGGAGCACCGGCCCCGCTATTCGGTGCTCTTCCTGGCCACCGCCGGCCACTTCGAGGGCCTGGCCGGGGTCAACGATTTCCTCTACCGCCACAGCCGGCGCAGCGAGTACTTCCACGAGCGCATGTCCCCGTCCGAGCGCATCGACTTCGACCTGATGCTCTCCCTCGACCTGTCCAGCCACCACCACCGCAGCGCCACCTTCGGCATGGGGACCTTCTACAACCCCAAGTGGACCACCGACAACTACCTCAAGTACATGCTCACCCCCTACTCGCAGCGGCTGAGCCTGGCGGTTGACGAGATCTTCGCCGACACCAGCCGCCACGTCGAAGGGGTGGCCCCGTCCAAGCGCATCTGGAAGAACTACATGCCCATCCCCCTGGCCTTCGACAGCGAGGCGGCGGCCTTTGCGGGCCAGAAGGCCCTGGCAGTGGCCACGCCCAACGACGCGCGCCAGTGGGTGGACACCCCGCTGGACCTGCCCGAGCGCATGGACCTGGCAAATCTTGAAAGACAGGTGGAGACCATCGCCGGGATGGTGTTGTGGGCCAGCCGCGACCCGGATCTGCTCAAGCCCACCAAGCTGGAA
This sequence comes from Candidatus Latescibacterota bacterium, assembly GCA_016187725.1. Taxonomy (GTDB): domain Bacteria; phylum Latescibacterota; class UBA2968; order UBA8231; family UBA8231; genus SICG01. The sequence goes on from JACPJE010000075.1 coordinate 4,284, forward strand.
CTGGAGGACTACGGCCACAGCATGAAAGGGACCATCTACTGGTTCGACCGCGACGTGAACTTCGCCGTGCCCAAGGCCCCGGTGTCCCAGGCCCTGGTGACCTACCAGCAGCTGGGCCCCAACAGCGTGGCCGGGGTGCGCACCCTGATGGTGGAGCGGGCCGACGACCAGGGCCGGTTCCTTTTCGACATCATGCGCAACCGGTACAGCAACACCATCAAGGCCTATCAGTTGGGGCCCGGGGGGGAGATCACCTCGGCCCCGGACATGGGTCAGGAGGGGAAGGAGACCTATCCCGTGGAGCAGCCCTGGGGCTGGTGGGAGAACGAGATGCTCCAGGTGGTGTTCAAATGCCGGGCCCTGAGCCTCTTCGAGATCGTCGATTCCCGCTATTTGTCGGTGCTGGACCACCTGACGGTGCTGGATGAGCGGGACGGGGTACCCCAGTCCTGGGGGGCCGATTTCGTGGAGTCGCAGAGCAACGAGGAGGGCAAGATCACCCTGGCTTCGGTGGTCTACGCCAAGCCCGGCGCCAGGGTCAAGGCGCTGATGAGCACCAGCCTCTTCGGGGTGCGCTATCTATTGAGCAATGCCCCCGAGGAGTGGGTGGATCGCCCGCCCGCCCCCGAGGAGGTGGACGAGGCCCGGGTCAAGCAGGCCTATGGCCGCGGCTATCCGGTGGAGGAGGGCAGGGTGCTGCAGCCGGCCTACGCGGCGGCCCGCGACATGTGGGTGCTCAACGACGCCCGCCTCAAGCAACTGGCCCGCTACGGGGTGCGCAACGAGAACTTCCTGCGCCTGCACGACCGGGCCCGCCAGGCCCTGGGGCAGGCCCGGGCCCACTTTGCAGAGCGCCAGTACAGCGCCTTCGCCGCCTCGGCCCGCCAGGCCTGGGGCCTGGCTTCGCGCGGGTACCCGGACATCAAGAGCATGGCCGACGACACGGTGTACGGGGTGATCTTCTACTTCGCCCTGCTGCTGCCCTTCTCCTTCTTCTGCGAGCGGCTCTTCGCAGGGTCAGGGGACGTGCGGCGGCAGGTGCTGGGGGCGGCCGGCTTCTTCGTGGGGATCTTCCTGATCATGCGCCTGATCCACCCGGCCTTCAAGCTCAGTTCCTCGCCCTATATCATCTTTCTGGCCTTTGTCATCTTCGCCATCGGCGGCACTGCCCTGGCCATGGTCCTGGGGCGCTTCACCCGGGGGGTGGCCCAGCAGAAGCGGGCCGCCAGCGGGGTGCACGAGGCGGACATCGGCCGGCTCAGCGCCACGGCCGCGGCCATCTCCCTGGGCGTCTCCAACCTGCGCAAGCGCAAGCTGCGCACCTTACTGACCGTGACCACCCTCACCCTGCTCACCTTCACCGCCCAGGCCTTCACCTCGGTGCAGAGCTACCTGAAGTTCTACCAGATCCCCCGCGCCAACACCCCCTCCTACGAGGGGGCGCTGCTGCGCGACCGGGGCTGGAAGGGCCTGCAGCTCTCGGTGCTCGACTACGTGTACAGCGCCTTCGGTGGCCGCGCTCAGGTGGCGCCGCGCTCCTGGTACATCGCCCAGTTCATCGGCGACCGGGCCTATATCGACGTGGACCGCGGCCAGGCGGCCAGCTATGCCTTCGGCCTGCTGGGGCTGACCCCCGAGGAAAGAGAGGTGATGGGCATCGACCACTTCCTGGTGGGCGGGGCTAGCCGCTGGTTCCAGCCCGGCGAACAACAGGTCTGCATCCTGCCCGAGGTCATGGCCCAGATCCTGGGCATCGGCGATGGAGAGATCGGCCGGGCCCAGGTGGAGCTGATGGGCCAGCGCTACACGGTGATTGGGGTGATAGCCGGGGAGGCGGTGGACCGACTGCGCGACCTGGACAACGAGAGCCTGATGCCGGTGGACACCGTGGCCGAGGCCCAGAAGATGCAGGACATGGCCAACCTCGACCCGCGGCTGATGGACACGGCGGCCATCGAGAGCTTCGCCCACCTGCTGGCCAGCAACACCGTGATCCTGCCCTATCAGCGGGTCATCGACCTGAACGGCACCCTGCGCTCGATCGCCATCTGCGGCTTTGCCGAGGGCCAGAGCCTGGTGCACAGCATCGAGGAGTTCGTCTCGCGGGTGGCCATGCCGGTCTTCGTGGGGCAGGGGGACAAGACCCGGGTCTACACCTCGATGGGCTCGGCCTCCTTCTCCGGGATCGGCAACCTGATCGTGCCGCTGCTGATCGCCGCCCTCATCGTGCTCAACACCATGATGGGCTCGGTGTACGAGCGGGACCGCGAGATCGGGGTGTACAGCTCGGTGGGCCTGGCGCCCAACCACATCGCCGCCCTCTTCATCGCCGAGTCCCTGGTCTTCGCCATCGTGGGGGCGGTGCTGGGCTACCTGGTGGGGCAGAGCCTCACCCTGCTGATGGTGCGCTTCGGGTGGCTGGGAGGGATGTCCACGAACTACTCCTCGCTCTCGGCGATCAGCTCCACCTTTATCGTCATGGCTACGGTGGTGCTCTCCACATTGTACCCGGCGCGGCGGGCCGCCGATATGTCGGTGCCCGACGTGACGCGGCGCTGGACCTTCCCCGAGCCGGAGGGCGACGAGTGGCGCTTCGATTTCCCCTTCACCATCGGCAGGAGCGACGCGCTGGGGGTCTGCTCCTATCTGCGCCGGGTCTTCGCCGCGTACGGCGAGGGCTCGGTGGGCGATTTCATGACCGAGGGGGTGGAGTTCAAGGTGGCGGGCAGCGGCGGCGATCCGGTCTACGGCCTGGAGCTGATGGCCTGGCTGGCCCCCTACGACCTGGGGGTGAGCCAGCGGGTGGAGTTGCGCACCCTGCCCACCGAGGACATCCCCGGCATCTACCGCATCGAGATGGAATTGCGGCGGATCAGCGGCGACGTGGCGTCATGGCGGAGGCTCAATTCTGGTTTTCTCAATGTACTGCGCAAACGGTTTCTAGTGTGGCGCACCATCGACCCGGCCACCCGGGCCGAATACCTGGAAGAGGGCCGGCGGATGGTGGAGGAACAGTTGATACACAGGAGCTGATATGGGCGAACTCTACATCACAACGCCTCTTCGCACGGCTGTGGCTGGCCGCTGGCCTTCAGCTTGGAAGTGCCGGACACCTGGCGCAGCGGGTACTATCTGGCCACCTTGAAGGTCCGAGATGAGGGCGGGGCCTTCACCCAGCGCAATCGCCGGACTGCGGAGGGGGAGGCGTGCTTTTTTATAATGTAAGTAATCACTCAACAAAGTAGCTAAAGGGAATCATATGGCCAAGACCAAGGGACGCAAAACCACCCGCTATCGCGCCGCGATCATCGGCGGGGGCAGCATCGGCGGGGCGCACGCCCAAGGGTACAACAAAACTGCGGCCATCGAGCTGGTGGCCTGCGCCGACAGCGACGGGGCCAAGGGCAAGGGCTTCGCCGCCAGATATGGCATTCCCAAGACTTACACAGATTACCGGCAGATGCTCGACCGCGAGCGGCCCGACATCGTCAGCGTCTGCACCTGGCATCCGCTGCACGCGGAGATGACCATCGCGGCGGCGGCCCGCCGGCCCAAGGCTATCCTCTGCGAGAAGCCCATGGCCACTTCTACCGGGGAGGCCGAGGCCATGATGATCGCCTGCCAGCGCAACGGGGTGAAGCTGGCCATTGGTTTTCAGCGGCGTTTCCTGCCGGCCTGGGTCAAGGCAAAGGAACTGATCGCCCAGGGGGCCATCGGCAAACCCGAGCGCGTCCTGCACACCCGGCGCACCGGCCTGCTCAACGCCACCAGCCACGGCTTTGACTGCATGCGCTACATCCTGGGCGACCCGGCGGTGGAGTGGGTGTTCGCCCAGGTGGAGCGCAAGACCGACCGGTACGAGCGCAGCGTGCGCTGCGAAGATTGCGTGGGCGGGTTCCTGCGTTTTGCCAACGGGGTGCAGGGCAGTTTCCAGACCGACCTGGTGGAGGAGGACAAGTGGGCTCTGGTCCAGGGCAGCGAGGGGATGGTGGATTTCGACGACGGCTGGGTGCGGTACTTCAATGCCAGGACCGGGGGTTGGAAAGCGGTGGAGGTGGAGGAGTTGGATCCGATGGCGGCCCAGGCCGAGGAGTTGGTGGCCTGGATCGAGGAGCGAGTGGTACACCGCAACCAGGCCGAGAACGGGATGTGGACCATGCAGATGATGATGGGGGCGTACGAGTCAGCGCGGTGCCA